>CAZCBO010000159.1:0-6052 GCA_964496825.1 uncultured Acidimicrobiaceae bacterium
TCCTCACTCGCGGATCGACCAGCCCGTAGGCGATGTCGACCAGCAGGTTGACGGTGACGTAGACGACGGCGACGAAGAGGACCGTCCCCTGGATCAGGGGGAAGTTGCGCTCCGAGATGCCCTCGAGGAGCAGCGTCGAGATGCCGGCTACCGACTTGATCAACCCGCCGGGTGGTGGCCCGGCCTCGGTCACTCCGAGGTGCAGCGGGTAGTCGACCTCGTCGGCGAGCAGCCGGTACGCATCGACCATCATCGGCACGTTCGAGTGCTTGACCGAGATCTTGATGTCGCCGAACCCGACGTCCTCGAGGTACCCGATCTCCTGGAGGGCGGATCGAACCAGCGCCTCGGGCACGGGAGCACCGAACTCCTCGAGCAGATCCTTGTCGAGCGACCCGGCGTTGACCCCGACCCTGATCGGCACACGGGCGTCGGCGGCGGCCCGCGCCACGGCCTTGATGTGCTCCTCCTTCCTGATGTTCCCCGGGTTGAGACGGAGACCCGCCACCCCGGCCTCGAGGGCTGCCAAAGCCAGGCGGTACTGGAAGTGGATGTCGGCGACGATCGGCACCGGCGCCCGCGGCACGATCTCGGCGAGCCCGGTGGCGGCATCGACGTCGTTGCAGGTGATCCGCACGATGTCGGCACCAGCACCGGCCAGTGCATAGACCTGGGTGAGGGTGCCCTCGACGTCGGCCGTCTTGGTGGTCGTCATCGACTGGACGGCGATGGGTGCGCCGTCACCGATGGGGACGTCGCCGACATCGACGCGGCGGGTGGGCCGGCGCTGGATCATGGGGTAATCGTACCGAGTCGGGTGATACCAGCTACAGCTGCAAGGGCCTGAAGATGTCGAGGTACAGGCCGACGAGGCCGACGGTGACCAGGAAGACGAGGACGACGGCGGCAACCGGCATCAGCTTGCGGACGTCCGGCTCGCGCCCGGTGACCTTCTCGTAGAGCGCAACCGCAAAGTGCCCACCGTCCAGCGGGTACAGGGGGATGACGTTGACGATCGCAACGAAGACGTTGACCATCGCCAGCAGCACCAGCGTGCTCTCCAGCGGGCCGGCGATGCGCGCCAGACCGATCGGGGTGATCGGACGCACGTCCTGGATCGCCTCGGGATCGTCGCCTGCGATGCCGAGGAGCAGATCGGGCAGTCCGGTGATCATCGCCCACAGGCCGGCGAAGCTCTCGACGATGGCTCGACCGACGCTGCGGAAGGCGGCGCCGATGTTCGCCAGAACACCTGCATCGATCCGCTCGACCTCGGGGGCGGCGCCGAAGTAGCCGATCCGGCCCTCTTCCTCGTCGGGTGAGTCGATGGTGGCCAGGGTCAGTGTCGCCTCGCTGGGAACACCGTCCCGCGTGTAGGCAACGGTAACGGTGTTGCCGCCGTTGACCCGGATCTCGTCGACGAAAGCGTCCCAGCTGTCGACCGGCCTGCCGTCGAACGACGTCACCACGTCGCCCGCCTGGAACCCGGCGTCGTGGGCCGGGGAGGGGTCGCCGTCCGGCGTGACCTCGGGAACGATGGAGAGCACGGTGGTGGGAATCAGCTCCCCGTCGGCGTTCTCGGCCCGTTGGCCCCACACCGAGAACACCAGCAGAAAGAGGAGGAAAGCCATGATCAGGTGGCTGGCGATGCCGGCGAGCACGACGACCGACTTCTGCCAGAACGGTGCGGCCCGGTAGGTGCGCGCCTCCTCCTCCGGTGGGATCTCCTCCAGGGGGTTCATCCCGATGATCCGGACGTAGCCACCGAAGGGAATGGCCTTGAGCCCGTACTCGGTCTCGCCGCGGGTGGTCGACCAGATCCTGGGTCCAAACCCGAAGAACGCCTCGGTTGCCTTCATGTCGAACCACTTGGCGGCGAGGAAGTGGCCACCCTCGTGGATGACGATCATCAACGCGATACCGATGAGCATCACCACAGCGGTCATCGCGGCCTCCTGGCTGGGCTCATCGGTGAACCGTACCGGTCGACTCTCGGTATTCCGACCAGTCGGCAACGGCCTTCGCCGCTGCCTTTCTGCCCTCCCGGTCGGCTTCGAGGGCGTCGTCGAGCAGCTCCAAATCCTGCACCGGCACGGCCTCGAGGCTCGCTGCCACCACCTCGGTGATGGCGGTGAAGGGGATCCGCTGGTCGAGGAAGGCGGTCACGGCTACTTCATCGGCGGCGTTGAGCACCGCAGGAGCGTTTCCGCCCCTTCGTCCTGCGAGATAGCCGAGGTCGAGGGCGGGAAAGGTATCACGGTCGGGCGGGGAGAAGGTCAGGTCGATCGGGGCGAACGACGTCGCCGTGCCGGACACCCGGTCCGGATAGGTCAGGGCGACCTGGATCGGCTTGCGCATGTCCGGGGACCCGACCTCGGCCTTGACCACGCCGTCGACGAACTCGACGAAGGCGTGGACGAAACTCTGGGGGTGGACGACGACGTCGATCTGATCGAAGCCGAGGCCGAAGAGGAAGTGCGCCTCGATGACCTCGAGGGCCTTGTTCATCAGCGTCGCCGAGTCGATCGTGATGCGGTCGCCCATGTCCCACGTGGGGTGAGCCAGCGCCGCATCGACCGTGACCGTCGCCAGCTCCTCGGCGG
This sequence comes from uncultured Acidimicrobiaceae bacterium, assembly GCA_964496825.1. Taxonomy (GTDB): domain Bacteria; phylum Actinomycetota; class Acidimicrobiia; order Spongiisociales; family UBA5794; genus JACZST01. Next base: position 2,604 of record CAZCBO010000159.1, read on the forward strand.
CCATTCCCCGGAACGGTCCTCCCGAGGCCGTCAACACGACCCGCTTCACCAGGGCGGGGTCCTCACCGGCCAGACATTGCCACACCGCCGAGTGCTCGCTGTCGACCGGTATCAGCTGGGCCCCCTCGGCCTCCAGCGCGGCGAGCACCAGTGGGCCACCGGTGACCAGGCTTTCCTTGTTGGCGAGCGCGACGCGGTTCCCCGCCTCGAGGGCCCGCAGGGTCGGCTCCAGCCCCGAGGCACCGACGATGCCGTTGACGACGATCGAACCCGGCGTGGCCCCCAACGCCGCAACGGCATCGGAGCCGACCGAAGCCGAAGGAGGCAACTCGTCCCCGGGGTCGGCGACGGCGAGGGCCGCGCCCGGATAGCGGGCGGCGAGCTCTGAGAATGCCGCCGATCCACGGCCGGCGCCGAGGCCCGTGACCGGCATGCCGAGCCGATCGGCCACCTCCAGGGTCTGTCTGCCGATCGATCCCGTCGCCCCGAGGACGACGAGGGGTCTCAGATCACGTCCAGCCACGTCAGCACGACCCAGACCGCGGGGATGACTCCGATGAAGGCGTCGATGCGGTCGAGGAGGCCCCCATGACCGGGCAGAATCGAGCCCATGTCCTTGATGTCGAGCGATCGCTTGACGACGGACACCGCGAGGTCGCCGATCGGAGCGAACACGGCGACAACGGCGCCGAGAATCAGCCCGGTGGGCAGGTCGATGGGATCGACGAGATAACCGATGATGGCGCCGACCCCCAGGGCGGTCAGTGTTCCCGCCACCAGCCCCTCGACGGTCTTCTTCGGCGAGAGCACCGGCGACATCGGACGTCTTCCGATCCGGCGTCCGACGAAGTAGGCGGCGATGTCGACGAGGGCGACCATGGCCACGAGCGAGATGATCAGGACCTGGTAGTCGTCGGCGGCGATGATGTCGAAGGCGAACGCCCCGAGCCCACCGATCCAAGCCGCCACGAGGACGGTCAGCGAGAAGTTCGCCGCCGGCTCGTCGCGGCGGTGGCTCACCGCGCTGAACAGGAGCACGACCGTCGCCATGATCGCCAGCGAGATCGGGATCGCGCGCACGTCCCAGGCCGCCGTCCCCAGCGCTGCTGCGGCGATACCGAGAAACCCGAACAGCGACATCGGCTTGAACCGATGTTGGATGAGGGCCGAGTAGAACTCGCCGGCGGAGACCACGAAGACCGCAAGCACGAAGACGATCAGGGCCGGACGCCACAACAGCGACAGGCCCAGTGCGGCCACCAGCGTCAGTGCGGTGCCGACCCGCAGGACGAGGTTCGACGAGTCCGGCTCCTCGACCTCCTCTTCCTCCCCCTCGCGCTCCTCGACGACGTCCTCGAACCCGACCACGCCGGACTCGAGACCGGGGATCTGGGCGGACAGCGCGACCTTCTCGGTGGCCTCGAGCTCGGCCGCGGCGATCGCCGCGGCGAGCTCGGCGTGGTCCTGGGTTGCGGCACCGAGGTAATCCTCCTCGGTCAGGTCCTGCTGCTCCGGCTCCTCTTCCTCGTCGGCGGCGTGTTCGACGGGTTCTTCTCCGAGCTTGATGGCCGGCATCTCGGCCACGGCATCGAGATCGTCCTCGACCTCCACCTCCTCGGCCCCAACCGGGATCTCTCCGGTGTCTTCCTCGAACGTCGGGAGGCGGAACTCGGAGGTGTCTTCCTCCTCCTCGTCGGGCTCGCTCTCACCCGGCTCCTGGGGGAGCTCCGCCGCCGGCGCGGAGCCGGGCTCCTCCCGCTCCTCCTCTTCCACCTCCTCGGCTGCACCGGGGTGGGTCGGTGATGGCGCGAACCCGGCCGCGATCGCGGCGGCTTCGGACGAGAACCACACCTCGGCGACGGCGGCATCGAACATCCAGCTGTCCGGACGGTGATACAACATCGAGTCGGTGTTGCCCTTGATGTCGTATCCCGCGGGCGGATCGCCCTCGCCGGCCCACAACCCCTCGTCGTCGGCATCTTCGGGGGCGAGATCCGCCGCAGCCGAGGGGGGCTCCGACTCTTCCTCCTCCTCGTCGGCCTCACCGCGAGCGAAGGCGATCCAATCGGCCACCTCTTCGGCCGCACCGCCCTCCAGCCCCTCGTAAGGGTTCTCCTCGCCGTCGAGCCAGCCATCGAAGCCCGGGTCGGGCGTCGAGGGCGTGAGATGGGGCTCCTCGAGTTGGGGCTCTTCGGTGTCGTCGCGATCGGTCATGCCGAAGGACAGTACCTCGGAGTCCGCCCCGTCCTTGGATTCATCCTTTGCCATCTCCGCAGCTCAGACCTCCAGCAGCTCTTCCTCTTTCGTCGCCAGCAGCTCGTCCAGCTTCTCGACGTGACGATCGGTCATCTCCTGGAGCTCCTTCTCGGCGCGATGGATGTCGTCCTGGGAGACGTCCTCGGCCTCGATGCTGTCCTTCGTGTGGCGACGCACGTTGCGGATGGCGACCCGCCCCTCCTCGGCGAGGCCGCGAACGACCTTGATCAGCTCCTTGCGCCGCTCCTCGGTCAGGGTCGGGAAGGCAAGCCTGATCACGTTCCCGTCGTTGGAGGGGTTGAGGCCCAGATCCGATTCCTGGATCGCCCGCTCGATGTTGGTGATCGCCGACTTGTCGTAGGGCTGGACGACCAGCAGACGGGCCTCGGGCACCGTGAAGCTGGCGAGCTGCTGCAGCGGGGTCTCGGTGCCGTAGTAGTCCACGGTGATCCGGTTGAGCAGGGCAGGGTTGGCTCGACCGGTCCGGATCGTGCCGAACTCCTGGCTGGCGTGAGCCACGGCTTGGTCCATCTTGTGGTCCGCTTCATCGAGCAAGGCATCGATCATCGCCCACCTCCTAGTGCACGAGCGTTCCGACGTCCTCCCCGCGTACGGCTCGTTCGATTTCACCAGGGCGATTCATGTTGAACACGCGGATGGGGAGGTCGTTGTCCATCGCCATCGTAATGGCAGTGGTATCCATGATCCCGAGTCTCTTGGCGATGGCGTCCATGTGCCCCAGGTCGGAGATCAACCTGGCGTCGGGGTGGGTCGCAGGATCGGCGTCGTAGACGCCGTCGACCCTCGTCGCCTTGAGCACCGCATCGGCGCCGATCTCGGCCGCGCGGAGAGCCGCCGTGGTGTCCGTGGTGAAGAACGGGTTGCCGGTCCCACCGGCGAAGACCACGATCCTGCCCTTCTCCAGGTGGCGGATGGCGCGCAGCCGGATGTAGGGCTCGGCCACCTGTTGAATGCTGATGGCGGTCTGCACCCTGGTCTCCGAGCCGGCCCGCTCGAGGGCGTCTCGCAGAGCCAGGGCGTTGATCACGGTCGCCAGCATGCCCATGTAGTCAGCCGATGCGCGGTCCATGCCCTTTGTGCTGCCGGCCACGCCACGGAAGATGTTACCGCCCCCGATGACGATCGCGACTTCGACGCCGAGCGTTTGAAGCTCGACGATTTCCTGCGCGATC
>CAZCBO010000159.1:6062-6796 GCA_964496825.1 uncultured Acidimicrobiaceae bacterium
TCCATCCCCTCTGCGGCGCTACTGACACCGCGGAAGATGTTGCCACCGCCGACGACGATGGCGATCTCGTGGCCCTCCTGATGGACCTTGGCGATCTCACCCGCCACCCGGTCGACGACCTCCGGGTCGATCCCGTACTCGAGCTCGGGGTCGGCGAAGGCCTCGCCGGAGAGCTTCAGCACGACTCTGGCCACATCACCCTCCTTCGCCGACTGCCACCCTCGACATGTCGACGACGCTGATGTTCTCCCCCATGGTGGCAGCAAGCTGGTTCACCATGTCGCCCACCGTGCCCTTGAAGCGTTCCTCGCGGATGAACTCCTGGTCGTAGAGCACGTGGTCGGCGAAGAACTTCTCGATCCTGCCCTCGACGATCTTGTCGACCACGTCCTCGGGTTTCCCCTCGTTGACGGCCTGAACGGCGATGATCCGCCGTTCCTCGTCGAGGATCTCCTCGGGGACCTCGTCCCTGGTGATCCACTGCGGTCGGGCGGCGGCGACGTGCATGGCGATGTCGTTCGCCATCCGCTGGAACTCCTCGCTCTTGGCGACGAAGTCGGTCTCCGACCCGAGCGCCACCATGACCCCGATCACGGGCCTGCCGGCCTGTTTGTGCAGGTATGAGCCGACGGCACCCTCGGTCTGGGCCCGGTCGGTCCGCTTGGCGGCGTCGGCGAGACCCTGCTCGCGCAGGATCTCCTTGGCCCGCTCGGTGTCGCCGTCGGCTTCGGTGA
>CAZCBO010000160.1:0-6750 GCA_964496825.1 uncultured Acidimicrobiaceae bacterium
GACGTCGACCCCGGCCTCCGCGGCGATCTCCTCCGGCCGGGGATCACGGCCGAGCTCCGCCTTGAGGCTGGCCTGGGCCGCACGGACCGCAGCGAGGGTGTCGTGGAGGTGGACCGGGATCCGCACTGTCCGCGACTTGTCGGCGATCGCCCTGGTGATGGCCTGCCGGATCCACCAGGTGGCGTAGGTCGAGAACTTGAAGCCCTTCCGCCAGTCGAACTTCTCGACGGCCCTGATCAGACCGAGGTTGCCCTCCTGGATGAGATCGAGGAAGTCGATCCCCGAGGTGTTCGCGTAGCGCCTGGCGTTGGCGACGACCAGCCGGAGATTCGCCGTGAGGAACGCGTCCTTCGCCGCCTGTCCTCGCCTCGCCTGGCGACGCAGGGCGATCATCTCGCCCCGGCCGTCGTAATCTGCGTTCTCGAGGCGCTCCTGGGCGATCTGGCCGGCCTCGATCTTCTGGGCGTAGTCGACCTCTTTCTCTGCGGTGAGCAACTCGTACTCACCGATGGCCGTCAGGTATTGGCTCACCAGGTCGGTCGTCAGCCGACCCCGCTCGTCGGTGAGCTTGCTTCGATCTCGTTCGCGACGCGTTCGCGTCAACGTGTCGCGCTGGACCCGCTCCTTGGCTTCCTCGCGCTCACGCACCGCGCGGTTCACCACAGCCTTGCGCGGTTTCTGGTCTGATGTCACAGAGTCCTCCAACACGATTCCGTCCGCCCGATTCTTCCCACCGACGGTGGCGCGCTACCACTACTCGCGCGACCGGCTCGACGTCCCAATATCACACATTGCGGTCCATTTGTGAACCCTGTTTCTCGGACGTCCCGAGTGACCAGTCACCCGGGACATCCCATGGAAACCCATGGAAACTCGGCGTTTCAGGCCCCCATGAGCTCGCAGAGCTCACGAAGTTCCCTGCGGTCGACGCCGCCGGGGACGGCGCCACGCTCGAGCCGCTCGCACAGCTCTCGAAGATCGGGTGATCCGAACGGACCGCCATCGCCGAAGCCGCGACCGCCACCCTCGAACAGCCCGGAACCGAACAGTGGGGCCAGCCCGCCGAAACCGAGGTCGACGTTGCCGAAGAGGCTCTCGAGCGTTGGTTGCACGTCCCTGCACTGCTCGGCGGCCGCGCGCCATTGCTCGAGATCGACCTCATGCTCCAGGAGCGAACCGGGGACGATGACGGCAAAGCCTCCGTCCGGACGGGTTTCGACCCGCGGGACGCCGGCCCCGTGATCGCTCAGGCAGTCGGTGTAGACCTCGAGCTCACCGGCGAGGGAGCGCTCACCCGGATCGTCGTCGCGCGCCACCTCGTAGATCCCCCAGCCGGCGAGGCCGGTGATCAGGGCGAAGCCGATGAGGAGCACCGGCAGCAGCCAGTCGGGTGCGCCTTGTTCTCTGGCCATGGGCGAATGGAACCACGAAACACGACTTAGTTCGCCATCGGCTTCCCGACTCGCGACTCGCGATCGAATACGCGAAATCCTCGCCTATTCGAGGTCTGCGCGTATGCTCGGCGGCGATGTCGACCTCCGCCCAGCTCCCCCTCTGCGTGTACTGCGGGACCCCTCGTCCCGCCGACCGTTCCGAGTGTCCGAAGTGCGCCCGGCCGTGGATCGACGTCCGTGTCGGAAGGCTCGAGAAGGAGAAGGCGCCCGCACTGGTGGGCGCCGCCGCGACCTCGGAGACCCCCGGCCTGCCCGACGCCCCGGTGGCCGCCGCTGCCGAAGCTGCGCTCGGGCCGGAGCGCGACCTCACCGTCGATCTGACCGAGGACGTCGAGGAGACGACGTCGCGGGTCACGCTCCGCCGCGCCATCCCGATCGTGCTCGGCCTCTCCGCGGTGGCCGTCGTCGCCATGTTCGCCGTCGGGCTCCTCGACGAGCCGTCGGCTCCGGCCGGCGAAGGGACGACAGCACCCGAGACGACGGCGGCACCGGTGACGACGACTGCTCCGACTACCACCGTGACGACCCCGCCAACCACCACCGCTCCACCACCCTCGAGCACGGTCCCGACCACGACCATCCCCGACCCTGCCGCGGTCGGTGTGTGGGGTGAGCCCGTCGCACTCTCACGCCTGGCACTCAGAGCCGACGCCGTCGGCCCCATCGCATTCGGGACCCCGTCGAGCGAGGCGATCGGCAGGCTCGTCGCCAGCCTGGGGACACCTGAAGAGATCGGCGTTGCGGGCGCCGAACATCGCCTCTGCGCCGACGAGGATGGCCGGTTCGTGCGCTGGGCCGAGCTCGTCGCGATCGTGTCGGGCACCCTCGCCGACGGAACGTTCGTCGGTTACCGGTTCCAGGCGCCCGACGTGCCGACGAGCCATCTCGATCTGGCGACACCATCGGGAATACATCTCGGCGACGACCTCGCGACCCTCACCGAGACCTACGCCCGTTACTCGATCAGCTACGAGACCGTCGAGGGGGCCTCGACGTTCCAGCTCACCGACGACGGGACGCTCCTGCTCTGGGGACCGATCTCGTCGACCGAGGAGAGCGGCAGGATCGAGGGGATCTACTCACCGCTTCCCTGCGACCAGGGTTGATACCCGCCGCCGCCGGTACCGTTCCCGACCTGACGTAGTATCGGTCGCCCGTTCGCCCAGCAGGTGGAGATGAGTCGCGACGACGCAAGCCGGTGGCAACGCATGCTCGCCCCCCAGAACGTGATTTCCGTCGCGGTCGGGGTCATCGTCTTCCTCCTCGGTCTCCAGCTGACCGACACCACCCTGGGGAACGTCCTCGCCGCCGCGACTGCGGCCCTGGCCAGCGGCCTGGTCTGGCTGGTGTGGTGGTATCTCAGTGGGCCTCCGGCCGCCGCCAGGACCCTGGAGAGCTACCACCTCGGCACCGTCCAGACGGGAGATGTGGACGCTCCGACGCTCGTCGATCCGGCTTCGCGCGCCAGTGCCGACTATCGCGACCTCGTCTCCACTATCGAGGCTCACACCAATGGGCAGGTGCTCCTGGTGTCGGGCGTATCGGGCTCACCTTCACCGATCGCGCTGAATCTCGCCGTCGCGGCGACACAGCTCGGAAGGAGGGCCGTCCTCATCGACGGCGACCTCGAAGGCGGCGGTCTCTCTCGCTACTCCAGCACCGGCGAAGACGAAGGGCTCAGCGACATCGCGCTCGGCGAGGCAACCCTCGCCGAGGCATCCCAGGTGTGGAACATCGGAGACGAGTCGCTCCTTCCCGTCGTGACCGCCGGCACCCGCCGCACCGAGGGCGAGGTCCCCCTCGACAGCACCGATTTCGCCGCCGCCCTGGATCTCATCGGTGAACGCGCCGACCTCATCTTCATCGACGCCCTCCCGATCACCACGAGCGAGGCGACCGGCCTGCTCGCCGCCCACGCCGACGGCTCGGTGCTGGTGCTCGACGACACGGCGACGCCTGCGGAGGTAAGGGAGGCACGCCGGGGCCTCGAGGAGGCCGGTGCGCCCGTGGTCGGTTACATCGTGAACCAGCCGAAAGGGGGATGGGTTCGCTCGCCCTGGCTCCGGATGCTGAAGCGGTCGGGAGCCGCCTTCCTCGCCATCACCGTGGTCTTCGCCGCGGTCATCGGATTGCGGGTCTGGAACGCCTGGAACGGGGTGGCCCGCGAGTCCCTCGACACCGAGGCGGCCCGAGCAGCCGCGGCACCGATCCCGGCTCCGCCCGACATGGACGACGAGGACGAAATAGCGCTCGAGGACGTCGTGGCCGGGGAACAGGCACCCGAGGAGGGCTACAGCTCCTTCCTGCTGATCGGATCCGACGAGGCAGCGGGCATCGCCGACGTCATCCTGCTGACCGTCCTACCTGAAGACGGAAGCGAGCCGTTCATCGTGTCGCTCCCGCGGGATCTCTACGTGCCGAACCGGTGTACCAACGGCTACAGCCGGCTCAATGCGACGCTCCACGGCTGTGGTGACATCAACGGACCCACGTTCCTGACGCTGGCGGTCGAGGACTTCACCGGCATCACCGTCGACCACTTCGCGATGTTCGACTTCGAAGGATTCGCCGACATCATCGACGCGGTGGGCGGCGTCGAGATCTGCGTCGCCCACGACCGGCGTGACGAGAAGGCACAGCTCGAGCTGGAGGCCGGCTGCACGATCGCCGACGGCGCAACGGCCCTGGCCTGGGTACGGTCCCGTCAGCCGGTCGAGTTCCGCGACGGCGCGTGGCGTGCGGTTCCCGGAGCCAGCGACCTTCTCCGCAACCGGCATCAGCAGGACGTCGTGCTCCAGCTCGTCGCCAAGCTGAAGAGCTTCGATTCGCCGAGCGACCTCGCCCACAAGGTGAACGGACTGACCGAGGCGTTCACGCTCGACGATCGCCTCGGCATCGGCGAGGCGATCGCGCTGGCGTGGAGCCTCAGAGACCTCGATGTGACGACCATCAACCGGCTCGAGATCCCGGTGCTGTATGCAACGACCGAGCAGGGGCAATCCGTGCTTCGCGCCACCGCGCCGTTCGACGAGATCCTGGCCGAGCTGTACCCGAACCTGCTCGGCCCCGGTGAGGAGGCGTGAGCACGAGCAGGCGAGCGGCGCCGGTCTACCCGTAAGATATCGGGCCATGAGCGACCCCCGGGATCCCTTCGACGGCGGATGGACGGAGCCCTATGACGACCTGACCGACCTGACGGGAGACGAGCCGATCCCGCCGCTCGAGGATCCGGGAACTCCAGCGGCGACACCGCCGGGGTCGCCCCTGCTCACCGGCCTGGTCGTGGCGCTCCTCCTCGTGGCGCTGTCCGTCGCCGTCTTCCAACTGTTGCGCGACGACGGCGATACCGAGGCGGGCGCGGTGACGACCACCACCCTCGAGGAGGGTGCCACGACCACGTCGTCGACCGAGCCCCAACCGACCACCACCACGATCGCGCTGCCCGTTGCTGAGCCCTACCCGCCGGTCGGCCCGCAGATCCCGGTTGGGCGGATGAAGCTGATGACCGACCGGATCCGCATCCAGGACGACGACATCGCCGACATCGTCTTCGGCGATCCTGCCGGCGAAGCGATCGGGGCGCTGACCGCCAGCTTCGGGGATCCCGACGAGGACACCGGCTGGCAGGTCTCCACCGGGGCCTGGGGGGTGTGCGTCGGCGATCTGGAGCGCATCGTTCGGTACGGCCCCTTCGCTGCGATCGTGACGCTCGACGACAGCGAAGCGGACCTCTTCAGCGGTTACCGCGAGGACGTGCAGTTTGGCGATCTCGGCTCACCGGCCTCGCAGCTGGAGACGCTGAGCGGCCTCCGCGCCGGGGACACCGTGGGCGATCTGCAGTCGATCTACGCGGATCAGAGCGTCGAGTTCGGCACCGACTCCGATGCCGGTGAGATCTTCGAGCTGCGTAGCTCCGATTCCGACGAGCTGATCCTGTGGGGTCCAATCGCCGGCCAGGCCGCCACCGATCCGGTGCTCGGCATCTATGCGCCCGACCTCTGTGCCCGATAGCTGGTCGCCGATAGCCGGCAGCCCTAACATCCCCGACCGATGATGCGCCGCTCGCTCGCCCCGTACCTCTCCGGCTCGCTCGGCGGGCTTGCGGTTGCCCTTGGATTCACCGCCTTCTTCGGCTCCTTCACGTCGCTCGACACGGTGGCCGTCGAAGACGGGGTGGCATCGTTCACGGCGGGCACGGCGCTGATGGGGCTCATCGTGTTCGTTCTCGGTGCCCTCGGCGGACTGATCATTGCCGGCTCTGCCTACGTCACGGGACGGGCCCGCGACCCGAACGCTCCCCGCTTCGCCTTCGGCTGGCTTGCCCTGGTGGGCATCGTGCTCGGAGGATCGATGGCCTTCGGCGCGGTCAGTCTCGGTGTCACGATCGGAGGCGAGTCGGTGTCGGGCACCACAACGGTTCCGGTGACCGCCCTCGTCGTCAGTGCCGCGGTGGCCGGGCTCCTGGGTGGAGCCATCACGGCGCCGGTCGTCGACGCCCTGGCGCGCCCTTCCTACTTCGGCGACGTGAGCGCCGCCACCCCGGTGACCTCGGGTCAGTTCTGGTCGGACATGGTGGCGGCGATCGGCATCCCCGCTCTGGCCATCACCATCGGTGCCTTGCTCGCCGTCGGCCTGGCCGAGCTACTCCTCACGGCGGAGAGCACCGCAGCCAGCGTCGCGATCTTCTCGGTCGTGGGTGCGCTGATCCTCGGCGGGACGGCCCTGTTCGCGCTGAGACCCTGGGACCGGAGCAGCTGAAAAGCCCCTTGAGGCCACCGACCAACCCGGCCGAAACCATCCAGTCATGGGTCTCCGCAAGTATCCGCCAACACCGGTCGCGGCTCGGCGTTTCATGTGGGTGGCGCGGTCGATGAGCGCCGTTGCGTTCGGTGCGGGGCTCCTGCTCGCTGCCGGAGCCCTGTTGGACGGCGATCCGGCTCTCGGCCTGCTGTACCTGGCGATCGCGCTGGTATTCGTCCTCGCCACCTGGGTCAGCCCGCTCTCCCCCTTGTTGTGGGTCGCGATCGGCGGCATGGTCGTGATGCTGCTGATCCTGGCCCCGAGCGTGATCACGGTCACCCTGGCGGTCTCGGCCGGAGTGCTGTTCTGGATGCGTGGCAAGAGGCAATCGGCGCCGATCGACGCCTCGACCCTGCGCCCGGTCTCTCCCGACGCCGTCATGCCGGGGGCCGAGCGCTACGTGGCGGAGCTGCTCGAGCTCGGTTGGCGCCAGGCGGGTGCCTACGAGTTCGACTCACCGAGGACCCCCGTCGTCGCCTCGGTGCTGGTCCACCCG
>CAZCBO010000161.1:0-1622 GCA_964496825.1 uncultured Acidimicrobiaceae bacterium
CCGCATAGCCAGCTTGGAAGGCTGGAACTCTGCCATTGAGTTACACCCGCGAGTGCACCGACAGGTTACCGGGAGCGGCTCGATGTCAGCGCTTGACTGCCACCGTCACACCGTCCCACAGGGGAAGGATCTGGGAGTCCATGCGGTCGTCGGCGGCGAGCTCATCGTTGAAACGCTTCACGGCGGCGATCCCTTCCGAGGTCTCGGCGGGATCGAGCACCCGTCCACGGCGCAGCGTGTTGTCGGCCACGAGGACGCCTCCTGGCTCGAGCAGCGGCACGGTCAGCGTGAGGTAGTCGGGGTAACCGGGCTTGTCGGCATCGATGAAGACGAAGTCGAAGGACGGCTCCGGCCGCATGGCGCGGAGCAGCGCGGCGGCGTTGCCGATGTGCAGGTCGATGCGGTCGTCGACCCCGGCCTGTTTCCAGTAGCGCCGAGCGATGGCGGTCCACTCCGCGCTGTGATCCAGGGCGGTGAGGGTTCCGTCTGCGGGCAGCGCCGACGCCATGGCCAGCGCCGAGTAGCCCGTGAACGATCCGAGCTCGAGGATTCGCTTTGCCCCGGAGGCCCTCACGAGGAAGCGGAGGAAGGCGGCCTGTTCCCAGGCGATCTGCATGGCGGCCTCCGGCAGCGCTGCCGTCTCTTCGATCAGGGCCTGCTCGAGCGCGCTCGGCGGCGCCGTGCGCGCCGAGAGGTACGCGGCCATCTCATCGTCGAGCAGGAAGGAGGATCGTGTCATCCGTCGGGCTGGGCGGATTCGAACCGCCGACCTCTTGCTCCCAAAGCAAGCGCGCTGCCAAGCTGCGCCACAGCCCGTGGCTCGTATTGTCGCAGGATTCTCGTCACACTCGCCTGATACGTTGCGCGGATGAGACCAGCCGTTCCCGCCGCGCTGCTGGAGCGAGCCGCCGAGTGGGAGGAGCTCCATCGCTGGGAGCGGTCCGAGCTGGGCAAGGCCTTGCGCCGGCTCGGGCTCACCTACGCCGAGATCCGCGAGCTGATCCCGGTGCCGAAGGGGACGCTGTCCTACTGGTGTCGAGACATCCGACTCAGCGACGAGCATGTGGCGGCCATCCGTGAGCGGACGACGTCGCGGAAGGGCGTGCCGGTAGACACCCAGTGGAAGCGGCGAGAGGAGATCGACCGCATCCGGCAAGAAGCACGGCGGTTCGCTGAACAACATCTCGACGACCCGTTCTTCGTCGCCGGCGTCGTGCTCTACTGGGCGGAGGGTTCGAAGACGAAGCGGCAGCTCGCTATGGCCAACGCAGATCCTGATGTTCTGAGGATCTTCATTCGCTGGACTCGTCGATATCACAGACCCTACGCCGAGTTCACATTGGCCCTTCATCTCCACGAAGGGAACGACGAGCCGGCTGCGCGCCGATACTGGAGATCTGAACTTGCGCTACCGCGAGCCAACTTCACCAAGACTCTCATCAAGCCGCGCGGCACTGGACACCGAAAGAACCACCTCGTCCGAGGCGTGTGCCGGGTTGTGGTACGGCGCAGCGCTAACGACCATGTCCGAACCATGGCATGGATTGAGTCGCTGCGAGGGACCTTCTCATGAGAGCTTGCGCCGACCGCTGCTAGTCTCCGTGTCGGGTCGCTAGCTCAAC
>CAZCBO010000161.1:1632-6740 GCA_964496825.1 uncultured Acidimicrobiaceae bacterium
GGTTCGATTCCCACGCGACCCACCGAAGCCCCCGCAGGGGGCTTCAACGCGTCAGGCGTCCGGCGGAGGCGGGAAGAAGAACCCTCCCCCGGTGGCGTCGGCCGGGCCCTCCCCCTCCAGCTCGTATCCCGCCGCCGCCCAGTCGGAGAGGCCGCCCGAATAACGCCGCACGTTCGTGTAACCGGCGTCCACCAGCCAGTGGTACGCAAACTGGCTCGCCACACACGCCTGGACTTGATCGCTTCGTCGATGCACCGAACCCTATCGAAAGCACCCGTGCCACAATCTGCAACACGCGGGCGTGGCGGAACTGGGAGACGCGCCAGGTTTAGGACCTGGTGGGCGCAAGCCCGTGGGGGTTCGAGTCCCTCCGCCCGCACTACTCCGGTACCCGCCATAGCGTTGCGCCCATGGCCGGGCGCCCCATCCTCGTCCTCGCAGCCCTTGTCCTCGTCGTCGCGGCCTGTGGCGGATCGGACAACGGGGTCGCCTCCCTCGAAGACGGGCCGACGACCACGGCGGGAGCCGAGGACGCCCTCGTCGGCGACGAGGCCAAGTTGATGAGCTTCGCCGAGTGCATGCGCGACAGCGGCGTCCCTGAGTTCCCCGACCCTGTCGTCACCGAGGATGGGGCCGTGGACTTCGCCGGCGGGTTCGAGCAGTTCGAGGACTTCGACCAGGACGCCCTCGAGGAGGGCTTCGACGCCTGTGTCGACCACCTCGAGGGACTCTCCTTCGCCCCGGGCGGAGAGAACTTCGACCTCACCGGGATCCAGGACACTCTCCTCGAGTTCGCCCAGTGCATGCGCGCCAACGGGTTCGATCTCCCCGACCCGGACTTCTCCAATTTCGACCTCGCCTCGGGCGTGGGACCCTTCGGTGAGATCGATCCCACCGACCCCGGCTTCGAGGAGGCCCTCGAAGCCTGCCAGCACCTCTTCGAGAACCTCCCCTTTGGCGGCTAGCCCGGGGCACATCGGTAGGGTCGGAATCGTGCCGGACACGCGCTACGCGAGGAGCGGTGACCTCAACATCGCCTACCAGGTCGTCGGCGATGGGCCCCGCGACGTCGTGTACGTCCCCGGGTGGGTCTCGAACATCGAGATCATGTGGGAGGACCCCACCCTCGCCCGGTTCCTCGACCGGATCGCCTCGTTCTCCCGCCTCATCGTCTTCGACAAGCGCGGCACCGGGCTCTCCGACCCGGTTCCGATCGAGCACCTCCCGCCACTCGAGGTGCGGATGGACGATCTGCGTGCGGTGATGGACGCCGCGGGCTCAGCCTCGGCGACCGTCTTCGGACACTCCGAGGGCGGCAACATGTCGGTGCTCTTCGCAGGGACCTACCCGGAACGCACCGACGGGCTCATCCTCACGGGTTCCTACGTCAAGCGGCTGCGCTCCGATGACTACCCGTGGGCACCGACCTGGGAACAACGCGTCGCCGAGACCGAGGAGATCGAGCGCAGCTGGGGTGACGTCGAAGGCCTGCTCGAGTACTACGCCCCGAGCCGGTCCGATGATGCGGCTTTCAGGGCATGGGTCTCGCGCTACCTGAGGATGGGTGCGAGCCCGAAGGCCGCCGCCACGTTGAACATGATGAACACGATGATCGACGTCACGAGCCTGTTGCCGTCGATCCGTGTCCCGACGCTCCTCCTCTACCGGCTGGACGATCCCGACGTGAAGGTCGAGGAGGGCCGCTACATCGCGTCGAAGATCCCGAACAGCAAGCTGGTCGAGCTCCCCGGCGACGATCACTTCTTCTGGGCAGGAGATGCCGAACCCATGCTCCAGGAGATCGAGGAGTTCGTCACCGGACACCGGACGGCGGCCGAACCGGACCGGGTGGTGGCCACCGCGCTGTTCACCGACATCGTCGACTCGACCGATCTCGCCGCATCGCTCGGCGACCGGCGGTGGCGCGACGTTCTGCAGCGCCACGACGACGCCACTCGAAGCGAGCTGAACCGGTGGCGCGGGAACGAGATCAAGACGACCGGCGACGGATTCCTCGCCACGTTCGACGGCCCTGCCCGCGCGATCCGCTGCGCGCAATCGATCTCCGAGGCGGTGCGGCCGCTGGGGATCGAGGTCCGCTGTGGGCTCCACACCGGCGAGATGGAGCTGGTCGGCGACGACGTCGCCGGCCTCGCGGTGAACATCGCCGCCCGCGTCGCAGCTCTCGCCGCCCCCTCCGAGGTGCTCGTCTCCCGGACGGTCAGGGACCTGGTCGCCGGATCCGGTATCGAGTTCGAAGACCGCGGTGCCCATGCCCTCAAGGGCGTACCCGACGATTGGCAGGTCTTCTCAGTCGCGTGAGCGCCGTTCGGTAGCCTCGGCGGAAGATGCAGGTGACCCACTGCGCCAAGAGCGACGACGTCAACATCGCCTCCCGGGTCGCCGGTCTCGCCGGGCCCTCCGAGGTGCTGGTGTCTCGCACCGTGCGCGACCTCGTCGCCGGGTCCGGCATGGAGTTCGAGGACCGCGGGTCGCAACTCCTCAAGGGCGTGCCCGACGCGTGGGAGATCTACGCGGTCGCCTGATCGGCCAGGACGTCGGCCAGCGCCCTGATCGCCAGCGCCCGGTGCGAGATCGCGTTCTTCTCTTCGTCCGACATCTCCGCATACGTCCGGTCTCCGACGAGGAACACCGGGTCGTAGCCGAACCCGTTGCTGCCCCTGGGCTCGGGGCCGATCTCCCCCTCCATCGACCCCTCGACGACGATCGGCTCGGCGCCGGGCTCGACGAGGGCGATGACGGTGCGGAACCGGGCCACCCGGTCGGCGACGCCCTCCAGGTCGGCAAGCAGCTTGGCCACGTTGTCCTCGTAACTCGCGTTCGGGCCCGCATACCGGCCGGTGTTGATGCCGGGAGCGCCGCCGAGCGCCGCCACCTCGAGCCCGGTGTCGTCGGCGACGGCGGGAAGACCGGTCGCCGCGGCGACCGCCGTTGCCTTGAGGATCGCGTTCCCCTCCAGGGTGTCCTCGGTCTCCTCGATGTCCTCCCAATCGAGCCCGCGAACGACCTCGATCGGCGGGGTGAGTTCGGCGAGCACCGCCTCCACCTCGCGGACCTTGTCCGGGTTCTTCGAGGCAACCACGACCCGGCGCGGGATACTCACCCGGCCCTCGCCCTGGTTTGCGCCTCGACCAGGGCGGCGATCCCGGACTCGGCGAGGTCGAGCATCTGATCGAGCTGCTCTCTCCCGAAGGGGATGCCTTCTGCGGTGCCCTGAACCTCGACGAGCAGGCCCGAGCCGGTCATCACGACGTTGGCATCCACCTCGGCGCCGACGTCCTCCTCATAGGCCAGGTCCAGCAGGACCTGGTCGCCCACGATGCCGACCGACACCGCCGCCACATGGTCGGTGATCGGCGAGGCCGCCAGGCTCCCCGCATCGATGAGCGAGTCGAAGGCGTCGGCGAGGGCGATCCAGGCCCCGGTGATCGCCGCCGTCCGGGTTCCGCCGTCCGCCTGCAGCACATCGCAGTCAACCCGTGCGGTCAGCGGCCCCATCGCCCCGGCATCGACCACCGCTCGCAGCGAGCGTCCGATCAACCGCTGGATCTCCTTGGTACGACCACCGGAGATCGAGCTCCGCCGCACCCGCTGCGGGCTCGAACCGGGGAGCATCGAGTACTCGGCGGTGACCCAGCCCTCGCCGCTCTCCTTCATCCACGGCGGCACGTCCTGATCGAAGGCGACCGTGCACAGCACGCGGGTTCGGCCCATCTCGATGAGCACCGATCCCGGCGTCATGTCCGTGTAGCCGCGGTGGATCTTCACCGGGCGCAACGCATCGGCGGCTCGCTCTTCCCTCATCGTCCCTCCCCGATCGTGAATACGTCTCCTGGCATCGCCGCGGAGACCGGGCCGTTGAACATCGACTGCGCCTCGGCCACAGCGGTGGCCGGGTCGACCCCGGTGGCGAAGTGCGTGACCGCGAGTCGCCCCACCCCGGCCTCCTCTGCCGTCGCTCCCGCCTCCTCGGCGGTCAGATGGTGGGTATAGCTCTGCTCGGTGCGCGAGCCGGCGATCGACACTTCGCACAGCAGCAGGTCGGCGCCCGCCGCCACCGTCGCCAGATCGGAACCTTGGCCGGTGTCTCCCGAGTACGCGACGGCTCCGTCGACCGACTCGACCCGCGTCACGACACCGGGTACCGAGTGGGCCGCGTTGCCGAACCGGAGCCGGACATCACCGATCTTCACCTCGTCGCCCGGCTCGACCTCGACGACGTCGAGCACTACGTGGAAGACGTGCTCGGCGGTGGCACCCGCGAAGGCGGCGAGGTGCGCCCTGGCGCCGACCGGAACGTAGACGGGGATGGGCACCGTACCCGAAGGCCCGAAAGCCAGGTACCCGTACAGCCCGAACAGATCGGCGCAGTGGTCGACGTGGGTGTGGCTGATCACCACGCCCGACAGCGTGCCGGGATCCATCCGCTCGGCGAGCGACATGAACGTGCCGGTTCCGGCATCCATCCAGATCGTGGTCGCCTCGGTCTCCAACAGATAGCCCGACGCCGGGTTCGTCCGGGTCGGCGACCCGCCGCTCGACCCCAGGACGGTGAGCTTCGTCATGTGAACACCGTGATGGCGACGATCCACAGTACGGCGGCGACGGTACCCGAGGCGACCGGCAACCAGCTGCGTTCGCTCCACCGCAGCCACGACCACACGGTTGCCGCCGCCCAGATGACGAGCAACACGGCGACGACCCACCACGGTGCGACGAGTGCCGAAGCCACGATGAAGATGAGTGCCGTCGCCTGCAACCCGGCACCGATGAGCCCGAACAGGGTCCGATAGGCCTCGGGAGAGTGCTCGTCGGTCACACCGTCGAGGCTACCCCCGCCCAATGGGGACCTCGCTGGCGACGCGGTCCCTGACCCGGTAGGCCCGCACCTCGGTCGGGCCGAGGATGATCGACACCCACTCAGGGTCGACCCCGGCGAGATCGGAGGCCGACGGCACCGGCGGCGATGCGGGATGCGAGTGGAAGACGCCGCCGATCTCCCACCCGTGGCGTCGAGCGTGCTGCCAGGCGTGGAAGTGCTCCTCGGGGTCGATGCGAGCGACCGGCTCCGCCGTGGCGTTGCCGTG
>CAZCBO010000162.1:0-6739 GCA_964496825.1 uncultured Acidimicrobiaceae bacterium
GGTCTTTGCGGGCGCGGTCGAGGGCCGGGTCAACGACATCCTGCGTTTATCGGCGCACGCACAGACCCCGTTGACCCATTATCTGGTGTGGGGCAAGGGCTTGCACGAGCACTAGCGCGAGCAGTCGAATACCGTTTCGGCTTGTCTGGGTCGCCTGCAGGGCGTAGTGTTGTGGGCGGGATAGACGAGGACGGGGGAGGTGACTCTTTCTTCTCGTTCGAAGAGCGCGTTCTTTCGCGCGCAAAACGATTTCAAGGCGATCGAGTGAACACGGGAGGTGTTCTTTTGGCAACAATTAAGAGACTGACCGGCGGTCGTGCCTGGGCGGCGCGACTTTCGGCGCTCCTGGTTCTGGGGGCGATCGTGGCGCTGGTCGTGGCGGTCCTGCCGGCACAAGCTGGCGGCGGTCCGGATTCCGGAAACGGCGTTACCCCATCCGAGATCGAATGGGGTGGCGGTCCCGGGGGTTGTGATTTCATTGAGACGGAAGGCCTGGTCGATTCGGTCGGGCAATACGAACTCTGGATCAGCAACCCCAAGGATCAGACGTACACATGGACGCATCCAGACAATCCGTCCATCACGGCTGACTTCACCCTGAGCAATTTGAGTGCTTCGGAAGACTTCTTCCTCAACTACGAGGTAGCGGATGCAGCCGTCAAACAAGTGATAGTCAACGGTGGGGCCAAGTCGGCGCTGTTCGACAACCCCGTTCTCTTCACTTCCGACACGCTGCTCCACACCCAGACGAAGGGCGGCAGCCCGAATCTGTTCAAGGTGAGCCAGACTACGTTCTGCTTCACCCTTGATTTCGGCACCGTCTCCGGTGTGAAGTACCACGATCATGACCAGAACGGGGAGTTCGGAGGCACCGATCCCGAGGATGCCGTCGAGGCCGGGATCCAGGGTTGGTCGATCAGCGCCTTCGCGTCGGATGGCAGCCCGGCGGGGGGGACGACGACAGCCGCTGACGGCAGCTACACCCTTGCCTTGCCTGTGGGAAGCTTCACGATCTGCGAGGCCGCTGATGTGCCTACGTCAATTGGCGATCTCGGCTGGAGGGAGAGTGCACCGACCGCGGGCGCAGACTGCTCTGGCTTCGCTGGTCAGGCACCCGTTGGTTACGCCGTCACCGTGGTTAAGGGTGTCGACAACGGGAACAACGACTTCGGCAACTTCGTGACAACCTTGGTGGGTTGCGGCTACACAGGTACTGGCGAGCACGCGATCACCTTGCCACCGCCTGGTCCGCTCTGCACGAAGAACACGGTGGAGTACGTGCTCGAGAGCTATGTCCGCCAAAACGGCGAACAGGTCCACGACTTCCATGCTCTCGAGGAGACGACTGGCATCGCTTATGTGACCGAGTTCCATACGTGGTCGATCGGCCAGGCCCAGGGCAGCACGCTGTACTACGACGACGGGGACGGTCCATTCGAAGCGCTGTACTGCGAGTTCGTGCCGGCACACGTGCCGTTTGAGGAACTCGCCGACGTGACGGGCCTGTTCCCGGACGGAGGTGCTGGAGAAGACGGGAAGCACACCACCTGCATCATCACGAGCACCGAGGACGCAGACGGCAATCGGGTCGATACGTTGGCCTCATTCATCGATGGTCGGCGCTGGGTATAGGGAGACGAGAAACAGCTAGTCAGACAGACTGAACAACACCGAGGCGGTGGAGGAGGCGATTCGCTTCCTCCACCGCTTCTTTGTCATCAGCGATCTCACCCTTGGCTCGAAGCAGCAGCGCTTCCTCATACAGCAGGCCGTGGTCCCGGGCGACCGCGAGCCCCTTCTCCGTCAGGGCCAGGGCACCTTCGAGATCGCCGGTCAGTGCCAGCGCCTGGGCCCTGACCCGGAGCAGCGAGGCCTCGTAGAACTCCGCCTCGTCGCCTGCCTGGGCCTCGGCTGCGTCGAGTGTGGCGAGCGCTCGCTCGGCGACGCCAGATCTCACCAAGGCGTCGGCGAGGTAGATCGCCGCCTCCAGGGCATCGTCGTTGCGCCCTCCCGCGGTGGCGTCGTCGTAGATCTGGTCGAGGAAGCCGATCGCCAGACCGAGGTTGCCGCGCTCCATCTCGAGCCTCGCCAGCTGGATCTCGGCAAAGGGGAGCAGTTCGATGAGGTGGTAGGCCCTGAGGTCGCGGATCGAATCCCGGAGGATCGTCTCGGCCTCATCGAGGTGACCCTGCGAGACCAGCACCTCACCGATGTTGGCGCCGGCAGAAGCGGCGTGCTGGAGGTTCCCGATGCGGCGTACCGCCTCCTGGGCACCGGTATACGACGCAATGGCATCGTCCCAGCGCCCCTCGTCATAGGCATGGACCGCGGCGTTGTTGTCCAACACCGCCAGTTGCATCAGGTTGCCCTCCTCCTCGTAGATCTCGCGGGCCCGATCGGCATACACGGCCAGCTCCGGTTCACCGAGCATCTCATGGGCGCCGTCGAGCACGATGTAGGCCTGGGCGAGGGCCTCCCGCTCGTCGCAACTCTCCCCCTGCTCCAGCGCCTCTTCGGCCAGCTGCAGCGCCTTGCGGAGCTCACCCTGCTGCAGCCGAATCGACGCCGCCCACGCCGCCAGCCGGGCCTTGGCCTCGGCCGCCTCGCGGTCGCGACGTGCCTCGAGGTTGCGATACCCCGCCGTCGTCTCCCGCAGCGCCGACTGGTACGAGCCGACCCGCAACCGGGCCCTGGACCGCCTGAGATGCAGATCGGACCGCTCGACCGACCCATCCTCGACCAACCGGGACGCCCTCCGGTACGCGTCGAACGCGCCGTCGAACGACCCGGAATGCACCCGCACGTCACCGAGCGAGGTCAGCACCCGCACCCGGTCGCCGTCACCGACCGTCTCCACATGGCGGGCCGCCTCCAGCGCCCGCTCGTAGAAGCTCTCCGCCTCGATGTTGGCGTAGATCTCCTTGGCATGATCGCCGGCGATCTGCGAGTACTTCCACGCCTCGGGCCAGCGGGCCGCCGCCGAGTAGTGGATCGACATCAGGTCCGGACTGCCCCCGGAGCGCTCGATCGACTCGGCGATGCGGCCGTGCAGCTGGCGGCGCTGCCGGTACGGAAGCCCGGAGTACGCGGCGCTGTGGACCAGGCTGTTACTGAACCGGACCCATTCGTCGTCGGCCTCGACGAAGTCGGCGAGTCGCCGGAACGTCGCCGCAGGAGACGCCCCCTCGGGGAGCACGACCTCGGCGTACTCGGGACGAAACCCCGAGCCGAGCACGGCGAGCTGGCGCAGGGCGTTGCGGTCCTCGGGTGCGAGCCGGTCGATCCTCGCCGAGATCAACCCGTCGATCGATTCAGGCAACGCATCGACGTCCTCGGAGTCCGACGCCGCCAGCAGCTCGAGCAGGAACATCGGATTCCCCTGGGACCGCTCCACAATGGCGGTGGTGACGTGGGCCGGGAGCGGTGCTGCCTCGGTCATCTGGTGCACGATCGCCGTGGCGTCGTCGGGGCTGAGGGGTCCGAGGGTGATCGTCGGCGCCTCCAGCTCCCGATCGGCTGCGGCCTGCTCCACGGCGCGACCGGAGACGGCCAGGATCCAGGGTCGCTCGCTCGCCACCCCGGCGAGAGCGACGACGAGGTCCGCCGACGCATCGTCCATCCACTGGCCATCGTCGAACCAGAGCAGGGTGGGCTCGGGGAGCAGCGCCGTCAGCAGCGTGGCGACCGAGTCCTCCAACCGGCTCTTTCTGAACTCCTGGGCCAGGTCCTTCACCTCGCCGGACTCGGGGATGTCGAGCCCGAGCACGTCACCGAGCAGCGACAGGTACGGCTCGAGCTCGGGTGCAGCGGTGTCGACGAGCCGGCGCAGGGAGGCCTCGGTGATCTCGCGATCGGTGCCGAGGATCTCGCCAAGCAGCAACCCGGCGGCGAAGTACGGCGTCGAGGCCCGGTAGCGGCGGCTCACCGCCTGGAAGACGTCGGATCCGCCCAGCGCCTTGGCGAACTCGTTGAGGAGCCGGCTCTTGCCGAGCCCGGGCGGGCCGCCGACGATCACCGCCGACCCCTCCCCGCGCTTCGCCTTGTCCCACAGAGTGCGGAGGAGGTCCAGCTCTTCGTCACGGCCGCGGAAGGGGGCGTTGTGGCCCGACGCCTCGAGGCGCGCACCCTGGGCCGGACCGACGGCATACGCCGTGATCGGTTTCGACTTCCCCTTCACCATGAACGGCTCCATGGCGGTGGTCTCGAACAGCGTGCGTGACGCCTGGACCACCTCAGGGATGGCGAGGATCTGGTTGGGCCCGGCCTTCGACATGAGCCGGGCGGCCAGGTTCACCTCGTCGCCCATCACCGTGTACCCGCGGCGGAACATCGCACCGACGTCGCCGGCGAAGGCCGGGCCGCGGGTGACGCCGATGTGGAGCGGCAGCGGGCGCTCCTTCTCCATCACCTCGCGCATGGCGAAGAGCATGTTCTCCTCGTCCTCGCCGGTCGTGACCGGAGCCCCGGCGGTGAGGAGCAGCTTGACGCCGTCGGGGTAGACGTCGGCGTTGAGGGAGGCGATATCGCGGGGCCGGGTGGCCGCCTCGACGTCGTCGATGAGCTCGCCGAGGGCGACGGCAGCAGTAGTGGGATCCTTGGAAATGAGCGCATCGAGACCGGTGAACCGGACGAAGGCGGTGGTGATCGGGCGGTGCTCGGCGGCGATGGCTCCGGCGGCGATGGCTTCACGTACGGCGGTGGGAACGAAGGGGGCGAGGTCGTGGTCGACCTCCAGGAAGGTGGGCCGGTACTCCTCCAGCGGGAGCAGGCTGCCCCGCAGGAAGAACCCGCCCTCCTTCGGATCGCCGATGTTCTTGGTGGGCAGCGCCCGGGCCGTGGCCTCGCTGACGACGATCTGCCCGGCGTTGGCGGCCCCCTCGAGTCGGCCGAGCTGGGTGGTCGAGGACCCCGCCATGATCAGCTCGCGCATCGAGGAGCCGACCAGAAAGATGTCGTAGGTGCCGCTGTGCACCCCCTGGGACATGCGGAGCGTGACCTTGCCGACGGGCGTCTCGAAGGTCCCCATGGCCCGCATCGCCCGGCGCATCTCGAGGGCGGCGCTGGCGGCACGCTGCTCGTGGCCGTCGCCGCGGTAGAACAGCAGCAGGGCATCGCCCCCGAACTTCACCAGCGTCCCCCCGTACGAGTAGGCCGGCTCGAGCAGCAGGCTGAAGCTCTTGCCGATGACCTCGGTGACCTCCTCGGCGCCCTCCCTGCCGATCCGGGCCAGACGCTCCGAGAGCTTGGTGAACCCGGAGATGTCGGCGAAGATCGTGGAGCCCTCCATCACCCGGTGCGTCGCATCAGGATCGGGCGAGTCGAGCCACTCCCGGACGAGCCGGGGCACATAGGGCAGGAAGCGCTCGGTGTCGGTCTGGGTCACCATTCCGGGACCCAGATTACGGTGTCGGGCGGGGCCTTTGCCGGGTGCAGCTACTCGGCGGCCCACTCCTTGGCGGCTTCGAGGTCGGCAGTGGGGTACACCTGGATCTCGCCGGGCACCGCCCAGCCGATGAACTTGATGGCATCGTCCACCCAGTCCCTGTCGGTGACGAGGGCGATCTTCTCCCACCTGCCCCAGTGGCCGATCCCGATCTTCGTGTCCTCCCACATCGCTCCGCCGGTGTAGCCGTCGAACTCGTCGCCGAGGACGTAGACGAGCCGGAGCTTGTCGTGGTCCTGCAGCGCGGCGCCGACGGCGGGGTCGAGCGTGTCCTTGTAGTCGCCGGCGTCGACGGTCCCGACCGCCTCGAACCCGATCACGTTCCCCGGCAGGTCTTCGATCAGCTTGATCACGGTTTCGCCTCTCCTTGCTCGTGGCGGCGGGCCGCCGCCTTCTTGCCTCGTTCGGTCACCGGCGGCCGGGGTGTGCCCAGTTGGTCCGGCATCGGTCGTGGCGGTGCCGTGCTTCGTGCCCGCCCGTGGCAGCGTTTCACCTTCTCCCCGCTGCCGCAGGGGCACGGGGCGTTGCGCCCCGCCGCCCTGAGCTCCGCCTCGAAGGCCCGATCCTCCCGGGCCAACACCGTCATCACGTCACCGACGGGCCGCCCGGCGCGCAGGGCGCCGGCGATCATCTGGACGGGCCGGTCGATGTGGTGGAAGAAGTCCTTGTACCCGGCGCAGAGGTAGTTGAGGCCGGGCTCGCCGTCGGGGGTCTCGATGAACCGGTTCTTGGGGCACTCGCCGTGACAGGCGAAGCGGACGTCGCAGTCCAGGCAGTACTGCGGCAGGGTGGTGAGCTTGTCCCGACCGAACTCGAACTGCTGCCGTCCCGAGACCAGGGTCTTGATGTCGCTCACGTCGATGCTGCCGACCCGGTAGTCGGGATCGACGAAGTGGTCGCAGGAGTAGAGGTCGCCGTTGTGCTCGAGGGCGAGCCCGGTACCGCAGGTCTCGTTGAACACGCACATCCCCGACTGGAGGCCCATCCAGTTGCGCACCGCCGCCTCGAAGGTCTGGACGAAGACCCGGCCCACATCGTGGCGGACCCACTCGTCGAAGATCGTGATCAGGAACTCACCGAACTGTTCGGCTCCGACGGAGCGGTCCGAGGCGGAGGTGCCGGTGTGGTAGGCCGGGTTGCCGTCGGCGTCGACCCGCTCCACCACCGGGATGAACTGCATCCAGTCGGTGCCGACCTCGTCGCGGAGGAACCGGTACACCTCGAGGGGGTAGTCCCCGTTGATGCGGTTCACCGTGGTCAACACGTTGTAATCGACATCGTGCTTCTGCAGGCGGC
>CAZCBO010000163.1:0-4975 GCA_964496825.1 uncultured Acidimicrobiaceae bacterium
GGCGGCGATGTTCGCGGCACCGTTGTACGGGTGGGCGGTGAGCCCGTTGCCGTCGACGAGGCCGATCGCCTCGGCGCGTCGGTTCCACCCCCAGTACGAATGCTGGAGGAGCCCCAGGTAGTTCCCGCCGGGGCTCCTGGCCTGGGGATCACCGCCCGATTCCACCTGAATGAGGTCGAGGACGCACTCGACGCGCTCGGCCGGCCAGTACTGCTCGACCGTCGAGCGCCAGTACTCCCGGCCGTGGCTCGCCTTCGGGTCGGCGGGCCAGTTCGGCGAACACGAGCCGGGGACCGGGCAGTCCGATGGGGGTGGACCCGCGGTGGTGGTCGTCGACGGGGGCTTGGTGGTGGTCGACGCCGGCGGCGGCGCCTCGGTCGTGGTCGTGGTCGTCGCCGGCTCGTAGATCACCGAGATCCGAACGGACCCCTCGTTTCCCGCAGCGTCCGTTGCGGTGAACACCGTGCTGTTGTAGCCGTCGTCGACGACCAGCCGGATCGACCAGTCGCCGTTGTCGCGCGTGTCCGCCTCGAAGGGTCCCGACGTGACGACTGCCCCGGGTTCGCTCGTTCCCATGAACTCGACGACGCTCGTGGTCACGGTGTCACCGTCGTGTGGGTGGGTGATCGCCAGCGAAGGGGGAGTCGTGTCGGTCGTGACCGGAGCGGCCGACGACTCGGCTGCGGTGGTGGGAGGCGACGAGGTCGTCGTCGATGTCTCCGGCGGGACGGATGTCATCGGCACGGACGTCTCGGCCTCGGTTGTCGTCGGTGCCGTTGCCGCCGTCACCGACGCAGCCAAGACCGCCGAGGCCACTCGTCCCGAGATCGGCCCGTCGTAGGACGGCTCCTCTGCCGCAGGCTCGGCAGAGCCGCCGATCGAGAAGGCGGCCACCCCGACCCCGGCGACGAGGGCGGCCACGAGCAGGGCGGCGAAGAGGAACGGGATGCGATTCCGCAAATCGCTGCGGAGGCTATCGAGAGCCCACAGGTAGAGCAAGCCAATGGACGCGTGCGTCTCCGACCATCTCTGCGACGGACGCACGCGACGTCACGAGCTCAGCGCTGCGGTGGTGGACACCCTGGGGTCGGCCGCTCCGCGCACGTCGGATCCCACGGTGATCGTCGAGACCGGACCCCAGCCCGTCTCCCAGGGGCCGGCTTCGACGACCGAATGGCCGCGCTCGGCCAGGCCCGTGACCGCCTTCGGGGCGAAGCGCGACTCCAGCCTTACCGTGGGCTCGGTTGCCGTGATGTCGGGGATCGCCCAGCGCGGTTGGAGTTGCGCATCCTCCGCGCAGAACTCGGCCCAGAGATGGTGGGCTGCGACCTGGGCCAGGAACTGCGGTTGTTGGTCGCCGCCCCTGGTGCCGAGGACGAACGCGGTGTGATCCACGTCGGTCCAGAGCGTCGGCGACAACGTGTGGAGCGGGCGGCGTCCGGGAACCAGCTCGTTGGGGTGCCCGGTCCGCAGGTCGAACCCCTCACCCCGGTCGTGGAGCCAGACGCCGGTGCTCCCCGCGCACACTCCGGTGCCGATGCCCCGGAAGTTCGACTGGATCAGGGACACAGCCATGCCGGCGTGATCGCGGGTGGTGAGGTAGGTCGTGCCACCGGGAGCCGCCGTCGGCACCGACCAGCGTCCGGCCGCGGCGGAATCGATGCGAGCGGCCAGCTCGGCGAGGCGGGCATCGTCGACCAGCGTCGCGGGGTCTGCCCGCAGCGTGTCCGGGTCGGAGGTCGAATCGGCGCGCTCCCCGACGACCGAGCGATACGCCTCGATCAGCGCATGGTGGTAGGCCGGATCGAGTGGGTCGCGCGGCGGATCGAGGAGTTCGAAGATCCGGAGCGTCGCCAGGGTCAGCCAGCCCTGGCTGTTGGGAGGAACGGTCCAGCCGGTGACGCCCATGATCCCTGCTCCCAGGGGATCGACCCACTCGGCCTGGCCCCTCACGAGGTCCTCTGCGGTGATGATGCCGCCGGTCACCTCGGTGACGGCCCGCCCCACCTCGCCCTCGTAGAACGCCGTCCGCCCGCCGTCGGCGATCGCGGTGAGGGTCCTCGCCAGGAGGGGCCTGGTGATCGTCTCCCCGGCAATGGGTGGCCGGCCCCCCGGGTAGAGGGCCTCGGCCGACGGCTGAGCGCCAATCAGCGGCTGGAGGGAGCCGAGCGAAGCGGCAAGCTCGGTCGAAACGGGGAAGCCGGCGGTGGCGTAGCCGATGGCGTGATCGAGGTTGTCGGCCAGCGACCGCGCCCCGAACCGATCGACCAGAGCCTCCCACCCGTCGACGCAGCCGGGAACGGTGATCGAGTCGATCGAGCGCAGCGGAACCACCTGATGGCCGGCTTCGCGCAACCGCTGCGCCGAGGCGCCGGAGCCGGCCCGCCCCGAGGCGTTGAGCGCGGCAGGAGCGGCGTCGCCGGGCTGGTGGACGAGGGCGAACAGATCACCACCGACCCCGCACGTGTCGGGAAGGACGACCCCGACGACGGCGTTGGCAGCCACCGCGGCGTCCACGGCATTGCCGCCGGCGGCGATGGCATCGAGCGCCGCTCGGGAGGCGAGATGGTGCGCGGTGACGGCGATGGCGGCTCCGACGGGTTGCGGTCCCGTCGACAGCGGAGCTTCGGGATCGCGGTCGGTCATCGCTGGGCTGCGGATCCCGGCGTCCCCTGGGCGCCCCGTGCGAACAGCGGGATCGGTGTTCGCATCCGCTCCTCGACGAAGACACCGATCCCGATGGCGAGGAACACGTCACCGATGGAGATCACGCTCGCCGGGAGCGGGATCACGTCGCCGAGGAACGGCAGCCGGGTGGCGTCGGTCATCAAGACGTGCCGGGCGCTCAGGTCCGGGATCCCGGAGCCGCCGGCGACTTCGATGGCTTCGAGCATCACCGGCATGCCACCGTTGAGCGCGATCACGGTGAAGTTCATGAGGATGCCGATGCCGGCGATCCACATGCCGGCCATTTCGCGGTTCAGCCAGACGAACAGCAGTAGCGGCAGGTAGGAGGCGAGGATCAGGGCCACCGCAAGCGTGTGGCGGTCGGAGGGAAGGAAGACGGCGACCGTTTGCAGCCCGAACCCCAAGAACAGGAGCCACCAGATCCGGACTCGGATCTCGGTCAGGTTGTGCAGCCTGCCGGCGCGGGACCAGCCGATGACGATGGCAATGGCCACGACGAGCAGCATCCAGAGCATGCTGCAACGGTAGCGAGGCGGGGGGCAGACGACATGGCGGATCGCTACGGTCTCAGCACATGATTCGGCTCGAGATCGATGAGCACCGGGCGACGATCACCATCGACGACGAGGATCGCCACAACCCGCTCACCAACGAGGCGATGGGTGAGATGACCGCGGCCCTGCATCGCGCCTGTGGCGACGAAGCGGTGCGGGTCATCGTGATCACGGGAGCCGGCGACCGGACGTTCTCCGCCGGCGGCGATCTCGCAGGAGGCTTCGTCGACGAACCGCTCGCCGAGCACGGTGAGCGAGGCGCCCTCGCCGATCTGATCCGCGCCATGCGCCGCTGCCCGAAACCCATAGTGGCCCGGGTCAACGGCCATGCCTTCGGCGGCGGCCTGGGGCTGATCGCGGCCTCCGATCTCGCCATCAGCGCCGACCACGCCCGACTCGGGACGCCCGAGATCTCGGTCGGGCTCTGGCCGATGATGATCACCGCGGTCCTGAAGCCGCTGATGTCCCGGCGGGCGCTGCTGGAGATGATGATGCTGGGTCGCCGCCTCGACGCAGCAGAGGCACGGGAGCTCGGCCTGGTGAACCGCGTGGTGCCCGTAGGCGAGCTCGACGACGCGGTCGATGAAGTCGCCACGGCGCTGGCCGTCCAGTCCCCGGTAGCGATGGCGCTGGGGAAGCAGGCCTTCTATGCCGTCGAGGACATGGACCTCGATACCGCCCTCGACCACCTTCACCACGGCCTCACCGCCCTGGCCACCACCGACGACGCCGCCGAGGGAATCACGGCGTTCTTGGAGAAGCGCTCCCCGGACTGGCCGGGCCACTGACCCGCTCAGCCGAAGTGGCCGGCGAGCTTCTCTTCGATCTGGGACTCGGTCAGCGGCCCGAAAACGCGCTCCACGATGAGGCCCTCCGGCGAGATGATGAAGCTGGCGGGAAGCCCGATCGGGGCATAGCCGTCGTCTACCTCCCGGGCCTCGTCGAAGGCGAGGGGATAGGTGACCCCGATCTCGTCGGCGAAGTCGCGGGCCTTCTCGAGCTCATCCTGGACCGCGACACCGATGAAGGCGATGTCGGGGTTGTTTGCCGCCGCCGCATCCAGGTCCGGCATCTCGGCCCGGCAGGGCCCGCACCATGACGCCCAGAGGTTGAGAAACACCGGCCGACCGTCGTCGGCGAGCTGCTGCGAGAGCGTGAAGGTGGCGCCGTCGAAGGTCGTCACCGAGAAGTCGGGCGCCGGATCCCGCTCCGCAACCGTGCCCGACGCGTTGACCTGGCTGAGCTGCGGCGGTGAGCCGGCGTCTTCGGAGCAGCCGACGACGAGCAGCGCAGCAACGACGGCGAGCAGCAGGATGGTGCTCGAGCCGAGCCGGATTCGCATCCGGTCAAGATACCGAGGGCCTCCGGTAAGCGGTGACGACCGCGGTACGATCGCCGCGATGAGCTTCTTCGACCGGAACCGGGCCAAATACGTCGCCGCCGGGATCGCCACGGAACGCATCCCGCCAGGCCAGTACGTCACCGAGCGTTGGCCGGTGCTGCACGAGGGCAAGGTTCCCCGGCTCGATCTCGACACTTGGACGTTCAGGGTCGACGGCCTCGTCGCCGAGCCCGTGGAGTGGAGCTGGGAGGAGTTCGACGCCCTCGGCACTTCGAGTCTCCAGGCCGACATCCACTGCGTCACGAAGTGGACCAGGTTCAACACGGAGTGGACGGGTATCCCGACGAGGCGGGTGTGGGACAAGCTCCGCCCGCTGCCCGAAGCGCGGTTC
>CAZCBO010000163.1:4985-6719 GCA_964496825.1 uncultured Acidimicrobiaceae bacterium
GAGGAGTTCACGACCGACATCCACTGCGTCACGAAGTGGAGCCGGCTGGACACCTTGTGGGAGGGGGTGCCGGTCCTGGCCGTCTGGGACGCCATCGGGGCCGCCCCAGAAGCGGGTGCGGTCATGGTCCGCGACGTCGGCGGCTACACGGCCAACCTCCCCAGAGAAGACTTCCTGCGAGAGGGCAATCTGTTCGCCCACACCCATGACGGCAGACCCCTCGAGCCCGAGCACGGCGGGCCGATGCGCCTCGTCGTACCGCATCTCTACTTCTGGAAGTCGGTCAAGTGGGTGGCCGGATTCACCGTCCTCGCTGCCGACGAGCCCGGCTTCTGGGAACAGAACGGCTACCACATCTACGGCGACCCGTTCCTCGAACAGCGCTATACGAACGATTGACGGTCAGCGGCCGGAGCCTCGCATCGATCCGGTGAGCTTGCTGCCGTCCACGGCGACCACCATGCAGGCGATCTCACGGTCGTCGATCTCGGTCCACGACTCCTCGGTCGGCTCCAGCCAGTAGATGTCAAGCTCGGAGTATTCGTAGGCGACGCCGACGAACGGGTGGAACGCGGTGAGGCACCCGTTGACGGCGGATTCGCTGACCCAGTCCGCACCGGGATATGCGCCCCCGGTCAGGTCGAAGACGTAGTAGACCTCGGCGTCGTGCGCCGAGCTGCAGGGCACACCCTCGACCGATTGGACGAGGTCCCCGTCGGGGATGTTGACGCAGTCGCCGTTCTGTATCCGGAAGGCGCCCAGCCCTCCGCCCTCGACGATCTCTCCGGTGTTGTTCCGGGTCGTCTCGTCCCCGAAGGCCCCTACCCCGGCGAACACGGCGACTCCCGCCACGACGGCGCCCGCAATCAACCGCTTCATCATCCGACTCCTCTGAGTGTTCGTTGAACGCTCTGGGTACATCGGCAGGGTTTTCCAGGTGATGCATAGGTCGGCTGACCCAATGAAATCGCACGATCGGGCGCCGGATATGATCAGAGCATGAGCCACGACCCCTTCGCTGCACGCGCCTCGATCGACACCCCGCTCGGCACCCGCACCATCTACCGCCTCGACGCGCTGCGCGACCTCGGCGACGTCGACGCGCTGCCGTACTCGGTCAAGGTCCTCCTCGAGTCGGCGCTGCACAACCACGACGGCAGGGTGATCACCGACGAGGACGTGAGGGCCGTCGCTCAGTACGACGCCACCAAGGTCGGGGAGGGCGAGGTCGCCTTCAAGCCGGCCCGGGTCGTGCTCCAGGACTTCACCGGGGTCCCCTCGGTCGTCGACCTGGCGGCAATGCGCTCGGCGATCGCCCGCATGACCGGCGAGGAACGATCCGCGGCCTTGGTCAACCAGCAGGTGCCCTCCGACCTCGTGATCGACCACTCGGTGCAGGTCGACGTGTTCAACTCCCCCCAGGCGCTCAGCATCAACTCGGAGATCGAGTTCTCCCGCAACCGGGAGCGCTACGAGTTCCTCAAGTGGGGTCAGGCGGCCTTCGACGACCTGAGCGTGGTGCCGCCTGCCACCGGGATCGTGCACCAGGTCAATCTCGAGTACCTGGCGAAGGTGGTCTGGGACGCCGGCGGCACGTTGTATCCCGACTCGCTGGTCGGAACGGACTCGCACACCACGATGATCAATGGACTCGGTGTCGTCGGCTGGGGGGTCGGCGGTATCGAAGCCGGGGCGGTGATGGTGGGCCACCCCATCTACATGCTGCTCCCCGAG
>CAZCBO010000164.1:0-6648 GCA_964496825.1 uncultured Acidimicrobiaceae bacterium
GGTACGGCGCGAAGTCGCTGGCCGTCCACTCCCAGACGTCGCCGATCAGCTGCTCGACGGCGGCGGCGCTGGCGCCCCGCGGGTAGGCACCGAGCGGGGCCGGCCGGGCCGAACGGTGCCCGAGGTTGGCCACCGCGGGCAGTCGGATGCCGTCGATCTCGGCGTACACCGCGTACACCCCGCGGGGCGGCACCGCGAGGCCGGCGGGGATCGAGAGGTTCGCGGTGGGGATCCCGATCGCGGCTCCCCTGCCCTCCCCCGACACCACGACCCCGGTGACCCGGTGGGGCCTGCCCAGGAGATCTGCCGCCAGCTCCACATCACCGCGAGCGATGGCCTCCCGAATCGCCGTGGAACGGACCTCGGATCCGCCACGGAGGACGATCGGCACCACCGCGACGGTGAAGCCGTGTTGCGCACCCAGCTCGGTGAGAGTGTCGGTGGTTCCCGTGGCCTCGACCCCAAAGCGGAATCCCTCGCCGACGGCGACTCTCCTGGCTCTCAGGCCGTGTTCCAGAACGTGTGCGACGAACTCCTCCGGGGTCCAGGCCACCGTGTCGGCGTTGAAATCGAGCACCGCCACCCGATCGACCCCGGCGTCCTCGAGCAGCGAGATCCGCTCCTTCAGCGTGTTCAGCATCGGGGGCGCGCCGGTTCCCAGCACCTCGGCCGGATGGGTCCCAAAGGTGAGTGCCACCCTCGTGAGCCCCGACGCCCCGTCGACTGCCTCGAGCACCCTGCGGTGCCCCAGGTGGACGCCGTCGAAGACACCGATGGCGACCGCGGTGCCCGCCTCGGGGGGATCCCAGCTCTCCGGCGGACCCTGCAGCACGCTCACGACGTCACCACCTCGGCCTTCATCTGTGGTCCGTCGACCCGGTAGACGCCGAGGAGGGCGTCCGCTTCGAGCAATCGCACCAGGCTCCCGTCGGGAGCATCGACGCTGCTCGCCGGTATCGCGGCTCCATGTCGAACGGCCCGGGCGAACTCGGGTTCGAGGGCGATCCCCGGGAGGTCTTCGAGGGCGCGAGCCGGCGGGATGATCAGTGACCCGATGCCGCCGCCTTCCGCAGCCCGGACGATCGACGCCACGGACGTGGCGTCCGCAACGTCGAGTGATCCGTTCGCGGTCCTCCGCAGGGCCGACAGGTGGGCGCGCCCGCCGGCGGCCCTCGCCAGGTCGTCGGCGAGGGTCCGGACATACGTGCCCGAGCTGCACACGACGCGGAAGGTCACCTCCGGGTAGTCCGAAGGCGCAACTTCGAGGATCTGCAGGTCGTAGATGTCGACGGGACGGGCCTCACGCTCGACGACGTTGCCTGCTCTCGCCAGCTCGTAGAGCCTCCTGCCCTCCACCCTGCGCGCCGACACCATCGGAGGCACCTGATGGATGCGGCCGGTGAACCGCTCGAGGAGGGGCTCCAGGTCGTTCTCGTCCACCGGCAGCGGGCTGCGATCGATCACCGCCCCGTCGGCGTCTAGCGTGTCGGTGGCGACGCCGAACACCGCCGTCGCCTCGTAGGTCTTGGGAAACGACTGGATGAAGCGCAGCAGCCGGGTGCTGCGCCCCAGCCCGAGGACGAGGAGACCGGTGGCGAGCGGATCGAGAGTTCCGGCGTGGCCCACCTTGCCACCGATCACGTTCCTGACCTTGGCCACCACATCGTGGCTGGTCCAGCCGCGCTCCTTGTCGACGAGCAGGAACCCGGTGTCGACACCGTCGCTCATGGTAGGAGCGCGGTGACGGCGGCGACCGTCTCCTCGACGGTGCCGCTGGTGGTGAACCCGGCGGCGTTGTGGTGACCGCCACCGCCGAAGGCCGCGGCCACCGCCGCGACGTCGACGGCCCCCCGCGAGCGGAGGCTTCCCTTGAGGGTCCCCGGCTCGATCTCCTTCAGGAGCAGGGCCACACCGGCTTCCTCGGCCAGGCGGACCAGATCGATGAGCTGATCGGCGGCTTCCCAGCTCACCCCGGCGTTCTCGATGTCGTCGGCGGTCAGGACCGACCACACGAGGCCGACCTTTGCGTCGAGGACGGCGCGGCCCAGCACGTCGGAGACGACGCCGAAGTAGCCAAAGGGCGATCGCTCGTAGAGATGTTGCCCCACCACTGCCGGCTCTACGCCGGCCGCGATGAGGGCAGCGGTGATCTCGTGGACCTCGGCGCTCGTCGAGGAGTACATGAACCGGCCGGTGTCGGTGACGATCCCGGTGTAGAGGGCGTCGGCGGTCGACCGGCCGATCGGCCAGCCGAGTCGCACCAGCAGCTGATAGACGAGCTGGGTTGTCGCCGCCGCCTCGGGATCGATCAACGTGACGTCCCCCAGGTCGTTGCCCGACTTGTGATGATCGATCACCAGTACCAGCGACGCCTTGGCCACCTTCGGTGCGGCACTGCCGAGCCGCTCGAGCACCCCGGTGTCGCACACCACGGCGAGGTCGAGACCGTCGGGGACCTCTGCGGGGGGCACCACCACGCTGAGGTCCAGATAGTCGAACTCCCTTCCGACGACGAACGGCGCGCCGAACGACGCCACGGCGTCCTTGCCGACGGCGCGGGCCGCCTGTGCCAGGCCGACCATGGCACCGAGGGCGTCGCCGTCGGGTCGGACATGACCGAAGACTCCGATCGTCGAGGCACTGCGCAGCGCCTCGACGGCGTCCTCCCATGCGGCGTCGGTTACGGTCATTCGGCTTCCGCCTCGTCCTGGATCTCCCGCAGCAGCCGGTCGATCTTGATGCCCTCCTCGATGGAAGGATCGACGCGGAAGCTCAGCCGCGGCGTGTACTTGAGACGGACCTCGCCGGCGACGACCTCCTGGAGGTGCGGTGCCGAGCGGCGCAACGCTGCTGCGGTCTTCTCGGCTTCCTCCTCGGTCCCCAGCACGGAGTAGAACACGATGGCGGTGCGCAGATCGGGCGAGGTGTCCACGCCGGTGATGGTGACGAAGCCGAGGCCGGGATCCTTGAGCGACATGACGGCGTCGGCGATGACCTCGCGCATCAGCTCGTTGACCTTCCGCATCCTGGGTGTGACGTTGCGGCTCATCGGTCTACCGCCTCGAGATAGGTCGTGGACACGCCGAGCAACTCTACGTCGTCCCTGCGCTCGAGATCGTTGGCGATCGCCCGCAACATCCGCTCCACCTGTCCCGCGGAGGTCGATACCGCGGCGACACCGATCGTGGCGCGCTGCCACAGCTCCTGGTGATCGACCTCGGCGACGGCCACGGGATGGGCTTGTCCGATGTCGGCGATCACCCGCTTCACCACACGACGCTTGTCCTTCAGCGAGTGTGAGTCGCGAATCCTCAGCTCGACGCGGCTCGCGGCAACGTGCATCCTACGTCCGGGCGACCTCGCGCACCTCGTAGGACTCGATGGTGTCGCCTTCCTTGATGTCCCTGAAGTTCTCGAGGCCGATGCCACATTCGAACCCGGCCTGGACTTGCTGGACGTCGTCCTTGAACCTTCGCAGCGAGGCGATCCTGCCGTCGTAGACGACGACGCCGTCGCGCACGAGCCGGGCCCGCGCGTTGCGGTTGATGACACCCTCGGTGACGTACGAGCCGGCGACGAGTCCGTAACGCGGCGCACGGAACGTGGCGCGCACCTCGGCGACGCCGAGGAAGGTCTCGACCTCCTCCGGGGCGAGCTCACCGACGAGCAGCGCTTCGACGTCGTCGAGCAACTCGTAGATGATCGAGAACGTCCGGATATCGATCCCGCTTTCCTTCGCCGCGGCTCGCGCCGAGGCATCGGGGCGCGCGTTGAAGCCGTAGATGATGGCCTCCGAGGCCTCGGCCAGCATGACGTCGTTGGCGGAGATGCCGCCGACACCGCTGTGGATGACCGAGACCGCTGCGTCCTCGCGGGAGATCTTCTGGACGGCATCGGTGATCGCCTCCAGGGAGCCGTGGGCGTCCGCCTTGACGATGACCCGCAGCTCGGCGTGGTCGGCGGTGCGCAGGCTCTCGAGCAGCTGGGTCAGCCGCTCCGTCGCGGTGGGGACCAGCAGCTCCTCGGCACGCCTCCTGGCGACTTCCTCCTCGGCCAGCTTCCGTGCCGTGCGCTCGTTCGTGACGACCTGGAACATGTCACCGGCGGTGGGTACATCATCCCAGCCGGTGACCAGCACAGGGGTGCTGGGACCGGCATCCTTCAGCTGGTCGCCGTTCTCGTCGTACATGGCGCGCACCCTGCCGGCGATCGGACCGGCGACGATGGCATCTCCCTTCTTCAGAGTGCCGCGCTGCACGATGACGGTCGCCACCGGGCCGCGACCGACTTCGAGCTGAGCCTCGATCACCGTCCCGATCGCGGGGGCCTTCGGATTGGCCGACAGCTCCTCGACCTCGGCGACGAGGGAGACGATCTCGAGCAGGTCGTCGATGCCGGTTTCCTCCAGCGCCGAGACCTCGACGGCGGGTACCTCACCACCCAGGTCCTCCACCAACACGTCGTGCTGGGTCAGCGAGGCGCGTACGGCAAACGGATCGGCGGTCGGCAGGTCCATCTTGTTGATCGCCACCACCAGGGGTACGCCTGCGGCCTGGGCGTGGTTGATGGCCTCGACGGTCTGGGGCATGACCCCGTCGTCGGCCGCTACGACGAGGATGACGATGTCGGTGACGTTGGCGCCCCGGGCGCGCAGGGCGGTGAAGGCCTCATGGCCGGGCGTGTCGATGAACGTGATCGAGTTCCCGTCCTGCCTGGCCTGATAGGCGCCGATGTGCTGGGTGATCCCCCCGGCTTCGCTCTCGACGACGTTCGCCTTGCGAATGACGTCGAGCAGCCGGGTCTTCCCGTGATCGACATGGCCCATCACGGTCACCACCGGTGGGCGGGCCATGAGCGTGGACGGATCGTCCTCGTACTCGACGATCGACCGGGTCGGGCCCTTGTCCTCCTCCTCGGTGACCTCGGGCTCGGTGACGAGGAGCTCGTAGCCGAACCGTTTGCCCAGCGGCTCGATGGCACCGACCGGGATCTCGCCTCCCGCCGGCACCATCTCGCCCATCTCCATGAGCTCGCGGACGATCTCGGCGGTTCGGATCTTGATCATCCGCGCCAGCTCGTGGGTGGTGAGGCCCGGTTCGACCAGCAGCACGCGCTCCTCTTCCGGTATCTCGGGGATCTCCGCTTCGGCCTCCTCGGCGGGTGCTTCGGCCTCCGCCTCGGGCGCCTCGGGCACGGCTGCCGGCTCGCCCTCCGGCTCCGCTTCAGGCTCGGCGGCTGCTTCGAACGACTTGGCAACGACGGCGGCCTGGTCCTCTTCGAGACCCGAAGAGGCCGTCTTGACGTCGTATCCGAGTTCCTGGGCGCGGGCCAACACGTCCTTCGACTCCAGCCCCAGCTCGCGGGCCAGCTCATAGACGCGCTGCTTGGCCACCTACTCCTCCTCGCCCTCGGCGGGTTCCTCTGCCGCCGGCTCTTCCGCGGATTCGGCTTCCGGAGCCGGGGCGGCTTCCTCGCTCTCCCCGGTGTCCTCCTGCGCTTCCTCCTCGGGTGCTTCGGCTTCGTCGGACGGCGCTGCCTCGCTCTCCTCCACCGCCGTCTCGGCTGCAGGTTCGCCCGCTGCGGCCGGCTCGATCACGTTGCCCTCGTCGTCGACCTCGAGCCCGAGGTCCTGGCTCTCGGACCGGATATCGATCTTGTACCCGGACAATCGGGCGGCGAGACGGGCGTTCTGGCCCTCCTTGCCGATGGCGAGGCTCAGCTGGTGATCGGGGACGATGACCTCGGCGATCATCTCCTGGTCGTCGAGCCGGACCTCCTTGACGCGGGCCGGGCTGAGGGCTTCTGCGATGAAACCGGCGGTGTCTTCCCTCCACTCCACGATGTCGACCTTCTCGCCACGCAGCTCGTTGACCACCTGGCGAACCCGCGAGCCGCGCGCCCCGACACACGCCCCCACCGGATCGACGTTCGGGTCGTTCGACGCCACCGCGATCTTGGTGCGATGGCCGGGCTCGCGGGCGATCGCCCGGATCTCGACGTCGCCGTCGACGAGTTCGGGCACCTCGAGCTCGAACAGCGACCGAATGAACTCGGGGTGGCTGCGCGAGACGACGATCTGGGGACCCTTGCCCTCGCCGCGGACCTCGAGGATGTACGCCTTGACCCTGTTTCCCCGCTCGAGCCGCTCGTAGGGGATCCGCTCGGATGCGGGCATGATCGCCTCGGCGTCACCGAGATCGAGAATGGCAAACCGGTGGTCGGATTGCTGCACGATCCCGGTGATGAGATCACCCTCCCTGCCCTCGTAGATGTCGAAGACCTGCTCCCGCTTGGCGTCACGGAGCCGCTGCAGGATCACCTGTTTGGCGGTCTGAGCCGCGATACGCCCGAAGTCGTCGGGCGTGTCCTCCCACTCGTTGGTGACGTTGCCGTCCTCGTCGAGCTCCTGGCCGTAGACGGTGATCTCCCCGGTGTCGGCGTCGATCGTGACCCGCGCCTCCTCGGCGGCGCCCGGCTGGCGCTTGTAGGCGGAGACGAGCGCATTGGCGAGGGCATCGAGGATCGTGTCCGCGGGAACGCCCTTCTCGCGTTCCAGCAGCTCCAGCGCATCCAGCAGGTTGTAATCCATGAGTGCCTTCCCTACGCGGTCTTTCCGGGTTTCTCGCCCTTCTCCCACACGAACACGGT
>CAZCBO010000165.1:0-6638 GCA_964496825.1 uncultured Acidimicrobiaceae bacterium
CCTATACCGGTCGAGGAGGAGCGGTCTGGACAGTCACCCGATTCTCGTACGTGGCTGGGTGTTTGGGGAGACCCCCGCCGGAGCGAGCGTCCCTCCCATCGGCTCAAGTCCCCCGCTGCTACTCGAAGGCATCACCGAGCCACATGGGTGACCAGTCTGAACGACTGTCACCCGGCACGGTCTCCTTAAGTGTCAACGACCGTGATGAGGGCAGCGATGTGGGCTTTCTCGGCTTGGACCTCCCAGACGACGAGTTCGTAGGTCCCAGCCGTCATCCACGACACCCTCTCCCCTGATGAATTCGCGGCCTGGTCTTTGACAAGGTGGAAGCCTTCTTCGACCCAAGGGGGCTGGTCAGTACTGGATTCTGCCCATGCGACCGTCTGCTCAAGAGTGATTCCCTCTTCGCTGTGTCGTCCCCACAGGAAGTCAACAACCACATCCGAGTTGTTCTCGGTCTTGAACGGGACTTCGCCCGCTTCGATGATTTCGGGTCCGCTATATGTCGCTTCCGATCCGTCGAAGCCAATCGTCGGCTGGTCGTCGCCGCCCAGCACCAGCCAAAGAGTGATCCCACCCGCGGCAACGATGACGGCAATGAGGGCTACCCACAGCCACAAGTAGCTTCGTTTCTGCCTGGCCAGATACGTTTCTGAGTCGGCGGTAGTTGCGCTCCGCATGCAGGCTCTCCTTCCGCGCGGGATACCCCGAGCTTGTATCCGCGCTCGGGTGTTTGGAAGAGGCCGAGGTCCCATCTCATCGGGCCGAGCTGGGGGACCCACAGCCCGGCGTCGGGAATGCCCGTGCGCCGCCCCGCCACCAGCCAGAACGTTCGAGCGCCGGGACCCCGATAAGCGCTGGCGTGACATCCTGCCATCGCAATTGGTCGGTAACGTTTGGCGATCGTGTTGGGCGAAGGGACGTCGAGCGACCGGTGGGGGTACGAGACTGCGGCCGCGGAACTCGGATTGGATGCTGTTCGACGGGGGCCGCTACACCCTCGGCGGCACGCGCGGCCGCCCGCATCCTCGCCCCCGAGGTGGCGTGGGACCGGCTGCGGGAGACTGCTCTTCACTACCCCGGGTATAGGGCTTCAACATCTTCGACCGACTCGCACTCGTCGCCATTGGAGTCGGAGGAGTGCTCCTGGTCGTTGGGTTCCTGTTCTTTCGCTCAGAAGGAATTGGTGGCCTCGGTGCTTTTCTCCTCATCCTCGGTGCTCTCACGCTCGTTCGGGACTTCCCCGGTGAAGGCGGATAGAACGCCGAAACCCTGGCGGCACTTCAGCTGGGTGCGTCGTGCCTCCGGGGTCCTCGTGGGGATTGTCCAGACGATTCCGAGCGGGGCGTCACGCCGGGGTGCAGCTCGAAGCGAAGATGGACTCAGCCGAATGGGCTCAGAAGATGCGTCTGGGTCGTGGCTGCTCGGCCCTACTTCGAGCCCAAGCCCAGGCGACCCATGCAGTGGCTACTGCGACAGCTCCGGTGGTGAGACCCACCATGAAGGCGGATACGTCTGCCATGTGACCAGCGTAGCGGCAGTCACCGGAGCCTGCCGCGGTGTGACTGTGTCGGCGAGCCGCCCGCGGCACTAGTCGACACGTTGGCTGGCACCGGCAACCCGTCGGTCGGGTCACGCGGGATCCCGGTACGCTGAGTGATCACGCGACCGAGACACGCGCAGCTGACTTGGGCACAATGCTCACCCGCTGCTCACCCCCTTGGGGAAACGGGAGGAAACGGACGGTTGCGTGAGGCCCTGGAATCAAGCGCGAGCCGTACGGCGCTTCAGTATGGGGTACCAGCGGACACACCGGGAGATAGGGTCTCACGGACTGTTGATCCGTTTGTTGAGGGTTCGAGTCCCTCCCCCGGAGCGAAGCGGATTCCCTTGCGGTACGAGGAGAGTGGGGCCACGGCGGTTGCGCTCCCGTTCGGTGGAGTCGATCATCTCGTGGTCGGGATGATGAGATCGTGAGGTGACCTGGTGGGTATGACTGCTGTGCAGCGTGGATATCGGGCCGCGGCGCTCCTGCTGCTGGTCGCAGTGGCGCTGGTGACGACTGCCTGTTCTGCGAGTGAGGAGACGACGACCACCGTGGTGGCGGAGGAGCCCGCCGTGTCACTGAGTGGGGAGTGGGAGCGTGTCGACAGTACGTTCGCTTCGCTCGACGGGATGGTGATCCGCATCGACAGCGGCGGTACCGAAGCGATCATCGTTTCCGTTCCCGACAATGAGTTCCAGTTCGCGGCGGGCGACGTGAAATGGCGCAACATCGAGCGGACCTCCGACACCGAGTTCACCTTCGAGGATCTGGTGCGCGAGGCAGGATCCGGGGCGACGTCCTATATCGAAGGGGTGCTCACCGTAGATCCGGATGGCACCCGGCTGGAGGCGACGTTCCCGACCTCCTCGACGATCCAGGAGTGGCAGCTCACCTCCAGCGGCTGATCCCACGAAGCGGTTGAGGCCACACGCCAATGACGGCACACGTTGGTGGGCGTGTGATGTGATAGTCGCGGGGGAGGACACAGTGTGGTCCTCCCCGCGCGATCGGCTGGGCGGCGGTTAACCCGGGTCGGGGTTGTCGCCGGGCCAGATTGGTGACCAGTCGGAGTTGCCGTCTCCGGGACCGGGCGACGCTCCGGGGCCTTCGGTGTTGAGCGCCTTCGAGGGGACGTGGGCTCCCGCTTGGTTGTTGCCGGGGAGGAAGGTGTAGTTGCCGGTGTCACCCAACTCCCCCCCGATTTGATCGCTGGCAAGCGCTGCCGTGGCGTTGGCCACCGCCGGGCACAGGAACTCCCCGAACTCCCCCTCACCGGTGTCGGCCCATGCCGCTGCCTCCAGGGTTAGCAACCCAGAAGCACGCCGAGACCCCGCCGACCTTGTGGGAAGGCAGGGCCGCCGGGGTCCGGCGTGGCGGGACCCTGAGCCCGGCGTAGGGAGAATCAGGTGCCCCCTGCACCGCCCCGCCACCAACACCGACACTAGCCGTTGCAACATGCCGGGACCCCGGTGACGCTTCCTACCACGCCCCCGGGGTCTCCGGCGCTCACCGGCCCATTCGAGCGAACTCGTCCGGCACCGGTCTCCTGCCCAGTGCTACGGACAGTCGGTGGCCTGGAAGATCCCGGTCGGTGTTCCCGTCTCGACGTGGCCCTGATGGGCAGCTCCGGTGATGATGTTGTCGAACGGTCCTTGGGCGGGGAGCACATAGTGGCAGTGCGGACCAGATGCGCTGGCACCTCGGATGATGTTGTCCACGTTGCCCAGGTTCGCCGGTTGGGTACCGGCGAGGGCAGTCCCGCTGGCGAGCAGTAGCAGCACGGTGGCGGCTGCAGCGACGGTTCGGGTGATACGGCGCATGGTTCCTTCCTCCCTGCGATCAGCGCAAGTAGCGGCCCTTTGGGGCCTGTTGCCCATCCATACGGCCGTCGCGCCCGGAACGGTTCAGCGCGCCGAGACCCCGGCGACCTGCACTGGGTGCAGCGTGGCCTCCGGGGTCTCCGGGTGGACTATCGGTGGCTTGTGGGCTGGGTCACCCGGTGGCCCTACGGCTTCACTATGCCGCTGACCGCCAGATCGACCCGCCGGTGAACACGACTGGGAGCGGTTGACCGTCCAGCACCAGTTCGGCGTCCGTGATCTCGTTGTAGGTTGTCTTGGGGGTGAAGTGGTCTGGGTTCGCGCCCCGCTCACCTCGCACGGTGAGTTCCAGATACCCGCACGGCGTGTCAACACCGACCGAGGCGCGGCTCATCGACCAGTGGTAGTCGAAGTCGTAGAAGTTCTGGCTGAACTCGCAATCGTCGCCGATGCGTTGCCCCCAGTAGGTGATGTAGACGTGTGGCTCTGCCGATCCCAGCCCGGGGCCGAAGTCCGACTGTGGGCTGTACCACGATGCATGGATTCCCACGACGAACAGGTTCTCGCTGCTGTGATTGAAATCCGCCCCTACCGCATGCTGGGTGATGTGGTAGTTGTCATTGCCTGCTCCCGCCGGAGCGGCGGTCGCCACCAGGAGCAGCATGGCGGTGGCAACCAGTGCCAATACTCGACGCATCAGAGGCTCCTTCCACTCGCATCCTCCGAACTACGTTGTGTCTCTCAACATGCCCCTCAGGTATCTCAGCGGCAATAGGGGACTCCCCCGATGCCCTGGCACTTGACAACGACGGGCGCGGTGTCGGCCGTGCGCCAGCTATCCCGCTGCCCTCACTGCCAGTCGGCGGCGCTGATCGACGATGATCGACTCGCCAGGACGGGCGTCATCGAACGGGCCCACCAGCATGCCGAGACCCCGTCCCCATGCGCTGGGTGCGTTCAGGGGTCCGGCTGCGAGTCCCGACCAGACTGGGCAGTCGAGGGCTGGACCCGGCAGTCATCAACGCCAGCGCCGGGGGTGAGGTCCTGCTTGGGCTCGGCTGGGCTCGACGACGGTCCCGATCCGGGAGATCAGGTTCGAGACCGCTCCAACGCCTCGGCGACCTCTAGCACGGAACTGATCGTGTCGGTGATCTCCTTGGCCTGGGTCGGACGACCGCCACGCTGGGTGAAGGCCACCTTCTTGTCGGTGACGTGGAGCGATCCGGTGAAGGCAAGGTCGAGGATGTGGCGGCGTAGGCGCTCGTCGAGTACCGGCTGCAGCCGCTCGGGTGAGGTGGTGAGGACGCGGAGGAGAACGTCGAAGGACTCATCTCCGGTGGTGACCGAGGACTTGCGCACCTGGGGCAGCCAGGCGTTGCGGCGGCGGATGTCGAGACGGACCCCGAGGGGGCCGTCGCGGTACCAGACAGCGCAGCCGCGGGTTGGTACTTCCCCGCCCCAGGAGTAGCTGACTCGACGCCCTTGGATCTCGCCTTTGAGCTTCACTCCGGCTCGGTCCACCGTCAACCCGAAGTCGCGCGCGGCCGAGTCGAATGGTCGCCTGCGCTTCTCCCTCAGGTGGCGACCCCAGGAATGCAGCATGCTGTGAGCCTACCGATCCGACTCCAAGCGCCTCGGTCCCGGGCGTCTCAAACCCTGATTGAGTGTTGCTCCTACTGATCTGAGCCTCATCCAGAGCTACAAAGTGGTGCTACTAGCCAAGAGCATCATCGATGACCGGGCAATTCGTCGGTCGTGGATCGGCTCGTCACCAAGGTCGCGTCGTTCGGAGACACGCTCGACGCCCGCTGGGACGACTTCGCCTCGGAAGGTGGGCCTTCACGGGCCTGCCCACGACCGTCGTGGTGGGGGCGGCAACCTCTATTCGGTCAGGTCGGTCCACCCCATCTCTCTCAACATCATTGAGGCGATGGCGAAAACTCTGTCCTCGTGGGCTTCGACCTCCAACCTGTCCGGATAGCCGAATCCTGCTCCGGGTGGGAACACCGTCATGCAGATCGTTTGGTTGGAGTTGGGTCCTGACAGGCCGTAGAACCCATGAGCGAATCCCGACTGCTGCTCGTAGGTCACCCCGATTGGGAGTCTGGGATCGGTCTCTGTCGGCTCTACGCGACCGCCTTCGGGGAGGTGGTACCCGTTGTGAGCGATGATCCTCCAAGTGCCCGCGTCGCCTGCCGTTCGGAACGTCCAAGTCCAGTCGGTGTCACCTTCGGAATGATCTAGGAGCACTTCGCCTTCGAGAGCATCTTGTCCTTCCCGTCCCATCAACCCAGTGAGAAGATCTGTCATTTCGCCTTCGGTCACCCACTCGCTCAGATCGTCTCGATACCAGCTGAAGGCGGCCTCGGGTTCTGTCGCTTCGAGCACCGTCGTGGTGACCGTTGGCTGGACGGCAGGTGTTGCCGGATCAGCACCTTCGGGTACACGGAGCAGGAAGGCTGTGGCAAAGGCCACAACAACGATGGCTGCTGCGGTACCGAAAGCCAGCAGTGGTCCTCGCCAGCCGACCTTGACGCGGTTGCGGAACGGTGTGCCGGGCGTGAGTTCTCGCAGCGGTGCCGCCTTCGAGTCCAGCTGGGTGCCGTACTCCCGGAGTTGGGTGATGAGGTCAGACATCGAGCGACACCCCCAATCCCTCCCGTAGATGAACCAATCCTCGGTCGGCGTTCTTCTGCACCGTTGATGGTGCGACACCCAACAGTGCTGCTGTCTCTCGCACCGAGTAGCCGAAGGCGTGGACCATGAGTACTGCCTGTCGTTGCTTCGGCGACAATTCCTCCAACTGGGCGGGCAGGCCCGGCTCGATATCGGGGATCGGATTCGACGGAACGGCAGGCATGGCGACGGGACGACGCCAATAGCGGCGAGACCTCGACTGGCCTACCCGATACAGCCAGCCAGCAGGATTCACCTTCCTGGCGACTGTCGGCCAGTGCGACCATCCGTACTCGAGAACATCTGCGGTCACGTCACTCCCCACATCAGGGCCATATCGAGAAACGAAAGCGTGGCGGAGGAGCGGTCCAGCCGAGGCGACGAACCTCTCGAACCCTTCCGCAGTCGCATCCCACATGCGTTCGAGGTCCTTTCTCACCCAGAAAGACCCCTACAACCACCAAGTGCGCGACGCCAAGAGGACAACGTCACAACAAGCACCTGAAGGCATCCTTGAGTGGGCGGGACCAATGCATGTACCGTCTGCATCCCGTCGGTCGATTGGTGACAGCGGGATCCATGAGACCGATGACGCC
>CAZCBO010000166.1:0-6609 GCA_964496825.1 uncultured Acidimicrobiaceae bacterium
TCGAGATGACGAGGAAGAACGTCTCGGCGGGCCTGCTCGAGTCCTTCTCCGAGGTGTGTCCGCGCTGCAGCGGGCGGGGGGTGCTCCTCCACGAGGAGGCGGCCACGA
The DNA here is from genome assembly GCA_964496825.1 of uncultured Acidimicrobiaceae bacterium. GTDB lineage: Bacteria > Actinomycetota > Acidimicrobiia > Spongiisociales > UBA5794 > JACZST01. The sequence continues at coordinate 109 of CAZCBO010000166.1, forward strand.
TCGGGGTCCAGGTCGGTCTCGACGCCGAGGAGGCGGACTGACCGTTCTTGCGTAACCACAGCCCGGATGCGGGCTCACATTACGCAAGAACGGAAGGGGGCTATCCTCCACTCGGCTGCGACGCGATCGCGGCGCCACCGAACCACCGAGAAGATCATGTACGCCATCATCCGCGCAGGCGGAAAGCAAGCGAAGGTCAGCGAGGGCGACCTCCTCGACGTCGAGCGCATCAAGAGCGACGGCGAGGTGTCGTTCACGCCGCTGTTGATCGTCGAGCAGGACGGCACGGTGATCTCGGACCGCAAGGAGCTGGCCAAGGCCAAGGTGACCGCCGAGATCCTGGGCGAGTCGTCCGGGCCCAAGGTCGATATCTTCAAGTACAAGGCCAAGACCGGGTACCGGCGCCGCCAGGGTCACCGCCAGACGTACACCCAGCTCAGGATCAAGAAGATCCAGAAGCCGGGGGCGAAGGCGTCGACGACGAAGAAGGCCGCCGCCGCGACGACCGACGAGAAGCAGCCGGCGGCCGCCACGGCGACGACGAAGGCTTCGACCGCAAAGAAGCCGGCGACGAAGAAGCCAACGACCGCCAAGAAGTCCTCAACCACGAAGAAGCCGGCGGCGAAGAAGCCGGCGGCGAAGAAACCGGCCACGAAGAAGGACAGCTGAGCATGTCAAAGACCAAGGCGAGCGGTTCATCGAAGAACGGCAGGGACTCGGCGGCCAAGCGCCTCGGACCCAAGGTGTTCGACGGCGAGACCGTGCGCTCGGGTGCCATCCTGGTGCGCCAGCGCGGGACCAAGATCCACCCCGGCTCCAATGTGGGCAAGGGCGGCGACGACACGCTGTTCGCCGTCGTCGACGGGGTGGTGTCGTTCGGCACCAGGCGCGGGAGGCGACAGGTCTCGGTCATCGCCGAGCCCGCGGTCCTCGAGTAGCGCTCCGCTACCTTCGTTCCCATGACCTCGTTCATCGATGAGGTGACGCTGTTCGCGCGCGGCGGGAACGGCGGTGCCGGCGTCGCCTCGTTCCAGAAGCGCAAGGGCAAGCCGCGGGGAAGGCCAAACGGTGGCAACGGGGGCGGTGGGGGAGACGTCATCCTGTGCGCCGACCCGTCCGTGGGCAGCCTGCTGCGCTACGACCGGAAGCCGCACTGGCAGGCCGGCGACGGCGGCCACGGGGAAGGTGAGCTCCGCCATGGGCACCGCGGGGACGATCTGACGCTCCCCGTCCCGCTGGGAACCGTGGTGCGCGACCCGGACGGCACCATCCTCGCCGATCTGGTCGAAGCCGGGCAGTGCCTCACGGTCGCCCGCGGCGGCCACGGTGGCCGCGGCAACGCCGCCTTCGTGAGCCCGGACCGGCGCGCCCCGGCCTTCGCCGAACAGGGGGAGTACGGCGAGGAGCGGTCGGTGACCCTCGAGCTCCGGCTGCTCGCCGATGCGGCGCTGGTCGGCTACCCGAACGCCGGCAAGAGTACGCTCATCTCGAAGGTGTCGGCGGCGACGCCCGAGATCGCCGACTACCCGTTCACGACGTTGGTCCCCCATCTCGGGGTGGTGACCGTCGACGACCGTGAGTACGTCCTGGCCGACGTCCCCGGCCTCATCGAGGGTGCGGCGGAGGGCAAGGGCCTCGGCCACGAGTTCCTGCGGCATATCGAGCGGGCCCGCGCCATCGTGGTGCTCCTCGATCCGTCGGACCTCCAGACCGATCCCCCCGAGCGCCAGTACGAGGTGCTGCTCGCCGAGCTCGCCGCGCACTCACCCGAGCTGGCGGCCCGGCCCCATCTCGTCGTGGTGAACAAGGGAGACCTGCTCGACGAGCACGACGACCACGCCGCATCCATCGGCCCCGACACCCTGACGGTCTCGGCGATCACGGGGAACGGACTGGCCGAGCTCCTCCACCGGGTCGGCGACCTCGTCGACACCGCCGAGCGGGAGGCCCCGCCCCGGGAGGGATACACGCTGCACCGGCCCCTCGAGGCGCCCTTTACCGTCACCAGGGTCGACGATGCCTGGGTGGTCGCGGGGAAGGGGGCGGAGCGGGCGGCCAACCTCAACGACCTCACCGTCCCCGAGGCCGCCGACCTCGTCGCCAGGCGGCTCGCCTTCCTCGGCGTCGACGAGGCGCTTCGAGACGCCGGCGCCGAACCGGGAGACGATGTGCGGATCGGGGATCTCGTCTTCACCTTCGAGGACGAGGAAGAACCGGAAGCGTGACTACGCTCGGCCGATGACCACCTGGGAATCCGCCACCGACGCCGCCGCGAGCCTGGAATCCGCCGGCTACCTGACCGACCCGACCATCGACCAGGTCGTCTTCCTCGCCGATCGCCTGGAGAAGCCGATTCTGGCCGAGGGGCCGGCGGGCGTCGGCAAGACCGCGCTGGCCCTGGCCATCGCCGACGCTACGGGGCGCCGTCTGATCCGGCTCCAGTGCTACGAAGGTCTCGACGAGGCCAAGGCGCTGTACGAGTGGAACTACCACAAGCAGCTGCTCAGGCTCCAGAGCGACGAGGGCAAGGCCTGGGACGACCTCGAGGCGGGGATCTTCAGCGAGCCGTTCCTCCTCGAGCGACCGCTGCTCGAAGCCATCCGCTCCGCAGCGCCGGTGGTGTTGCTGATCGACGAGGTGGACCGCGTCGAGGTGGAGACCGAGGCGCTGCTGCTCGAGGTGCTCGATTCGTTCCAGGTCACGATCCCCGAGCTGGGGACGATCCGCGCCTCGTCGCGTCCGATCGTGGTGCTGACGTCGAACAACACCCGGGAGCTGTCGGAGGCGCTGAAGCGGCGCTGCCTCTACCTCAACATTGACTACCCGACCATCGAGCGGGAACGGGCGATCCTGCGGGCGCGGGTCCCTGAGCTCGACGAGCGGCTGGCGGCCCGCATCGCCGAGACCGTCGCCGCGATGCGCGCCCTGCCGTTGCGCAAGCCGCCGTCGGTGAGCGAGTCCATCGACTGGGCCCGCACCCTGCTCGCCCTCGGTGTCGACTCGCTCGACCAGCAGACGCTGGAGCGCACGGTCAACGTGCTGCTGAAGTACCAGAGCGACATCGACCGGGTGAGCAAGGAGCTGGCCGTCGAGTCGTGATCGACCGGCTCACCGCCTTCGCCGCCGAGCTGCGGGACGCCGGGATCCCGGTGTCGCTGGTCGAGATGCTCGATGCTGCCGATGCGCTCGAGCACGCCGATCTGAGCTCCTCCGAGGCGCTCCGGGCCGCCCTGAGCGCGACCATGGTGAAACAAGCCAGGCATCGACCGGCCTTCGACGCCGCCTTCGACGTGTTCTTCGGCCTGGCCGCACCGGCGGGTGGCGACGGCGCGCCCGAGGAGCTCGACGACGCCACGCTCCGCTCGATGCTCGCCGAGGCGCTCCTCGGCGACAACGTCGACGAGGTGCGGAGGCTGTTGCGCCGGGCGGTGGACCGATTCGCCGGCGTCGATCCCACCCGTCCCGTCGGCGGGCGCTACCACCAGTACCGGGTGATGCGGCGACTCGATGCCGACCAGCTCCGCGACCTGCTGCTCGCCGCCATGGAGCACCCCGACGACGCCCTCGACGAGCAGCTGCGGACCGCCGCCGCGGATCGGATGCTGGCCGGTGTGCGGGACGAGGTCCGCGACGAGGTGCTGCGCAGGCTCATCGCCGAGCGCGGGGCCGAGGAGGTGGCCAGGACGGTGCGGACGCCCCTCGTCGAGCACATCGATCTCCAGCACGGGACCCGGGAGGAGATCAGGGCCGTGGAACGGGCGGTGGCCCCGTTGGCGCGGCGCCTGGCGACCCGGCTGTCCCAGCGGAGGCGCCACGGCAAACGGGGCCGTCTCGACGTGCGCCGGACCATCCGCCGTTCCCTGGCCCATGGGGGAGCCCTCATCGACCCACGGTTCCGACCGCCGCGATTGGGCAAGCCCGAGATCGTGCTGCTTTGCGACGTGTCGGGATCGATGGCGACCTTCGCCCGGTTCACCCTCCAGCTCACCCACGCCATCAGGAGCGAGCTCTCGAACGTGCGCTCGTTCGCCTTCATCGACGGCGTGGACGAGGTGACCGGGCTGTTCCGACCCGGGGCGGACTTCGAGACGGCGCTGACCGAGATGGCGACGACCGCCGACCTGGTGCGCGGTGACGGCCACTCCGACTACGGGCGGGCCTTCGCCGAGTTCGTCGACCGGTACGGATCGGCGGTGACGCCCCGCACCACCCTGCTCGTGACCGGCGACGCCCGCACCAACTTCCGGGATCCGGGCGCCGAGCGGTTCGGCGAGCTCGTCGAGCGGGCGCGAGCCGTCTTCTGGCTCAACCCCGAGCGACGCCGCTACTGGGACACCGGGGACTCGGTGATGTCCACCTATGCGAGGTTCTGCGACGACGTCGAGGAGGTGCGCTCACTCGACCAACTCGAACGCTTCGTCGAGCGGGTCGCCCTCCCGCAGCGACGTCGCGAAACTCGGGCGGTGGAATTGCGTCAACTCACACCGGCGGGCAACCGATGGAGTTGGTGAGACGCCCACCACGCCGCCCGGAGGTTCCCCCACCATGCCACGGATCCTGGTCATCGAGGACTCGCCCGTCCTCCACCGCTTCGTCGAGATCAGCCTCCGCGGCCGTCACATCGCCGTCGAAACCGCCGAGCGGGGCCGCGCCGGGATCGACGCCGCCATCGACGATCCCCCCGATCTGGTCATGCTCGACCTGGGGTTGCCGGACATGGACGGCTGGGATGCCCTCGACGAGCTGCGCGAGCATCCCGCAACGTCACCGGTCCCGGTGCTGATCACCACCGGCTGGGAGGGCGACGAGATCGCGATCCGGGCCCATTCCCGGGGTGCCGAGGTGCTACCCAAGCCCTACGCCGCCTCTGATCTCCGCACGGCGGTGCTCGCCATGATGGGAGCGGACCTCCCCAGCGCGTAGGGGTTCACCCACCGGGTCGGATTCGATACGGTGGCCGGGTGCGGCCGGCAACGAAGCCATGGTGCCGCTGCTGCTGATCATCATCCTGCTCCGCCCACCGGTCTGCGCCGGCCTCCAGCACCCGGTGAGCGGACCGGTCGTGGAAGGGTTCGCCCCGGTCGGGCGCTACGCCGGGCATTGGGGCATCGACTTCGCCGCTCCCGTCGGCACCGCGGTCGGGGCGGCCGATGCGGGAACCGTGAGCTTCTCCGGCGTCGTGGTGGGGAACCGAACGGTGACGATCGACCACGGTGGGGTGAAGACGTCGTATTCGTTCCTCACCACGGTGTTCGTGCGCTCCGGTGACCGGGTCGTGCCGGGGGAGCGCATCGGACGTACCGGTTGGCACGGGGGAAGGGCAGCACTGCACTTCTCGATCCGAGTCGGGGGCGAGTACGTCGACCCGGCGCCCTGGCTGCGGTGCCGGCGCGATCCTGGGCCGGGGCTGTGGCTGCGCGAGGCGTATCCTCTCGCCGATGCGAGCCATCATGGGCGGAACCTTCGACCCGCCGCACGTCGCCCATCTCGTCGCCGGCGAGGCGGCCTATCACCAGCTCGGGCTGGACGTCGTCACGTTCATGCCGGCGGGATCGCCATGGCAGAAGGCCTCCGATGGGGTGTCGCCCGCCGCCGATCGCTGGGAGATGACCCGGCTCGCCGTGGCCGGAGTCGACTACTTCGAGGCGGACGACCGGGAGGTCAGGCGCGAGGGATGGACCTATACGGCCGAAACGCTGGAGAGCTACGGCGAGGAGGACATCGTGCTGATCCTCGGCGCGGACGCCGCCGCCGGGCTCCCGACCTGGGAGCGAGCCGACGCGGTGATCGAGCGGGCGACGATCGCCGTGGTGCCCCGGCCGGGGACCGACCGATCGGCGGTCGAAGCGGCGGTCGAGTCGCCGCTCGTGTGGCTCGACGTGCCGCTGCTCGACATCTCGGGGACGATGCTGCGCGAGCGGACCCGGGCGGGCGGGTCGATCCGCTTCCTCGTCCGCCACTCGGTGTGGCGATACGTGGTCGAGCGCGGCCTGTACGTCGCCGATAACAGTTCTGTTGCCTAGGATTGCGGCAGCTGTATCAACGAGGAGCACGCATCACAGCCGACGACCAGGCCGTCAGATCCGCACTCGAGGCGGTTGCCGCCATTGTGGAGAAGAAGGGCGAAGACCCCGCGGTCCTGGACGTTTCCGACCTTCTCGTCGTCACCGACCTGTTCGTGATCGCCACCGGGACGTCGCGCCCGCACCTGCGCAGCCTGGTCGAGGAGATCGAGGAGCAGCTCAAGGCGGTGGGGGAGCGGCCGCTGCGTCGGGAGGGGGTCGAGTACGGCAAGTGGGTGCTGCTCGACTACGGGCACTTCGTCGTCCATCTCTTCGACGCCGACACCAGGGACTTCTACGACCTCGAACACCTGTGGGCCGATGCGCCCCGGATCGAGGTTTCCGAGCAATCGGCAGCGGCCGGCAACTGATAGAATCGCGGATCCCACGGGGCTGTAGCTCAGTCCGGCAGAGCACTTGACTGGCAGTCAAGGGGTCA
>CAZCBO010000167.1:0-6533 GCA_964496825.1 uncultured Acidimicrobiaceae bacterium
GGGATGCCCGTGGTGTACGGGACGGAGGTGGGGATGCCGTTGCGCCCTTCGGGCGCAACGGAGCTGCCAGCTGCCAGCCACCAGCCACCAGCAGCCCCCCTTGCGGGTTCGCAGGGCGAACCCGCGTCTCCCCCGCCTGACGGCCCAGTGGAAGCCCCCCCTGCGGGTTCGCAGGGCGAACCCGCGTCCCCCCCGCCTGACGGCGGGGGGGACAAAAGGCTCCGCCGGGGCCGGATCCGCCGCATGCACGGGTCCAAGCCCGTCGACCTGCCGCCCACCGACCATCTCGTCCTGCTCGCCCCCGACCCCGCCGGCTATGCCGCCATCAGCCGGTTCGTCACCAGCGGCCAGTACCGGGGCAAGAAGGACGCTCCCCGCTACTCCTACGACGAGCTGGCCCGTGCCGCGGCACGCGGCAGGCTGACCGCCCTCACCGGCTGCCGGCAGGGGGCGGTGCCCCGCGCCGCCCAGCGAGGTGACCTGGCCGGAGCGATGGAGTCGGCGGCAAGGCTTCGGGAGATCTTCGACGACCGGCTCTACGTCGAGCTGACCCATCACGGTCTCCCCGACGACGACGCCCGCAACGACCTGCTCGCCGAGGTGGCCGCCCGCCTCCGGCTCCCCACGGTGGCCACCAACAACGTCCACTACGCCCACCGCCACGACGCCGATCTCGCCGACGTGCTTGCCGCCATCGGTGGCCGGCGCGACCTCGAGGAGGGCGACGGGTTCCGCTCCGCCACCGACCTTGCCTACCTGCGCTCCCCCGAGGAGATGGCCGCTCGCTTCGCCCGCTACCCGGGTGCGGTGGAGCGCGCCGCCGGTCTCGGCGCCGCCCTCGCCTTCGATCTCGACCTGCTCACTCCCGAACTCCCCGACTTCCCCATGCCGGGAGCCTTCAACAACGAGGACGAGTACCTGCGCCACCTGGTCCTCGACGGTGCCAGGGAGGTCTACCCGGGTGAGGGTGGCGGGATCGATCCCCGGGCCCGTGCCCGGCTCGAACACGAGCTCGCCGTCATCGCAGAGCTCGGCTTTGCCGGGTTCTTCCTCGTGGCCTGGGACATCGTCTCCTTTGCCCGTTCCCGCGACATCTACTGCCAGGTGCGGGGGTCGGGCGCAGATTCGGCGGTATGCCGCTGCCTCGAGCTCACGAGGGTGGATCCGATCCGGCTCCACCTCCCCTTCGAGCGGTTCCTCTCCGAAGAGCGGGGACGGCCTCCCGACATCGACATCGACTTCGAGGCGGAGCGGCGCGAGGAGGTGATCCAGTACTGCTACCGCCGCTACGGCCGGGAGCGGGCCGCCATGGTGTCCAACGTCATCACCTACCGGGCGCGCTCGGTGCTCCAGGACGTCGGCAAGGCCTTCGGGCTCACCCAGGCCCAGGTGAACGCCCTCACCAAGTACCTGGACTCCCGCAGCCCGCAGGTGATCCGGGAGGCCGCGGGCCTCCCCGCCGGGCTCACCGCCGATCTCATCTACGACGTCTGCGAGCGCCTCGACGGCTTCCCTCGCCACCTCGGCATCCACTCCGGAGGGATCGTGGTGGCCCGTCGCCCCCTGTGGGAGGTGGTTCCCATGGAGTGGGGGCGGATGGAGGACCGTTCCGTGCTGCAGTGGGACAAGGACGACTGCGCCGCCATGGGGGTGGTCAAGTTCGACCTGCTCGCCCTCGGTGCGCTCAACGCCCTGCACCTGTCGGTGGACACCATCGCCGACATCCACGGGGTCGACATCGACCTCGCCACCATCCCCCAGGAGCCGGTCATCTACGACCTGTTGACCCGGGCCGACACCGTGGGGATCTTCCAGGTGGAGTCCCGGGCCCAGATGGCGACCCTGCCCAAGATGAAGCCGCGCACCTTCTACGACCTCGCCATCGAGGTGGCGCTGATCCGACCGGGGCCCATCCAGGGCCACTCGGTGCACCCGTTCCTGCGCAGGCGCAACGGGCTCGACCCGGTGCGATATCCCCACCCCTCCACCGAGCCCATCCTGAAGAAGACCCTCGGCGTCCCCGTGTTCCAGGAGCAGCTCATGGAGCTCGCCCGGATCTGCGCGGGGTTCACCGCCGGCCAGTCGGACCGGCTCCGCCAGGCGATGACCCACAAGCGGTCGGCCGAGGCGATGGAGCGGCTCCGCGCCGAGGTGTACGAGGGGATGGAGGCCAACGGCATCACGGGCGCCAGTGCCGACGAGATCTGGGAGAAGCTCCAGGGCTTCGCCTCGTTCGGCTTCCCCGAGTCGCACTCGATGTCCTTCGCTTACATCGTGTATGCGACGTCGTGGTTGAAGTACCACTGGCCTACCGAGTACCTCTGCGGGTTGCTCAACGCCCAGCCCATGGGCTTCTACACCCCGAACACGCTGGTGCAGGATGCCCAGCATCACGGCGTGATCGTGTTGGTCCCCGACGTGAACGCCTCCGACTACGACTGCACCGTTGAGCCCCACGACGCCGATCCCGGGGATCTCGTCACCTATCTCGACGGCACCTGGCGGCGGGGGAGGGGCCCGATCGACGACCCGCTCCGCCCCTCCGTCGCCCTCCGCCTCGGATTGCGCTATGTGCGCAATCTGGGCGACGCCGAGGTCACCAGGATCGAGGCCGCTCGCATGACCGCAGGGCCCTTCACGAGCCCCGAGGACCTCGCGCAACGCACCGGACTGCCCCTCGACGCCTACGAGGGGCTCGCCGCCTCGGGGGCTCTCACCACGCTCGGTCTGGGCAGGCGCGAAGGGGTGTGGACCGCCGGTTCGCTCGCCGAGCAAGGACCGGGCCGACTCGCCCTCGACCAGGGGGGAGCGAGGCCGCCCTTGCCCGAGATGTCCTCCTCCGAAGAGATGCAGGCGGATCTGTGGTCGACCGGGATCTCGACCGTTCACCCCGTATCGTTCGTCAGGGAGCGGCTCGAGGAGGTCGGCTGCATCCCCATCGCAGAGATCCTGGCCGGGCCCCGGCACGCCACGAGAATCGAGGTGGGAGGGATCGTGACCCACCGGCAGCGTCCCTCAACGGCAAAAGGAGTGCGGTTCATCAATCTGGAGGATGAAACCGGCTTGCTCAACGTCGTGGTGCTTCCCCAGGTGTGGGAGGCCCACTACGAGGTCGCCAGAAAGGCCGTCGGCGTTGTGATAGAGGGGATTCTCGAGCACGAGGATGGCGTCACCAATCTGGTCGCCAGGCGGTTCAGCGAATGGCCCGTCACGGGGATCAGATCCCGGGATTTCCGGTGATCGCAACCCTCAGGTGTTGGCCCTACCCTGCCGATGAGGACGGTGACCCACCAAACGGAGATGGGGAATGACGACGACGTTTACTGGGATGGTCAGGATCCCGGGGTCAATTGAGAACGGGTTGCCTTCGACGATCACGCTCGATCCGCAGACGGTGATTCTGACCGCAGGCGGCACGGAGTTGGGGCGCTGGAATCGCAGCGACCTCAACGTTGCCCGCGAACCGGACGGAGCATTCAGACTGACGCTCGGTCGAGAGGTCGTGCTGTTCAATCCCGATTCCCCGCTGGAGTTCGCCATCCTCTCCGGTATGCCGGGTACCGCGACGGCGCCGGCTCAGGCGATGCCGACCGCCGCACCGCCACCGGCTGCATTCCCTCCGGCTCCGGCACCTGCGCCCGTGGCTGCGCCGCCGCCTGCGGCCACCCCGCCACCGGTCGCTCCGCCTCCGATGGCGTCTCCGGCAGCGGAGCCCGCGACTCCGCCCGCGACCCCGGTCCCTGCCGCGCCGGCTCCGGCACCTGCCGCCCCTGCTCCTGCCCCGACTCCGGCTCCGACTGCGCCGGCCGCCGCCCCCGCGGCTGCCTCAGCTCCGCCTCCGGTCGCGCCGCCGGTGGCTGCACCGCCTCCCGCGCCGGCTCCGATGCCTTCGCCTTCGATGCCGCCGCCCTCGGCGATGACCCCGCCCCCCGCGGCTCCGTCCCCACCGGCGATGGCCGATCCAACACCGACGCCGGCGGAGTCCGCCGGCCTGCCGCCGGCCCCTCCTGCTGCGGCAGCAGCCACCGCAGCAGCGGCGTCCGTGCCCGCCGCTCCACCCGCGCCGCCACCCCAGATTCGGTTGGAGACCGACCTCCCCGAACCGCCGAGCGCTCCGCCCGAACCGCCGGCCGCAGCCGGGGCCCCGACCACGACACCGGACACGCCGCGACAGGCGCCGCAGTTGTCGGGCGATTTCTGGGATGGGTTCCATGCCGAGGAGCGAGAGGCCGGGCTGGAGTCGGCGCTGCCGGATCTCGCAGAAGAGGCCACGGCACCAGCCGACACCGGTTCGACCCATTTCCGGCTCGAAGAGCCCGACGATGACGAGGGGGCGCAGAGGGTCGGCGGCTGGGGATCCGGCCTCTTCACCGAGGAGGATGACGCCGCCCAGACGTACCCGCCCGCGTTCGGGGGATCGGGTGAGGCGCAAGAGGATCGCGGCTGGTCGTTCTACGAGGACGAAGGAACGGGTGAAGATCGTGGCTGGTCCTACGACGACCCGGAGCCCGTCCGACGGGACGAGCAGGACGAAGAAGACGCTCCTGCCTTCCGATCGCCTGCCGCAGACCGCGAGGAGCTCGTCGAGAAGAGCTCCCGGATGAAGGACATCACGAGCTGGAGGCCGAGCATGCCCTCCTTCACCCTCGGTGGCTCGAGCCTCGGCATGCGAGCCCGCGAGGCGCTCGAGGTGCTCGATGCCATCCTCGAGGAGAACGGGACCGAGGACATTCCGCGGTCGTTCATCGTTGGTCTCGTCGCGCTCGTCGGAATCTTGGCCCTGCTGGCGCTGGTGGCCGTGATCTTCTAGCGAGCTTCAAGCTACAAGCGACAAGCTACAAGCTGCGAGCCACCGCTCGTGTCACGACCTCGACCGCCCGATCCGTGTCGGCGCTCGACACGTCCAGGTGAAACACCGCCCTGATCCGCTCGGGGGCCACCGCGAGCATTGCCACGCCGTCGCTCTGGGCGCGATCGACGACCTGCTGGGCCGCGGGGACCGAGAAGAAGACGATGTTGGTCTGCACCGAGTCCAGATCGACGTGCGCCGACGGCGTCACGGCGATCGCCTCGGCGAAGCGCCTGGCGTTGGCGTGATCCTCGACGAGCCGGTCCCGGTGATGCTCGAGGGCGTGGAGCGCGCCTGCGGCGATGATCCCGGCCTGCCGAAAGCCTCCGCCGTACATCTTCTTGAAGCGCCTGGCGCGGTCGATCGTGGCACCGGCGCCGGCAACCGCGGATCCGATGGGCGCTCCCAGGCCCTTCGAGAAGCACACCGTCACGGTGTCGAATCCCTCGGCATAGGCCGCTTCGGGTACCCCGGTGGCCGCCGCGGCGTTCCAGAGCCGGGCCCCGTCGAGATGAGCAACGATCCCGAGATCCTGTGCCGCGGACACGACCGCGGCGATGTCCTCCAGGGGCCAGATCGTCCCCCCGGCCTCGTTGTGGGTGTTCTCCACCGTCACCATCGTCACCGGGTCGTACAGGCCGGGCGGGAGGTCCTTTGGCGGAGGAGGCGCCGCCGCCCGCAACTGGTCGGCGGTGAAGGTGCCGAGACGACCGGGGATGCGGACGATCGTCACCCCGGACAGTGCGGCCGGCGCACCGCTCTCATGACCCCAGATGTGTGCCTCGGCCTCCATCACCACCCGATCGCCGGGGGTCGTCTGGGCGCGCAGGGCGATCTGGTTCGCCATCGTTCCCGACGGCACATACACCGCGTCCTCCGTGCCGAGCAGCTCGGCGACACGGGCTTCGAGGGCGTTCACCGTGGGGTCGTCGCCGAAGACGTCGTCACCTACCTCGGCCGCAGCCATGACGGCACGCATCGCTTCGGTCGGCCTGGTCACGGTGTCGGAACGGAGATCGATCACGGGGTCCACTCCTTGAACATCTTGGGATGGAGGGCGTAGGCGACGGAGCCTGAGGCGTGGGGGGCCTGCCTCCAGTCGTCGACGTCGAGGTCGATGGCCACCACCGTCCCGGTCCGGACGGCGACCCTGCCGCCGGTGAGGTAGGCGGTCAGGTGGGACCATGCGGGTTCGTGCCCGACCAGCATGAGCCGTTCGGCTTCACCGCCGTGCCGCGCCGCCACCGCCAGTGCTTCGGCCGGGGAGGCGCCGTAGAGGTCGTCGCTCAGCTCGAGCGGTCCGGACCAGCCCCCGGAGAGGCGGGCCATCTCGGCGGTCGACTCGGCCCGCACCGCGGTGGACGAGACGATCCGGTCGGGGACCTCCCCGAGGTCTCGCAGCACCAACCCCATCGTGTTGGCGGCTCGCTCACCCCGCTTGCTGAGCGGCCGCTCCCGATCGAGCCCGTAGTCGGCCTCCCAGTCGGACTTGCCGTGGCGAAACAGGATCAGACGGCGCACGAGGCGAAGGTACCAGCTGAGGAGCTGCAAGCTGCGAGCTATGAGCTGCCGGCCGTTGATAGGGCGAGGAGAAGCTGGGCGGCGTAGTAGAGGGGAAGACCGATCGCCCGGTTGATCGAGCCCGGGGCGACGAAGCGGTTCCTGGCGACGGCGACGTCGGAGC
>CAZCBO010000168.1:0-6450 GCA_964496825.1 uncultured Acidimicrobiaceae bacterium
CAACACCGACTCGGCGGGCAACTCCTACGGCTGCCACGAGAACTACCTGGTCGGCAGGCGAGGCGACTTCCAGCGCACGATCGACACGTTGATCCCGTTCTTCGTGAGCCGCCAGATCTTCTCGGGAGCCGGCAAGCTCCTTCAGACCGCCCGCGGCACGGTGTACACCCTGGCCCAGCGCGCCGAACACATCTGGGAGGGGATCTCGTCGGCGACGACGAGGAGCCGTCCGATCATCAACACGCGGGACGAGCCGCACGCCGACGCCGAGCGGTACCGCCGCCTCCACGTGATCGCCGGCGACTCGAACATGTCCGAGTACGTCACGTTCGTCAAGGTGGGTGCCACCGCCGCGCTGCTCCAGATGCTCGAGGCCGACGTGGTGTTCCGCGATCTCACCCTCGAGAACCCGATCAGGGCGATCAGGGAGATCTCCCACGACATCACCTGCCGGCGGCCGGTGCGCCTCGCCAACGGCCGGGAGCTGTCGGCGCTGGACATCCAGTGGGAGTACCTGGAGCGCGTGATGCGCTACAGCCGCACCGCCGGCTTCCCACCCCAGGTCGAGCAGGCCGTCGGAATGTGGGAGCACGTCCTCACCGGTCTCGAGAAGGACCCGATGTCGCTGACCAGGGAGCTCGACTGGGTGATGAAGCTGCGCCTGATCGAGCAGTACCGGGACAAGCACGACCTCCCGATGTCATCGGCCCGGCTCGGCCTGCTCGATCTCGCCTATCACGATGTCAGCCGCGAACGCGGGCTCTACTACGTGCTGGAACGTCGTGGTCTCGCCGAGCGGGTGGTCACCGAAGAGCAGATCCGGGACGCGACGATCAACCCGCCGGCCACGACTCGCGCCCGGCTGCGCGGCTCGTTCATCAAGGCGGCCAAGGCGAAGAAGCGGGACTTCACCGTGGACTGGGTCCACCTCAAGCTCAACGACCAGGCCCAGCGCACCGTCCTGTGCAAGGATCCCTTCCGGGCCGTCGACGAGCGAGTCGACAAGCTGATCGAGAGCCTCTGACCGTTCTTGCGTAGCGTGAGCCCGTATCCGGGCTGTGATTACGCAAGAACGGATTGTGTCGCTCCCTCGTGGCATGGTGCGGTGCATGGTCGCCACGATCGAAGAGTCGATCCGGGCCGTGGCTCGCCTGGCGGAGGGCCAGCACGGTGCCTTCTCCACATCGCAGGCCCTGGCGCTCGGGATGGCCTCGACCTCGCTTCGCCGTCGGGCACTGCGGGGCTTCTACGAGGAGGTGCATGAGGGGGTCTTCGTCGTTGGGGGCAGTTCGCCTACCTGGAACCGGGCCGTGATGACCGCGGTCCTATCGGAGGGTGATCTGACCGCAGCCTCGCATCAGACCGCGGCGTACCTGTTCGGCTTGGTCGACCGTCCCGGCGATGCGATTCACGTCGTGACGACCCGCTGGCTCCGGCGCCCGCGACCGGACGTCCTGGTGCACGAGTCGACCGATCTCATCGCGGAGGACATCCAGATCGTCGACGGCATCCCCGTCACCGGCCCGACCCGGACGGTGGTCGACCTCGGCGCAACCGCGAAGTGGCTCGTGTCGGGCGCACTCGGTTCGGCGCTCAGAAGGGGACTGACCGACCTCGATCAGGTCGAGGATTTCGTGGCCAGGGTCGCCCGCAGGGGCCGGCGGGGCGTCGGTGTGATCCGGCCGTTGATCGAGGCGCGCCGCGGATGGGAGGAACTCACCGAGAGCGACCTCGAGGATCGCTTCGCGCTCCTGGTGCGTGATTTCTCCCTGCCGAAGCCTGTGGCGCAATTCAGCCTCCACGACAACGGCGACTTCGTCAGCCGCGCCGACTTCGCCTATCCCGCCGCGAAGGTGCTCATCGAACTCGACGGGTATCGCACCCATGCGGACGAAAGGACGTTCCAGCGGGATCGAACGAAGCAGAACCGGGCCGTGCTGCTCGGGTGGACCGTGCTCCGCTACACGTGGAGCGACATCCTGGACCGGCCCGCGATGGTCGCGGCGGAGATCCTCACCGTTCTTGCGTAACGTGAGCCCGTATCCGGGCCCTGATTACGCAAGAACGGAAGATGCAGAAGGTCATCGAGCGGATCCTCAACCTCCTCGCCTTCTTGCTCACCACCGACCACCCGGTGAGCGCCGAAGAGATCCGTTTCACGGTCGCCGGCTACGACGACAAGAGCGACGCGGCCTTCCGGCGGACCTTCGAGCGTGACAAGGAGCTCCTGCGCCAGATCGGGATTCCCCTCGAGCTCCAGGCCACCGATCTGTTCGAGGTCGAGCACGGCTATGTGATCCCCGACGAGCAGTACGGGCTGGTCGATCCCGGCCTCACCGAGGAGGAGCGCGCCGCCCTGGCCCTGGCCGCACAAGCGGTGCGCTTTGGCGGCCAGCCCTCGGGCCCGGACGCGGTGCTCAAGCTCGGCGGCGCGCTCGCCGGCGACGCCGTCGTCCCGGTCGGCGCCGACCTCGGACCCGAGCTCGACACGGTGGCGACGGTCTTCGACGCCGTGTCCCAGCGACGATCGGTCACCTTCGACTACCGGGGACGGACCCGAGCCGTCGACGCCTACGGACTCGTCCACCGACGCGGGCATTGGTACCTGGTCGGTCCGGAGCCTGGCGACATCGTGAAGGTGTACCGCCTGGATCGAGCGGAGGGCCTCACCGCGGGCGAACCGGGCTCGTTCGAACGCCCCGAGGGTTTCCACGCCAGGGAAGCGGTGGCGAGCCATCCCTGGGATCGAGGAGGAGACGGGCTCGTTGCCACCATCCGGTTCGACCCCGAGGTCGCCTGGATCGCCGAGCGCGAGATCGGCCGTCCCGTTTCGGTGACCCACCTCCACGATGGGGGCCTGGAGGTCGACCTCGAGGTGGGAGCGACGGGTCCATTGCTGAGCTGGCTGGTCGGCTTCGAAGACCGGGCGGTGATCGTGGCGCCGGACCAGCTCATCGCCGAGTACGTGGCGATGGTGAGCGGATGAAGGCTCGGCGCACCGCGCGGCGGCTCAACCGGCTCCTCGCCGTCCTCCCATGGCTCATCGCCAATCCGGGGGCGAGCGTCGACGAGGTGGTCGACCGCTTCGATTACGACCGGAGCCAGCTCGCCAAGGATCTGGCGACGGTCTTCGTCTGCGGCCTTCCCGGCTACGGGCCTGGTGACCTGATGGTGGCCTACATCGACGAAGACGAGGTCGTCGTCGAGATGGCGGACTACTTCGCCACCCCGGTTCGACTGACCCCCGTCGAAGCCCTTGGCCTCCTCGCGGCGGGACAGGCCCTCCAGTCGTCGGGACAGAGCTCCGCGGCCCTGGAATCGGCGGTCGACAAACTCCAGCGCGTCGTCCTGCCCGACGCCGACGACGCGGTCGCCGTGGAGCTGCCCGAGCCGCCGTTGGTGTCGGAGCTGCGCGACGCTGCCGCTCAGGGTGTGGTGACCCACATCGAGCATGCCTCGGTCGCGACGGGCGAGGTGACGACACGCGATATCGAGCCCTGGGCGGTCTTCTCGACACTCGGCAATTGGTACGTGTCGGCTTGGTGTCGGCTCAAGGACGCCGAGCGAGTGTTTCGCGTCGATCGGATCCGCACCGCCGTCCCGACCGGTGAGACGTTCGAGCCGGTAGAGCAACCGCTGGCGCCCGAGGTTCGCTACACCCCGGACGAGGACGACACCCACCTCACCCTGCGCCTGAGCGAGAGTGCCGCCTGGGTCGCGGAGCACTATCCGGTCGACGTGCTGTCGCTGGACGACGGGGCAACGACCATCCGGATGAGCGTTTCCGATCCATCGGTGGCGGCGCGATTGCTGCTGCGTCTCGGGGATGCGGCGACCCTGATCGAGGGTGAATCGGTCGCCGCCGCCACCGAAGACCTTCGCTCCAGGATCCTGGCGCGCTACCCCGATCACCCTCTCGATGACTAGGGGCAAATAGTCATTCAGGGACGCCTCCTGCTGCCGATGACTTACTCGACGTTGGCAAACGGAGTTATCAGGAATGACCACCATTCGCACAACTTGCCCCACCTGCGGAGACGTCGAACTCACCGTCGATGACGTTGGGCTCGAGATGGCCGTCGGGGCAGAAGAGGGTCGCTACCGCTTCGAGTGCCCCTTCTGCGGTGCGATGCAGCGTCGCCCGGCGAGCAGGCGGGTGGTCAGCGTCCTTCTCGCCACGGGTGTGGCATACGAGATCGTCGCCACGGCGAGCCCGATCACCGAGAAGGAGATCAAGGAGTTCGCCGCAGCGCTGAACGGCGAGGACTGGTTCAAGGAAGTCGCTTCGTTCGACTAGGAAACGGGCAGAACAGGGCCACCGACGGCGCCTTCGGGACTCGATCCCGGAGGCGCTTGAGGTTGGAGGCCCTTCCGGTCGACACGGCCTACCATCGGCCCTATGGGAAGCCTCTCGCTCGCTGAGATCCTGGTGATCCTCGTCGTGATCCTCGTCGTGTTCGGACCGAAGCGGCTGCCCGAGCTGTCGCGTCGTGCCGGGTATCTCCTCGGCAAGCTCAGGGAGGGGACCGCATACGTCACCAGGGCGATCGACTCCGGATACGGCGAATCGATCGAGCCCATCCGGGAGCTGAAGCGGGAGATCGACGGGCTCAAAGGCGATGTGAACCGGGCGGTGAGCTCGATCGGCGATCTGGGCAAGCCCCAGGCTCCAGAACCCGCCGCGCCGTCCCCAGACGAGCCAGGCACCGGTGAGGATCGGACTGCTCCGTCCGATCCATGACCGACGTCCCTGCTCCGTTCCTCGATCATCTCGACGAGCTGCGCAGCCGCCTCATCAAGTCCCTGATCGCCGTCGGCATTGGCACGGTGATCGCCTTCATCTTCTACGAGCCGATCCTCGACATCCTCATCCACCCCTACACCGTCGCCATTCCCGACACGGACCTCGCCTACTTTCGCCCGACCGAGGCCTTCTCCCTGGCGATGCGGATCAGCCTCTTCGGCGGCGTCGTCCTGGCCAGCCCGGTGATCCTCTACCAGGCGTGGCGGTTCGTGGCGCCCGCCCTCACCCCACGCGAGAAGAAGTGGGTGATCCCGCTCACGGCGGTGTTCGTGCTCCTGTTCCTCGGCGGAATCCTCGTCGGCTACTGGGCTCTGTCCCGTGGCCTCAACTTCCTGCTCGGCTTCGGCGGCGACACGCTCGAGCCGGTGATCGGCGCCGACTTCTACCTCAGCTTCGCCATGCGCTTCATCCTGGCCTTCGGCATCGCCTTTCTCTATCCGGTGTTCATCTTCGCCGCGGCTGCGGTCGGCATCGTGAACAGCCGGCAGCTGCGCGATGCCCGACGGTGGGCGGTGCTGATCATCGTGATCTTTGCGGCGGTCATCACGCCCTCGGGTGATCCCTTGACGCTGATGTTGCTGGCAGTACCGATGTACGTGCTCTACGAGCTGACGATCCTCGCCGTTCGCATCATCCTGAAGAAATGACTGCACCGGGCGCCGCGTACCTCGCACGCAAGCCGATCGAGCCCGACGCGTTCCAGGCCGAGAGCGTCGCGGCCATCGATCGCGGCGAGTCGGTGGTGGTCACCGCACCGACGGGTGCAGGCAAGACGCTGATCGCCGAAGCCGCCGTCGCCAGGGCGATGGACCGGGGCAGCCGCGCCTTCTACACCACGCCGATCAAGGCTCTCTCCAACCAGAAGTACACCGATCTGCTGGCCGACTACGGCCCCGACCGGGTCGGGCTGCTCACGGGGGACAACACGATCAACGGGGATGCCCCGATCGTGGTGATGACGACCGAGGTCCTGCGCAACATGATCTACGCCGGATCGCCAGCCCTCCACGACCTCGGCGTCGTGATCCTCGACGAGGTGCACTACCTCCAGGACCCCTATCGCGGGTCGGTGTGGGAGGAGGTGATCATCCACCTTTCACCCGAGGTCCAACTGGTCAGCCTGTCCGCCACGATCGCAAATCCGGAGGAGTTCACCGGCTGGGTGCGAGGCCGGAGAGGCCCGACGGCCCTGGTCGTCGAGCGAACGAGACCGGTCCCGCTGGAGTCCACGTATCTCGTCAGCGATCGATTCCACAACCACGCCCTCGAGCGTCTGCCGGTGTTCGCGCCCGATGGGGAGCGGGGCAACAAACGGGTCGTCAACATGCTCAGGAAGGGGAAGGGGCGTCGGCCGCGGTTCTCGCCACCGCGGCGTATCGAGGTTGCAGAACACCTCCAGGCCGAAGGGCTCTTACCAGCGATCTACTTCATCTTCTCCCGCGCCGGCTGCGACGGTGCCGTGGAGCAGTGCCTGCGCGCCGGGCTGCGCCTGACCAACGCCGAGGAGGAGGCCGAGATCCGCCGGGTGATCGAGGAGCGCACGGTCACCGTGCCGCCCGAGGACCTGGAGGTGCTGGGCTTCTGGCAGTGGCAGCACGCCCTGGCCCGCGGCGTCGAGGGCATCCGCCGCGCCGGCCACAATCCGC
>CAZCBO010000169.1:0-6438 GCA_964496825.1 uncultured Acidimicrobiaceae bacterium
GGTTTGGCGAACCGCTGCAACCCGGCCTGGAGTCGCGGGGCGAGCAGCTCGTCGGCAGCGTGGGAGTAGGAGAGAAAGGCGTCGTAGACCGGGCCCCCCGCCTGGCCCGTGGAAGAGGTCCGAGCCTCAGCGGTATCCATACCTGGCTCCTGACCACAGGATGTCAGAGCCGGCTTACCGGACGCTTACGACCCCACGCGATCAGACGGGGCGGGTACCGCCTAGAGGAGTTCGACACGACCTGGCTCGTCACACCAGGTCGTCGGGTATCGCTGCGGGCACCAGGTCAGGCTCGGGCGCCGCCGGCACGTACGGCTCGTCCCAGATGTGGATGGGCATGCCGAGTTGCAGCAGACCATCGAGGTGGTTCGCCTCCCAGTTCGGAACCCGGACGCACCCGTGGGACGCCGGATACGCCGGGACGCTGGAGGAGCCGTGAACGGCGTAGTAGGGCGTGAAGTACCACGGTTTGTACAGGCTGCCCAGGTAGTTCTTCCGCCAGCCGTCGACGTGTTTGAAGATCCGAAAGTCGCCTCGGGGTGTTCGGGCGCGCACGTAGCCGGAGTTCTTCGACCAGTAGACCTCGCCGTTGCCGCTCGACACCGGGATGATCGCGGCGATCTTCGCCTCGCGGATGACGAACAACACCTGCCGGTGGATGTCGACCTCGATCCGGTCGGGCTCCTCCGGGTGCCTGGCGAGGATCGCGCCGTGGTCGAGTTCGATGTCCCAGTCCTCGACGGCCCAGACGTCCGTGCGCTCGATGTCGGCGAGCTTGTGGACGGCGACGACGGCGGCGGCCACCTCGCGTCCGAACTCACCGTCGACCTCGCCGCGGAACACACCCAACTCGGCGAGATGCCGTTGCAGCTGAGCCACGCGAGCGTCGGTCGCCCCACGCACGATCGGAGCCCGGAAGATGGCCGGGTCGCGGAACTGATGCCAGCTCACCGCTGGTGCCGCCGGATCGGTGATGTCGGCCTCGATGACCGCAGGATGCGTCGAAACCCAGGAGAGATGCGGAGTGCTGGGCGCCGACTCGCCCGTCGAGGAGACCGCATCCTCGGCGGACCCAGCTCCCAGGGCGAGTGCCGTCACCATGCTCAGAATCGTGAGGACCATGTCTCGATCGAATCGGAGCGAATGAACGCTAGCTGAAGGAGGTCAAGTCCGGCTCTTCAGCGCCTCGATGAGCTTGGGCACCACCTGATGGACGTCGCCGACCACGCCGAGGTCGGCGATTCCGAAGATCGCGGCATCGGGATCCTTGTTGATGGCGATGATCGTCGTGGAATCCTTCATTCCGACCAGGTGCTGCATCGCACCCGAGATCCCTGCGGCGAGGTAGACCGTCGGCTTGACCGTCTTCCCCGTCTGGCCGACCTGCAGGCTGTAGGGGACCCAGCCGGCATCGACCACCGCCCGCGTGGCGCCGACGGCGCCGCCGAGCTGCGAGGCGAGCTCCTCGACGAGGTGCCAGTTCTCGGCACTCCCGATGCCGCGCCCACCGGACACGACCACGTCGGCAGCTTCGAGATCCGGCCCCTCGCTCTCCTCGACGTGCCGTTCGACGACGACCGCCGAGCCGGAGCGGCCCACGTCCGGGACCTCGACCACGCTCACCTGCGGGGAGCCGCCACCGCCGGGCTCGGCGACGAAAGCCTTGGGCCGGGTCAACACCAGGGCCGGCGCGTCTGCGGTCGCCTCGGTGACGACTCGCTGCGTCCCGCCGAGGATCTCGGACGTCACCCGGACCGGATCGACCGAGACCTCGATCGCCCCGGCGAGCACGGGACGCCCGAGGCGGGCCGAGAGGCGGCCGGCCACGTCGCGGTCGGTATTGCCGGGCCCGAAGAGGATGACCGCCGGCGGGTCGTTGGCCACCAGGTCGGCGAGGGCGGCAGCCGCGATGGGAGCGGCGAGGGCATCACCCGGATCCAGGTGGTGGACGATGGTGGCGCCGTGGGCGCCGAGCTCGTCGAAGGCGTCGGACGAGCCGGCACCGACGTGGAATACCGCAACGTCGTCGAAACCAGCGGCCTTGGTCGTGAGCTCGAGCGACGCGCTGCTGGCGTGGCCGTCGACCTCTTCGCTGAAGACGAGCGCCGCCATCAGATCACCTTCACTTCCTCGAGGAGGGCCACGATCTTGAGATGGGCCTCCCCGTCGTCCTCGATGACCTCGCCGGCCTGCCTGGCCTCGACCGGCGTGACCTCCGTGATGTCCTGGCCGGCACCTCCGGTGCCGACATCGTCGGCTCCCAAGCCGAGGTCGGCGGCGGTGAGGGTCTCGACCTCCTTCTGCTTGGCCTGCATGATTCCCTTGAAGGTGGGGTAGCGGGGCTCGACGGAGCCCGAGGTGACGGCGAGCACCGCAGGCAGCGGCGACTCGACCACGTCGTATCCCGCCTCGGTCTGACGCTCGATCCTGACCGTGCCGTCACCGGCCTCGACCCTTCTGGCGAAGCTCAGGGAGGGGACGTCGAGGATCTCGGCGATCTGCTGCGGGACGACGCCGGTGTACCCGTCGGTCGACTCCGTCCCTGTGATCACCAGGTCGAACCCCTCGCGCTCGATGGCAGCGGCGAGCACCCGTGCGGTGCTCAGCGCCGCGGAGCCGCGCAGCATCTCGTCGTCGATGATGACGGCCTTGTCGGCCCCCATTGCCAGCGCCTGGCGGATGCCCTGGAGCGAGCCCGAGGGCGACATCGAGAAGAGGGTGACCGTGCCCTCGTTGGCATCGGCGAGCTGGAGCCCGACCTCGACGCCGTAGCGGTCGGTGTCGTCGAGGACCTGGTCCTCGGGACGAAGGACGAAATGGGTCTCCGGGTCGAGCTGGTAGGGGGTGGCCGGGTCGGGGATCTGCTTCACGCAGACCGCGATCTTCATGAGGGTGACTGCTCCTTGTCGACTGCCGGGATGTTATTGAGGTTGCCGGGGGACCGATTCACCCCGAAACGAGGCGCGGGACGAGAGCCTCGAGCACGACGCGGAACCGGTCCATGGCGGCGGCCGCCGTCTCGGCCACCTCTTCGTGGGAGAGCGGTGGGCCGAGGCCTGCCGCGTAGTTGGCGACGAGCGAGATCCCCGCCACCTCGACGCCCATGTGGCGCAGCGCGATCGCCTCGGGGACGGTGGACATGCCGACGAGGTCGGCACCGAACCGCTTCGCCATCTCCACCTCGGCAGGCGTCTCGTAGCTCGGCCCGAGGAACCAGGCGTACACGCCCTCTTTGTAGGGCGCTCCCGCTTCGGCGAAGGCACTCTGGATCATTGCCCGGAGCCGTTCGCTGTAGACCTCGGACATGTCGGGGAAGCGAGGCCCGAGGCGGTCGTCGTTCGGTCCGAGGAGCGGGTTGCGGGCAGTGAGATTGAGGTGGTCCCTGATCGCCACCAGGTCACCCGGTGCAAGGCCGCCGATGCCGCCCGCGGCGTTGGTCAGGAGGACGGTCCGGCAGCCGGACAGCGCGGCGGTGCGGGCCCCGAACACGACGTCCTCCAGATCCCATCCTTCGTAGGTGTGAACCCGCCCGGCGAGCATCAGCACCATGCCGCCCTCCCAGGGGACCGAGTAGAGGGTGCCGCCGTGACCCTTGACCGAGGGCACGGGGAATCCCGGGATGTCCTCGTAGGGGATCGCCACGGCTCCTTCCAACCCGGCGGCGTAGTCGCTGAGCCCCGAGCCCAGGACGACGGCGGCGTCGTGGCCGCCACTTCCCGTCTTCTCGGCGACGACATCGGCCGCCGCCTTCACCCGGTCGTAGTTCATCGCACCTCGCCGAGGATCAGCGGCTGGGGCTCGGGGGGCGTGTCGGCGAATTGCCAGGCGGCATCGAGAACCTTGAGGCAGTCCTCGAGCCGGGTGCGGCTGTGGTAACGGACCGTGGCGAGGGGGGCGCCCGCCGACACCTCGTCTCCGATCTTGGCGTGGATGGTGATGCCCACCCCGTGATCGACGGTGTCCTCCTTCGTTGCCCGCCCTGCGCCGAGGCGCACGGCGGCCTGGCCCACGGTCAGCGCGTCGCAGCGAGTCACGAACCCGTCGGTCGGGGAGGTCACGACGGCGGTCTCCGATGCGGCCGGGAGCAGCGAGAGGTCGTCGATGACGTTCGGGTCGCCGCCCTGAGCCTCGATGATCTCGGCGAACTTCTCCAGGCCTGCTCCCGAGGAGAGCGCCGCTTCGAGGCTGCCGCGGGCCTCGTCCCGGTCGGCTACACCACCGGAGACCAGCATCTCGACGCCGAGGGCGAGGACGAGCTCGACGACGTCCGGCGGTCCCTTGCCCTTGAGGGTGGCGATCGACTCCTCGATCTCGTTGGCGTTCCCGACCTCGGCGCCAAGCGGTTGATCCATGGCGGTGAGCAAGGCGACGACGAGGGTGTCGTGCGATCTGCCGATCGAAACCATCTTCTCAGCGAGCTCCTGGGCGGCGTCTCTGGTCTTCATGAACGCACCGGAGCCGACCTTGACGTCGAGGACGAGGGCGTCGAGGTCCTCAACGAGCTTCTTCGACATGATCGACGAGGCGATGAGGGGGATGGAGGGGACCGTGCCGCTGGCGTCGCGCAGGGCATAGATGCGGCGATCGGCGGGACAGAGCTGCACCGATTGGCCGGCGAAGACGGCTCCGATCTCTTCGAGCTGTGCGGTGAACTCGAAGACGTTGAAGTCGGTGCTGAGCCCGGGGATCGACTCGAGCTTGTCGAGCGTCCCGCCGGTGTGGGCGAGGCCTCGCCCCGACATCATCGGGACCGCCGCGCCACAGGATGCAACCAACGGCACGAGCGGGATGCTGATCTTGTCACCGACACCACCCGTCGAGTGTTTGTCGACCAGAGGAACGGGCCATCCGGAGAAGTCGAGCACTTCCCCGGAGTTGATCATGGCCGTCGTCCATGCCGTCAGCTCCTCGTCGGTCATGCCCTGGAACCTGATGGCCATGAGGAACGACGCCATCTGGTAGTCGGGGAGGTCGTCGTTGGTGTAGGTGTCGACGATCCAGGCGAGCTGGTCAGGCGTCAGCGCGCCGACTTCGCACTTGGTGTTGATCAGCTCCGGCATCTGATAGGTCATCGCACGGCCTCCAGGTCGATGCGCCCCCCGCGGACCATGACGCCCTCAGCCCGCAACAGTTCGGCCTGTTCCTTCTCGTGGCCGGGGGCGAGCCGTCCGCTCTGAGTCACCACCCGCCACCAGGGCAGGCCCGGCGTCGTGGCGAGAAGGTTACCTACGGCTCGCGCCGCACCCGGATACCCGGCTTCTTCCGCCACCTCCCCGTACGACATCACGTCGCCGGGCTCGAGCCGCTCCAAGGCTTGGGTCACGGCCGTCGTGAAATCCGTCACGTCGTTCCGAAGAGCCGGTCGCCCATGTCGCCGAGCCCGGGGAGGATGTACTTGCGATCGTTGAGGTCGCGGTCGTGGGTGGCGGCGATGATGTGGACGTCGGGGTGCTCGTCCCACATCCGGGCGACGCCCTCGGGTGCGGTGACCACACACAGGGCGCTGATGTCGGTCGCACCGTGCTCCTTCGCCTTCTCCACCGCCCACGACAGGGACCCGCCGGTGGCCAGCATCGGCTCCAGCACCAACACCGACGCGTTGGAGAGGTCGGGGAGGTTGGCGTAGTACTCGATCGGAGTCGCCGTCTCCTCGTCGCGCTGCACACCGGCGAAGCCCACCTTGCAGTCGGGGATCATGTCCAGCACGGCGTCGAGCATCCCGAGGCCGGCCCGCAGCACGGCGATGGCGACCACCTCGTGGACCCGGTGGCCGGTGGTCTTCTCCATCGGTGTCGTCACCTCGACCTCGTCGAGCGGCAGCCGCTTGGTCGCCTCGAGCACGAGCGTGTAGGTGAGGCTGCGCGCCGCGGTGCGAAAGAGCTCGGGGTCGGTGTTCTCATCCCGCAGGATTGTGAGGTAATGCCGGGTGAGGGGATGGTCGATAACAGTGAGGTTCATATCCGCGAGTCTCGCAGGAATTCGTGCCGTATCGCCAACCCCGTCAGCGCTAACGATGGTCTTCCGACACCCCCCGGGTATGGTCGCCGTGATGGACGTGGAAGCCCAGCCGGGGCCGGATCGCCCCTCGTCGCCGGGTCGAGCTGCTCCTGGTTCTGAGATCGACCGGGTCCGGCTGCCGGTCGTCGCCGCGCTGGTCGTTGCGGCGATCATCGTGCTGTTGATGTGGCTGGTCTGGGCGCAGTCGAGCATCGGCGATGGGATCGACCAGTCCGGCACCCCGGTGGGTTGGGACTTCAGGGCGTTCCACAGCGCCGCCACGCTGCTGACCGAGGGTGGGGCCGAGTTCATGTACGACCAGCCGTGGCTGCCGGGGCTCGACGGGCCGCCGTTCGTCAACCCGCCCTTCACCGCGTTCTTCTTCGTCCCCTTCGTTCCCCTCGACGTGGTCCCGGCGTGGGGGCTGTGGGCGCTGCTGTC
>CAZCBO010000170.1:0-6418 GCA_964496825.1 uncultured Acidimicrobiaceae bacterium
CAGTGCGACTCGGGCATCTTGTTCTCCACCAGGTTCTTGCCCACCTGGATCGTCAGCTTGGAGTTGGCGAGGTCGTTGAAGTCGGGCTCCGAGGTCTGGAGTCCGTGGACGAAAGGGTGCCCCGGAGCCTGGTCACCATGCCACGTGTAGTTGGACCAATTGCGCCCGGCCCTGGCCTCGTCGGGGCCGACCCCGCGCACGTGGGCGTCGACGAGGGCCAGGGTGTTGCTCATCCGGTACATGCCGTACTTGCCGATGACGCCGAGAAGGCCCATACCGCCGCGCAGCTTCATCGTTCGGGTTCCGGCACCACCCATCTCTTCGATCATCTCCGGCTGGTAGCCCTCGTCGGCGAGCCTTCGCGCCCCTTCGGTACCCGAGTAGGTCTCGGCGACGTTGACGAGGCCGCGGGCGATGTAGTCGTAGACCTCGTCCCAGCCGACCCTGGTGAAGGTGTCGGTGCCGCGGCTGGTGAAGAGGTAGGCGTCGCGGTTCCCAGGGGTGAGCTCGGGGAATCCGTCGTCGGCCCAGCGCCTCCACCCGTCGCGGACCAGGGGGAACTTGAGCCGGTAGGGGCCGTAGACCCTGCGGTGGAAGGTCTGGCCCTTCTTGCAGCCGCGGGGGTGCCACTTGACCGAGGCGGTGTTGCCGAGCTGGTCGGCGTAGCGACCGACGTCGTAGTTCTGCTCGATGCGCTGAATCACGCCGTTGCGGGTGAAGGCCCTGAGCCGGCACGCATGGGTGTCGTTCGGGGAGCAGATGAAGGTGAAGCTCGAGTCGTAGGCGTACTGGTCGCGGTACACCCGCTCCCAGTCCCGGAACGGATAGAAGTCGAGGGGGTTCTCCACCGACTCGATCGCCCGCAGGTGATGGAGCAACGGATACCCGGCGACGCCGACGGTGGTGACGGCCCCCAGGATGAGGAACTCGCGGCGCGATACCCCCTTCGTGGTCACGCTGAGGTCCTCTCGACCGTCATGCCCAGCACGAGCAGGCCGACGAGTGCGGTCACGTTGTGGTGGATCAGGGCGGGCTCGAGGCCGGCTACGGCCAGCAGTGCGAGCCCGGCGACGAGCGGCCGGGTGGCGCGGTCGGGCAGCGAGTTCGCCACGAGAACCCCCGCCGCGCCGCCGGCGCAGATGTAGACCAGGGAAGGCATCCAGAGTGTCGCGCCGGCGGCCCAGAGCGCGACCAGGGCGGTGCGGTCCGTCGCCAAGGCAGCGGCGGCGACGACCGCTCCGATGGCCAGGCCGATGAGCGATCGTCGCAGCGAGAGCCGGGACACGGCGAACGCGAACAGCAGGAGGGCCACCACCGCCGCCGCCTCGGCGACGGTGCGCGCCGGGAGCGCGAGCTCGACGCGGAGGAGTGCGAGCTGTCCGGCGACGATCGCCGCGGCAACGGCTGCGAATGCTGCCACGTACCGGTGACCGACCCGGTGCACGATCGCCAAGGCAGCCACCGCAGCGGCGATCACCGCTCCATGGACGGCACCGGCAGGCACGTCACGACCGACGACCATGGCGACGAGGGTGACGACGACCGCGATCGCGACGGCTGATGCGGGCAAGGGATGTCGCGACCCCACGGCCGCGGCCCACGCCACCGCGGCGATGAGCACGAGGATGGCGGTGACGCCGACCGCAATCGAACCCACCCGCGCCGCAAAGGCCGCGGTCCACCCGAGCGATGGGCCGACGGCATGTGTCAGCACGGGAGCGGCGATTCGATCGAGAAGGAGTTCGACGACCCCGGCGACCGCAGCGGCGGTGCTGAGGGCGATCGCGGGCTCGGTGAGGGACGAGCGGCGGATGTGAAGGGTGCTGTCGTTGGACCGGGTGAGATCGAGGACCGCCATCGGATGCCTTCAATCCTTCAGATCAGCGCTAAGCGTTGTTATACCGCCCGGATGTGATAATGTCAAGTAGACAGCTAAACGTTTATAGTAGAGCTAGAGGTATCGTGTGCAGGTGACGCTCGGGCGCAAGGGCGATTACTCGGTTCGAGCCATGCTCGACATCGCGCGCCGGCACGGCGAGGGGAGGAGGAAGGCCCGTGAGATCTCCGCCGTCATGGACATCCCCGGCGGCTATGCGACCCAGATCCTCGCCGATCTCGTTCGGGCCGGCTTGCTCGATGCGATGGCGGGGCCCGACGGCGGCTACTCGCTGGCGCGCCCTCCAGAGGAGATCACCTTGCTCGATGTCGTGGATGCCGCAGAGGGGCCGACAACGCTGGACACCTGCGTGCTTCGCGGCGGACCGTGCGACTGGACGGACGCCTGTCCGATCCATACCACCTGGTATCGCGCCCAGAGAGCCTTCGTTGGTGCCCTCGCCGACGTGTCCCTGGCCGAGCTGGTCGAGATCGATGTCGCCATCGAGGCCGGCACCTACCGCTCCGACGTCCCGCTACACCCCGACCCCACCGAACGGCGCGGCGTCAGGGAGTCGTGAGCTGCATGCTTCAAGCAGCAAGCCGCAAGCTGACGCGGAGCGCCTAGCCTGTCTTGCCTGCAGCTTGTGGCTTGCGGCTCATGACTTCTCTCCCCATCTCCTTTCTCTCCGACTTCGGTCACGAGGACGAGTTCGTCGGCGTGGTGCACGGGGTGATCGCCCGGATCGCTCCCGAGGTGCGGGTGATCGATATCGGGCACGACTTTCCGAGGGGTGACGTCCAGACCGCATCGCTGGCATTGCTCAGGGCGATCCAATACCTCCCCGACGGCGTGGCCCTCGCCGTCGTCGACCCCGGCGTCGGCACCGACCGGCCTGCGATTGCAGCGAGGACCCCGTGGGGGTACTTCGTCGGACCCGACAATGGCGTGCTGGCCGCCGCCGTCGCCATGGTGGGCGGTGCCGACCTCATCGTGGCCATCGAGAACGACGCCTACCGGCTGCCAGCCGAGGGAGCGACGTTCCATGGCCGCGATGTGTTTGCGCCGGCCGCCGCGGTGCTGGCTTCGGGAGAGGCGCAGATCACCGAACTCGGACCCGAGGTCGATCCCGGCCTGGTGGTACCGATGATGATTCCGCTCGTCGAGACCGACTCGTTCGGGTCGGTGAACGGCGAGGTCCTCTGGGTCGACCACTTCGGAAATGCCCAGACCAACGTGGCGCCGGCCGACCTGTTGGCGATCGGGCTCGAGCCCCGGGGTGACGTCGAGATCGCGATCAGGGGAGCCGAGTACCGGCTCCCCTGGGTCGAGGTCTACGCCCACGTACCCCACGGTGAGGCGTTGCTGCACGTTGATTCGTACGGGCAGATGGCGATCGCGGTCAGGGACGGACGTGCCGACGAGCGGTTCGGCCTTGCCCCGCGCGTCCCGGTGGCGTTCCACGCACCGGAGGGCCGGGACCGGCTCCGCATCGTCGAAGAAGGGGGCTAGGGCGTGAGCCCTGTGGTCGCCAGCTTGACCACGAATGCACCGACGATCAGCACCACCAACCCGATGATGACGAACGTGGTGAACGGCCGCATCATCTCAAGATAGGCTCGCGCCGATGGCTCGGAGACTGCTCTTTCTGACCCGGCAGGGCTGTCACCTCTGCGAGGAGGCGCTGGCGCTGTTCCGTGGCCGGCCGCTCGAGATCATCGACATCGATCTCGACCCCGACCTCCTGCTGCTCTACGACGACCGGGTCCCCGTCGTCCTCGACCCGGTGACCGGCGACGTCCTGTTGGAGGGAGTAATGACCGAGGACCAGGTGCGGGAGCTGAGAAACTGACCTTCGCCTCTCGACGGCTTCTGTCGGGCGATCGATGCTGAGGGAGTCATGAAACCGGTGACCGTATCGATTCGCATCGGAGCCACCCCCGAAGAGGTCTCCGAGATCCTGCTCGACGCCGACCGGGCACCGGAGTGGACCTCGGGTCTGGAGCGGCTGGAACTCGTTGCCGGTGAACCGGGCGCGCCCGGCGCGATGGGCATCGCCCATTACCGGGAAGGCCGCCGCCGCTACGACTTCGAGGACGAGCTCGTAGGTGTCGACCCGAACCGCTACTACGTCTCCCGGATCACCGGCGGTGGGGTCACCGCGACGGTCGAGACCACGTTGGTGCCGATCGGAGAGTGCGGGACGAGGATGACCCTGCGGTGGGCCGGCGAGGGTACGACACCGCTGTCCCGGCTCCTGCTCCCTTTGGCGAGGCGACGGATCGCCAGGCGGGCCTACGGCGACCTCTCGGCGTTGAGGCGGCTCGCCGAGCACACCTAGGCGCCCGGCGACCGAGGCGTTTCGTGCGGGGTTTACCATCGCACGCGATGAAGGCGAGCATCCCGCCAGCCACGGTGGCACGGCTCCCGGTCTATTTGCGCAGCCTGCTCTCGCTGCCGTCAGACCGCGCGACCTGCTCGTCGGAGGAGCTGGCCCAGATCGCCGGGGTGCAGTCGGCACAGGTGCGCAAGGATCTCTCGCTGGTCGGACTGCGCGGGATTCGCGGTGTGGGCTACGACATCGCCGGTCTCCGTCATCAGCTGACCACCCTGCTCGGCCTCGATCGCGAGTACCGGGTGGTGATCGTCGGCGCCGGGAACCTGGGGAGGGCGCTGGCCGCCTTCGAGGGCTTCGCTGAATGGGGCTTCAACATCGTCGCCCTCTTCGATGCCGACCCGGCCAAGGTGGGCAAACGGGTATCCGGCCTCCCGGTCGCCGCGATGGGCGAGCTGGAGACCATCGTCGCCGACAACGATGCGTCGATCGGCATCATCGCCACCCCACCGCGCGCCGCCCAGGAGGTGGCAGATCGACTGACGGCGGCCGGGGTGCGCTCGATCCTCAACTTCGCCCCGACCGTGCTCAAGGTCCACGACGTGGAGGTGCGCCGTGTCGACCTCTCCTCGGAGCTGCAGATCCTCGCCCACCACCTCCAGGGGTAGGAGGCCCCCTCTGCGCCGGAGCGGAGCTCCGCGGGCGTGGCCGGGGGAGACGAGAACCTACTCCGGGGCGTCCTTCTCGTAGCGGTCGAGGGCGAGAAGGAACATCAGGAAGAGGATGAACGCACCGGCCGCCATCGCGATGGCGGGCACCCGCATCTGGATGGCGTTCAGACCCTCGATATCGGCGGGCCGGACACCTCGCGGCGCGTAGACGACGAAGAGGAGCCCCGAGATCGTCAGCCATCCGAACATGGCGACCCCGGTGATAAGAAACGACAGCCGGTTCCCGAGGTTGGTGGCCAGGATCAGCCAGACGGCCCCGATGAACGTGATCACGGCGGCGATCACGATCGTGACGCCGCGCATCATCACCGAGAAGTCGGTGAGCTCTCCGGCCTCGTCGGTGCGGTTGTAGAGGTAGCCCACCAGGTCCGACACGGTCTCTCTGACCCAGGGGATCATGGCGAGGAGCACCGCGATCATCCCGAGCAGGCCGAGCCACTCCAACGTGGAGAGCCCGCGGTCATCGTGGCGCATCACAGGGTCCTCTCGTACTCGACGATCAACGTGATGTCCTCAGCGGTCAGCGACGTGCCGAACCCGGGCATCCGCCCCGTGCCGATCCCGTTGACGCCGTAGTGCATGGCATTGGTGGAGCCTTGGATGACGAACTCGATATGGTCCTCGATGGGGATCGCGGAGTCGGTCGCTGGGAACTGGACCGGCGTCCGGCCGTGGTTGATCGCTGGTCCCCAGGCCCCGGTGCCCGGACCGGTCTCGAACGTCACCCCGGCGCTATATCCCCCACTGTGGCAGCGGCCGCAGTATGCGTTGAACAGGCCGACGGCCCGCTGCGCATCCTCGAGGGGAACACCCATGGCCGCAGAGACCTCGCCGAAGTCGACCTCCCAGAGCCGCAGCGCGGCGGCCTCCTCGAGGAAGGCCAATCCCTCGCGCAACGGCGTGAGGAATTCGTCCTCCCTCTCGGCGGTGATACCGACGAGGAGTAGATCGCTCTCGAGGGCCTCGAGCATCAGGTCGGCGGCCTCGAGGTCGGCGACCGGTTGACCGGCGTCGTCGCTGTTGGTGAAGGCGTTGGCCGGATCGAACCCAACGTCGTAGATCGGCTTGAGCACCGGGTTCGCCGTGCCGTCGCTGTTGAAGCCGAGCTCGGTGAGATTCTCGTGAGCAAGCGCCGCGATCTCGCTGAGACGCACCTCGGCGGCGTCGGCGAGACCGTCGCGGTCGGTGTCGAGACCGGGGCTGTTACAAGTGGCGGTCACCATCTCTGCCGACTTCGCAGTGCAGGTCCCGGCCCCGCCGAGGAGATCGGCGGTCTCGTCGGCGAGGCCGCCGTAGAGCCCGTCCTTCTGTGCAGCGTCCTCGACGTTGTCGATCCTGGCCCGCTGCTGGTTGATGCGGATCTGGGTGGCCGCCTCGCCGTTGTCGATGCGGAGCAGCGCCAGATCGACGTTTCGATCGGCCTTGGCAACGACGTCGGCCTGGGGGATCTGCTCGGAGCGGATGTAGGCGATCAGC
>CAZCBO010000171.1:0-6389 GCA_964496825.1 uncultured Acidimicrobiaceae bacterium
TGCAGGAGCGCTGTACGTCTGGCTCCGGCACTCCGAGCAGTAATCCGACGGTAGGGACCGATCGAGGCGAGGCGGAGCCTCGCTATGGGCTCGAACCCCGTCGTCGCACGGATGCCCTCAGCGGGCCGCTTCCATGCAGGTGACCCCTCCGGGTCCGACCGTGGCGCCGTGTGGTGTGCCCGCCGGCAGGTCGAGCCGATCACCGGGACCGAGAGTGACGTCCCCTCCTGGGGTGTGGAACGTGATCGACCCCCGGATGCAGAACAGCACCTTGTGGGAACCATGCTCGTGGTCGCCGTAGCGGTAGCCGGGCTCGTTCGACCAGGTTCGTGGCACGAGCCCTTCGGCTTCGAAGGCGCGGCGGGCCTTCGGCTCGGCCGTTTCGCTCATAGGTAGTCCGCGATGCGCTCTTCGAACTCGGGGAAGTAGCGCTCGATGTCGCGCAGGTCGAAGCGCGACAGGATCGATTCCTTGGGCTCCCGATCGAGGAGAAACCAGAAGGAGGCCTCGATCAGCCATTCGGAGCCTGCCCCGCCGCCGAGACGGTCGATGTCGGCTGGATCGGCCGTCACTTCGTGGGTGGTCGTCGACCGTTCGTCGGCGACGGTGACCCGGTACTTGCCGTCGTCGGTTGGCTCGACGGTGATCTCAGTCATGATCCAAGCGGCATCGTATATCGCGCGCGGCTGCGAACCCAGGGCTCAGGATCGCGCCCAGCGCGGCTGCGAACCCAGGGCTCAGGATCGCGCCCAGCGCGGCTGCGAACCCAGGGCTCAGGATCGCGCCCACCTAGGCGAACACGCCGGTCAAGCCGAGCGCGGTGAGGTGGGCGCGGACCCGTTCGATGGTCTCGGCGGACGTCTCGGGCCACTGGCGTGCCGGAGCCCTGGTGCCGTCGTGCCGGAAGGCCATGAGCCGCACCGGGACGTCGGGCGCGGCATCAGCAACGAAACCGGCCCATCCCGCGAGCTCCTCGTCGGTGTCGGTCACCCCCGCTACGACCAGCAGGCGCACCTCGGTGAGCTTGCCAACCGAGGCGAGGAACCGGATCGAGTCCTTGACGCGATCGTTCGAGAACCCGGTGAGGAACTCATGGAGGGAGCGGTCGGCTGCCTTGAGGTCGACCATCGCCCCGTCGAGCACCGGCAGCAGTTGCTCCCACCCCGCACGGGTGAGGGTTCCGTTGGTGTCGAGCAGCGTGGTCAGTCCGCCCAGCTCCCGGTCGCTCTTCATTGCGGTGAAGAGCGCCGTGAGACCGTCCAGCTGCAGCGTCGGCTCACCACCGGTTACGGTGATGCCGCTGAGGAACGGCCCCAGCGGTCTGATCTCGTCGAGGAGACGATCCACCGCTACCAGCCGGACCGTCGGATCGGCATCGATCGGACAGACCGTGACACACACCCGGCAGTGATCGCAGACCTCCGGGTCGTACACGACCTCGTCGCCGGCTCCCAGCGACAGCGCCCCGTGGGGGCAGTGCTCGACGCACGTGCCGCATCCATCGCAACGGCCGATCGTCGTCGGGTTGTGGCAGGCCGTGCAGTCGAAGTTGCAGCCCTGGAGGAACAACACGTAGCGGTTTCCCGGACCGTCGACGGCGCTCGACCGCACCACACCCGCCACCTCGAGCAGGGGCGCGCCCGGCTCGATCACAATGGGATGCCGGATGAGCTGTGCAGCCGGGGCGGTCACCGGAGGATCGAACCCATCCGCGGGTCCATCTCGTGGCTGATCACCCTGGGTACTCGCCCCAGGAGCCCCCAGTTCTCCACGGACTCGGCTCCGAGGACGGTGCTGTTGATGCGCGAGCGCTCGGCCCGCAGCTTCTCGATGTCGGAGAGCCGGACCATGTACCCGGTCACCCTCACCAGGTCGCTTCCCTCGACGTTGAAGGTGATCTCGCGCATGCCCAGGTGGAACGCCCCCTTGGTGACATCGACGATGGCCTCGGGGTTGGACCGCACCGAGCGCTCCAAGGCGAAGATGTCGCTGATCCCGGAAGGAAACCGTCGGTGGTGTGGTGCGACGGTCAGGATGTGGTCGACCAGCTCCGGCTCCTCACCGATCGGCACCCGGGCGCCGGCGGTGATCCCGATGTCCTCGCTGATGCCGGACTGGGCGTGGAGGGTGGCCCTGCCGTTGCGGCAGTGGGGCATATCACGCCGCTCGACCAGCTCGCCGATCACATCGACCACCCGATGCGCCAAGTCGGCCGATTCGTCGTCGCGGCCGTAGCGCTTCCCGGGAAGGAGCCCGTTGACCAGCTCGGCAACCCCGTAGATCCCGAACATGGCGGTGAACCGCTCGGGATGGATCAGGCCCTCGGTCGCCAGGAACGAGTGCTCGTAGAACCGAGCCTCTTCGACCAGGAAGCGCACCCGGGACTCGATCACCTCGAAGGTGAGCGCGACGTGGGCGGGGAGCGTCGTCTCGAGGTAGGCATCGACCGATCCCTCGTGCCGGCGGACACTCTCCGCCAGATTGAGGCGGACCAACGTGTGGGAGCCACCGCCGAGGGGCAGGGTGTTGTAGCAGCTCACCACGCCGTAGCCCTCGGGGAAGTCCATCCGGATCAGCGGGTCGTTGGCAATGTGCGGCTTGTTGACCGCAGCGATGCTCTTCGCCGCTTCGAGGAGCAGCCCGTCGCCGCTCTCGGCCGGACTCCATTTCAGGGTGAGGTTCGGGGTCACCTGGGCGAGTTCGCGGTCGATCCGCAGAATCGACCGGGCGATGGGATTGTCGGTGGGTCCGATGTTTGCGTGAGCAAACGCATCGGGGATGGTGCGGTCGAGGAAGCGCCAGAAGCGGGTGAACAGCCGGTCGAGCCGGGCGTCCGTCCACGAGTCGTCGAGGAACGGCAGCAGCAGGGTGTCGAGATCACCGAAGTAGACCGGGTATGTGGTGATCGAGGGCACGTGGTGGTAGACGATCTCGAGCAGGTCGATGGCCTCCTCGAGATCGGTAGGTGGCTCGAGCTCCAGGAACTCCGAGCCGTTGCGCAGCGCCACGGCATAGTCGGGGAGGACGTAACGGGGCCGGTACGGAGCGTGACCCTCGTGCAGGTCGGAGACGAGCCCCGAGGCGAGGGCATCCTCCGCTTCGGCGCCGATCTTGGGATACGGCAGGTCCTCCTCGGCAATGAGGGCCAATTGGTGCAGCCGCTGGCGATAGGTGAGGTTGGGGGCGGTCACCACCGCCGCGATCGAGTGCTCGTCCGCCATCTCGAGACCCCTTTGTGCGCGCGCGTACGATCCCGCGGGAGCATCGTCCCGGATCGACCCCTGCAGTGGTTAGGGCCGAAAGACCCAGATGGGATCGACGGCGGCGTGCCATCATCAGACGACGGTGAACGACATCGAGCGCACAGGGCAGACGAAGAGCCCCGGGGGCGCCTCCGGTCCACTCAGAGCACAGTGGTCGGTACTCGGGGCGCTCGGCCGTACCGCGCTGGTTGCGCTCGTGCTCTCCGCCGTCATTGCCGTCGTGTTGACGGTGGCGATTCCACACCAGGTGGAGCACTGGCTGCTCGAGTCGGAGGCCGAGTCCCTTGGAACGGTCGTCCGCGATCTGTCCACCGATGGTCTGATCCCCCTCCGCGAGCTGACGCCTGCAGAACTCGACGAGGTCGATGCCGCGGTGCAGCGGCGCCTCCTCGGCCGCGAGACGGTGCTGGTCCAGGTGTGGACGCCCGATGGCAGGATCGTCTACTCGGACGATCGGGATTTGATCGGCCGGAGGTTTGCGCCCTCCCAGGACCTCCTGGCCGCGTTCGCCGGCGAGACCGTGATGGGGGCGCCGGACGCGACGAGCCCGGAGGACCTGCCCGAGCGCGAGTACGGCTCGTTGACCGAGTTCTATCTCCCCGTCGAGGGCCCGGATGGATCGATCGTTGCCGTGTTCGAGGTTTACGAACAAGCCGGTCCGCGACAGGCAACGGTCGGGCGGATCCGGAGCTACGTATGGGCAAGCATCGTCATCGGAATTGGCCTTCTCGCGGTGTTCACGGTGGTGCTGTTCTACAGGAACGCTCGTGAGGTCGCCCGACGACAGCGCCAGGCCGAACTATTGCTCGCGGATCTCGTCTATGCGCAGGAGGCCGAACGGAAGCGGGTAGTAGGCGCCCTTCACGATGACATCGGCCAGCCGCTCTATCGCATTCACTACGGCATCGAGGACTGTCTCGCTCGCGTCCAGCCGGGCTCAGCGGTAGCCGAGGAGTTGGAACGCGTCGGCGACCTCGTCCGTGGAGTCGAGGCACGCTTGCGAACCGAGCTCCGCCGGCTCCGCGACGAGCCGGGCGCCGAGATCGACCTGGCCGCCGCCATCACCGATCTCGCCGAAACCACCGAACTCGAGACCGAGCTGACCGTCGAGCTCGGTCTCGACGAAGGCCTCAACCTCTCGCTCGGACAGCGAGTCGACCTCTTTCGTGCCGCTCGAGAGGGAGTGACCAACGCACGGAAGCACGCCGAAGCCTCAGCGATCTCCGTGGCCCTCTACCGCGACGACGGCACCGTCGTGCTCGACGTCGAGGATGATGGCATCGGCATCTCTGCGGCTCCCGGGCTCGGTCTGGTGACGACGAGGGAGCGGCTCGAAGCGCTCGGCGGAGGCCTCGACGTGACGAAGCGCGATGGGGAGGGCACACGATTCCGGGCGTGGCTCCCGAACGTGGAGCGTGAACGGTGAGGGTGATCATCGCCGACGATCACCGCATCGTGCGCGAAGGGTTGCGGATGATCCTCGCCCACGAACCTGAGATCGAGATCGTCGAGGAAGTGGAGGACGGGGCCGACCTGCTCGCCGCTCTCGAGGAAGTCGAGGTCGACGTGGTGCTCCTCGATATACGAATGCCGGGCCTCTCCGGCCTGGAGACCCTGGAGAGCCTGCGCGAGCGTCACCAGCCGGTCCGCGTGGTGATCCTGACCATGTACGACGATCCGGCCTACCTACGACGCGCGGTGGAGCTTGGAGCCGACGGCTATCTGCTCAAGAGCGTCGATCGTGACGAGCTGACGAGAGCGCTCCGAGCCGTTGCATCGGGCCAGTCCTACATCCAGGGCGAGCTCGCGGGACCCCTCGTGGCCACCATGCAGGCGACCGGCGCCATCGACGGTGTCGACACCGAAGACAAGCAGTTGCTCGAGCTGCTCGCCGATGGGCTCGACAACCAGCAGCTCGCGGAACGGCTGGGACTCAGCGAGCCGGCCGTCAAGGCGAGGTTGCGCCGGCTGTATCGCACGCTGGGTGTCAAGCGACGTTCCGAGGCAGTTGCCGTTGCCCTCCGATTGCGCCTCATCACCTGAGCCGGACTAGGGCCGAAAGTCCCTATTCCAAGATCGGTCGGACCCGACGCGATCACCCACGCAGACCTCATGCTGTGACCTTTGTCCCATCGTCGGTCCGGACCCGTTCACCTACGGTGAACACAGGGCCGCGCCATGCCGCGCCCCG
This sequence comes from uncultured Acidimicrobiaceae bacterium, assembly GCA_964496825.1. GTDB lineage: Bacteria > Actinomycetota > Acidimicrobiia > Spongiisociales > UBA5794 > JACZST01. The sequence goes on from CAZCBO010000171.1 coordinate 5,455, forward strand.
TGACGAGTGAGGAGGTGGGCGTGCGAACGCGCAGAACTTGGTTGGTTGCCCTGACGGTCTTCGTGTTGCTGGCCGCAGCGTGCACGAGCGACGCCGAGGACACCACAACGACCACTGTGGAGGCGGCGACTACGACAACCGAAGCAGCGACCACGACAACGGCCGAGCAAGAGACAACGACGACCGAAGCAGAAGCGCACGAAGCCGTGGAAGCGCGGTCGTTGGAGGCGCCTGAGGTGTCGATCACGGTGGATGGTGACCCGTCGGATTGGGATGTGGTCACCGGCCTGGCGTTGACGTTGGAGCCGATCGTGGATCGGGCGGATGACCCGATCGAGAACAGGGACGTCACCATCAAGATGGCCCACGACGGGGAGAACATCTACGCCTTGTTCACCGTCGACGACGACTACAACTGGAGCGCCGACGATCCCCATCTCTCGGGGGCGCCTTCGTGGCTGTTCCCCGTCGACACCGGCGGCCCGCACATGGGCGCCGAAGACCATGAGGGTGAGCAATCCACCGGGATGGTCGACATCTGGCACTGGGAGCTGGAGTGCGCTCTCGGTGAGGCCCAGGGTGGCGCCACCGGAGCCGGCCCGGGAGACGGAGACCCGGGCAACGACTCGGGGTGCAACTTCGACGACGAATGGGCCACCGACGCCGAGACTCGCGAGGACGACAACGGCGCCGGAGCGGAGAACTCCCTGCTCGGGGTGTTCACCCACTCCAACCCGGTCGAAGACGGACCCGGAGTCTGGTACTTCGAGGTGAGTCGACCCCTCCAGACCGGTGACGAGCAGGACGCCCAGTTCACCGTCGGTGAACCCACCCTGCTCGCCCTGGCCTACTGGGATCCCGACTTCGGCCCCGATGGATGGGACGACTCCACCCACGTCGTGTCCGCCAACCAAGAATGGATCGAAGTCAACCTC
>CAZCBO010000172.1:0-6371 GCA_964496825.1 uncultured Acidimicrobiaceae bacterium
GGCGGCGGAGGAGATGGAACCGTACGTGTTTGCGGCTTCCCTCCCTTTGACCGGCGATTTCGCGCAGACGGGACAGCTTCACAGCGCCGGCTACCAGTTCTGTGTTGACGAGATCAACCGGCTGGGAGGTCTCGACGGACACATGGTCGAGTACGTCGTGGAAGACAACGGATCGGATCCGGAGCAGACCGTCACGCAGATCCAGCGGCAGATCGACGACGGTGCCGACGTCCTGCTCGGCACGTTCTCGAGCCTGCTGACCTTCCCGGCCACGACGACGGCGTTGAACAACGGCATGGTGTACCCGGTGCCATCGGGCGGCGCGTTGCGCATTTGGTCGCGGGGATACGACAACATCTTCTACTTCCAGCAGAACGCTGCCGAGCTCATCGGCTTCTCACCGCTGGCGATGATCGACTACTACGTCGAGCAGGGCGTGATCGACCCGGCGCCGACGACCGTGGCGGTCGTGTACGCCGATGACTTCTTCGCCGAGGCCATCTACAAGGGCCTCGTCGGTGGTGAGGTGTCGATCCCCGACTCGGACGAGGTCGTCCAGCTCGATGGCTACCTGACCGACACCGACATCGACGTGGTGTATGAGAACAGCTGGCCGGTGGAGCCACCGTTCACCGACTGGAACACCCTGGCCAACGCGATGAAGGACAGCGGCGCCGAGATGGTGTTCGCCTCGACGGCGTCGTTCGATGAGGCGATCTCGCTCGTCCAGGCGATGGCCACGGTCGACTACCAGCCCAAGCTGGTCTACATGTCGCAGGGCGCGCAGAACGCCTTCGCGGAGACGCTGGGCGGCAACGAGCAGCACATCACGATCCACGCCTCCTGGCATCCGTTGGCGAACTTCGAGAGCACGGTGGCCGGCCAGGCGTACTCGAACCAGGACTTCATCGACGGGTACACGGCCTCCGCAGGCGAGCCGCCCGATGAGGACGTGGCGATCCCGTTTGCGGTGTGCCAGGGCATGTCCCAGGCCATTCTCGGGGCCGGCAGCGCCGACAACGCCGCCATGCAGGCGTGGCTCCACGGCCGCACCGCCGACGATCCGGTGACGACCGTCATGGGTAGCTACTACTGGGACGAGCGCGGTCTGCCGTTCGAACGCTCGCACATCATGGTGCAGTGGCAGGACGGTGACCTCGTGTTCGTGTACCCGGTGGGCGACTTCCCCGGTACCGTCGACCTGGTGTACCCGAAGGACGAGTTCTCGTAACCGACAGCCGTCTCTGCAGATGGGGCACCGGACACCCGGTGCCCCATCTGTTCGGTGGTCGGTCGTGGGTAGCGCTGGCATGATGGGCCGAGGAGCAGCTGAGGAGCGAACGTGGCGGTGACGCTCGAAGCGTCGAATCTCAACAAGAGCTTCGGAGGCATCCATGCCGTCAAGGACTGCAGCTTCCGGATCGAGGCGGGCTCGATCACGTCTCTGATCGGGCCGAACGGTGCCGGAAAGACCACGACGTTCAACCTGATCAACAACGTCATCCGGCCCGACTCGGGATCGGTCACATACCAGGGACGCGACGTCACCGGGAAGATGCCGCACAAACTCACCCGACTCGGCATCGGCAGGACGTTCCAGGTGACGAGGACGCTCGACGACCTGACCGTATTGGAGAACATGGTGGTGGGATCGTCCGGCAACGACCTCCGCAGCATGTTCGGTTCGCGGATGCTCGACCACGAGATCGAACGCGCCATGGAGCTGCTCGACTTCGTCGGCATCGCCGACTACGCCTACACCAATGCCGAGGCACTGTCCTATGGGCAGCGGAAGCTGCTCGAGTTCTCGTCGGTCCTCATGGCCGATCCGCAGGTCGTCCTCCTCGACGAGCCCGCCGGTGGCGTCAATCCTTCGCTGCTACGCCGGCTTGTGGGCCGAATCAGAGAGCTCAACGCCGCCGGGCTGACCTTCATGATCGTCGAGCACAACATGGACCTGGTGATGGATCTGAGCGACTCGGTGATCGTCATGGCCCACGGCGAGGTGCTGCTGCACGGCACGCCCGACGAGGTGCAGAGCGACCACCGCGTCCTCGACGCCTACCTGGGGAGGGCGTAGATGGCGCTGCTGGAGATTCGCGACATCGACGCCGGGTACGGGCAGGGGCCCGACATCCTCAAGGGGCTCTCCCTCACCGTCGAGGAGGGCACGTCGTACTGCATCATCGGACCGAACGGTGCGGGGAAGTCGACTCTCCTCAAGGTCATCTCCGGCCTGCTGCCGCCGCGCTCGGGAGAGGTCGCCTTCCGAGAAGTGCCGTTCGACGGCGCCCGACCCGACCAGATCCTCGCCGCCGGCATCTGCTTCGTCCCGCAGGACCAGGCGGTCTTCGCCGAGATGAGCGTCAAGGAGAACCTCACGATCGGCGCCTACCTGGAAAGGGATCGGTCGGTCATCAAGCAGCGCATGGAGCGGGTCTTCGAGCTCTTCCCCATCCTCGCCGAGCGGGCGTCGATGGACGCAGGCAAGCTGTCCGGGGGACAGCAACAGATGCTGGCGCTGGGACGGGCGCTGATGATCGACCCCAAGGTGATGATGCTCGACGAACCCAGCCTGGGTCTGGCCCCGCAGATCGCCGACCAGATCTTCGCCACCATCAGGGAGCTCGAGGCCCTGGGGATCACGATCGTCATGGTCGAGCAGAATGCAGTGCGTGGTCTCGAGCTCGCCGAGTGGGGTGTGGTGCTCGATCTCGGGATCGTGCGCTTCGAGGGCCCTGCCGACACCATCCTCGACGACCCCCGGATCCGGGAGCTGTACCTGGGGCGGTCGGTCGACGTGGAGGAGTCGCCATGATCCAGGTCGTGATCCTCGGTCTCCTCCTCGGTGGGGTCTATGCGCTGTTCGCCAGCGGGCTGACGCTGGCCTTCGGTGTGATGCGCATCGTCAACCTGGCCCACGCCGCCTTCATCGTCGCCGCCGCCTATGCCGCCTTCTACGCCTTCGAGAAGCTGAGCATCGATCCGCTGATCTCGGCGATCCTCATCATGCCCTTCTTCTTCATCGCCGGTGTCGGCATCTATCTGCTCTTCTTCACCCGCATCGAGGGCAGCCCGCGCTATGTGGAGATGACGGTGCTGCTCACCTTCGGCATCGCCATCATGATCGAAGGCCTCCTCGGATGGCAGTTCACCGGGATCTTCCGGCAGGCCAAGCCCGGCTACTTCACCGACGCTTTCCACGTCGGGGACTACTTCGTCCCGACCGGGCAGTTCTTTGCCGCGGTGTTGAGTTTCATCCTGCTGGCCGGCCTGTGGATCTTCCTCCGCTTCACGCGAATCGGGTACGGGATCCGCGCCACGATGCAGAATCGCGCCGCCGCCCAGCTCGTCGGGGTGAACGTGCGCCGCGTCTCGGCGATCTCGTTCGGCATCAGCTCGGCGCTCGCCGGAGCATCCGGTGCCTTGATGAGCTATCTGTACCCGTTCTTTCCGTTCCGCCACTGGCAGTGGATCGCCGCCCTGCTGGCTCTGGTCGTCCTCGGCGGCATGGGAAGCCTCAAGGGTGCGGTGGTCGGCGCGCTCCTCCTCGGTGTGGCGAGCTCGCTGGTCGTCTCCGAGATCGCCCCTGCCTGGGGGCCGATGACCTTCTATGCGGCACTCTTCCTCATCCTGCTGATCCGCCCTCGCGGCCTCTTCGGCAAAGAGGTGGCGGCATGATCGAAGACCGCGCCGCCGACGGGACCGAGCCCGAGGTCGTCGAGGCGATCGCGGCTCCCGAGCCACCCAGCAAGAGTCGATGGATCGTGGTCGGGATCTTGCTGATCGGCCTACTCCTGCTGCCCTTCACCAGGTCCCTGTTCGGGAACTACAACTACATCATGCTGCTGGTGACCAACACCCTGATGTGGGTAGCGATGTCGTCGAGCTGGAACATCCTCGGCGGCTACGCCGGCTACATCTCGCTGGGTCACGCCGTGTTCTTGGGAATCGGCGGCTACGTGGCGGCGGTCCCGCTCTACTACTACGACGTCTCGCCGTTCTTGACCGCGACCGTCGGCGGCCTCGCCGCGGTGGCGCTCGGTCTCGTGGCCGGATTGATCACGCTGCGGACCCGTGGGCCGGCCTTCATCATCTCCACCATCGCCCTGCTCTTCATATTCCTGCTCATCTTCGACAACGTCGACTACCTGGGCGGGTCGGCGGGATTGCCGCTCCCGCCCGTTCCCGTCCCGCAGGAGTGGCTGCGTGCACCGTTCTTCTACGCCATGCTCATCGCGGCGATCGGCTCGATCGTGCTGTCCTATCAGGTGGAGCATTCGAAGTTCGGGCTCGGGTTGCGGGCCATCGCCGAGGACGAGACAAAGGCGGAGGTGGCCGGTGTTCCCACCCGCTTCTACAAGATCCTCGCCTTCGGGCTCAGCGCCTTCTGGGTCGGTTTCGTCGGCGCCTTGTGGGGATACTCGCTCGCCTTTGTTCGCCCCGATCTCTTCTTCACCATCGCCATATCGGCGCAGATGGTGCTGATGGCGATCATCGGGGGCCGGGGCACCGTAGCCGGACCGGTCGTGGGTGCCGTATTGATCATGGCGATCAACGAGCTCAGCATCACCCAATTCGGGGCGACGGAGCTCAACATCGTCATCATCGGCGTGCTGCTGGTGACCGTGCTGCTGTTCTTCCCGCTCGGTATCGTGGGCACAATTCGCGAAAAGGGCCGGCTCCCCGCATTCCTCGACTGGGACTGAGGGCTTGGACACCGGTCAGATCGCCCTGGTCCTCGTCGCCGTCGCGATCGGATTCTTCGCCAAGGGTCTCACCGGCATCGGTGGACCGATGTTCGCCATTCCGGTGACGGCGGCGGTGACCGATGTCGAGTTTGCGGTCACCGTCATCGCCATCCCCACCCTGGTCGCCAACGTGTGGCTGCTCTGGCAGACCCGCGCCGCTGCGGGCAGTGTGCGCCGCTACCTGGCTCCGATGCTGCTCGCCGGCACCATCGGGATCTTCATCGGCGTCTGGCTGCTGGTCAGCGTCGATGACCGATGGTTGTCGCTCGTGCTCGCCCTCGTCGTCATCGTCTACATCGTCTGGTACCTGACCAACCCCTCCTTCGAGCTGAGCGACCAGGCGGCACAGCGTCTTGCCGCGCCCGTGGGCTTCGTCGCCGGCGGCATGCACGGCGCCACCGGGATCTCGGCCCCGGTCGTCGCCACGTACACCCACAGCCTCAACCTGCCGAGGACGGGGTTCGTGTTTGCGGTGACCGTTCCCTTCGCCGTGCTCGGGGCCGTCCAGATCGTGTCGCTCATCGCCGTCGACGCCTACGACAGCGAGCGCATCACCGCCGCATTGATCGCCATCATTCCCGTGCTGTTCGTGATCCCGCTCGGATCGCGGGTCGGTGAACGCCTGTCGCAGAAGACGTTCCAGATCGTGGTGCTGGTCGTGCTCGGCATCGCTGCACTTCGGCTGCTGTGGTCGGTGTTTTCCTAGCCTCTCGGCGCGGTCGACTCCCTGACAACGAGTTCCGGAGGCAGCCGCAGAGGCTCGTAGGGCGGCGTCGGCTCTCCGTCGAGGAGCTCGAGCAGAGTGCGGGCGGCGGCGGCGCCCATCTCCTGGTAGTCGACGGCCACGGTGGTCAGCGGCGGATCAACCCGGTCGATGAAGGTCAGGTCGTTGTAGCCGGTAACCGAGACATCCCCGGGAACGGACATCCCCGCGGCGGAGAGGGCGTCGTAGCAGCCGAGGGCGATGAGATCGTTGCCGGCCACGAGGGCGGTGAACTCGTTGCCCGCTTCGAGCAGCCGTTCGCAGGCCGAACGCCCGGCCCACGTGCGGAAGGCAGCAGACTCGACGATGAGATCCGACCCAAGCCCCTCTTCCCTCATCGCGGCGACGAATGCCTCCCTACGGGCCAGCCCCGTCGACAGATCTCCCGGTCCGGCAACGTGGGCGATCGCGGTGTGGCCCAGCTCGACGAGATGGTGAACGACGAGGCCGATCCCGACGTTCGCATCACCCACGATCGCCGGGAGCGCCTGGGATTCGATCGACCGATTGACGAGCACGATCGGGAGCGTCTCCCACCGGTCGGGCAGGGCGAAGTCGCGGTGGGCGTTGGCGAGGATCATCCCGTCGACCCTTCGTTCGAGGAGCGCCGTGGTGACCGTGCGCGACTTCGCCGCCTCGTCGTCGTCGCTGGCGACCAGGACGCTGTATCCAAGCTCGCTCAGCACCGAGTCGGCGCCGGCATAGATCGGGGGAAAGAGCGGGTTCATCAGGTCGGGTACCACCATCCCGATCGTGAGCGTCCGGTTGGTGCGGAGCCCCCGAGCCAATGGATGGGGGCGATAGCCGAGTCGCTCGGCGACCTCGAGGACCCGCACCGCCGTCTGCTCGTTGACCAC
>CAZCBO010000173.1:0-6370 GCA_964496825.1 uncultured Acidimicrobiaceae bacterium
GAGCGGCCACGCCGCATCGATAGCGATCGGGGACCTCGACGGCGCCGCGGTGGGAGCCCTCGCCGCCGAGCGGGCCCGCAACTCCGAGAAGACCTTCGATGCCAAGCCCGACGTGTACGAGGTAGTGCTGGCGCCCGAGGCGGCGGCAACGATCGCCATCTTCCTCGCCGTCTACGGATTCAACGCCAAGTCGCACGAAGAGGGGATGTCGTTCGCCGAGATCGGGGCCCGGCAATTCGACGAGGACTTCTCGTTGCGCGACGACGCACCCGATTCGAGGGCACGCGGGGTCGTCTTCGACAGTGAGGGGACGCCGAAGCGGCGCATCGGCCTCGTCGAGGCAGGCAAGACGGCGGCGCTCGCCCACAACCGGCGCACCGCCAAGAAGGCCGGTGTCGAATCGACCGGGAACTCGTTCCCCGGGGCCGAGATGTTGGGCCCGGTGCCGTTCAACCTGTTCATCGCGCCGGGGAACAAGACCCCGGGTGAGCTGATCGGCGGTGTCGAGCGAGGGATCTACGTGTCGACGTTCAACTACTGCCGGGTCCTCGACCCCAAGTCGTTGGTCGTCACCGGGCTCACCAGAAACGGGACGTTCATGATCGAGAACGGCGAGCTCAGCGGGGCGGTCTCCAACCTCCGGTTCACCCAGTCCTTCGTCGAGGCGCTGGGGTGGGGGAAGGTCAAGGGGGTCGGAGGCGACGCCCGATTCGCCGACTCGGAGTTCGGCGCCGGCTTCGTCCACACCCCGTCGCTGCGTCTGGACGAGTGGCACTTCACCGGGGGCGCCGACGGCTGATGTCGGATCCCGAGCAGCTCGTCGCGGCGGCGCTGTTCGAGGATCGAGCCGCCGCCGACGAGGCCTGGGGTCGCCTGGCCGACGCCGACATCCCGGCTTCGGTGATCACCGAGCCGGGGATCATGGGCGCCTACCAGCTGATGGTGATGGTCCACCGCGACGACCTCGACGAGGCGCAACGGCTCATCGCCGACCTGGTGTGAGGCGCTCCTTCTCCCCATCGCATGTGCTTAAAGGGCCGCTGAGCACCCCCTCCAGACACGTGCGACGGACCAGACAACGAGAAACGGTCCGGTTGCCCGGACCGTTCCTTTCGCGCTGACTAGTACTTCTACGGCCTACTCGGCTGGCTCCTTGACCTCTTCGTGGTCGTGGTCGTGGGCGTGGTCGTGGTCGTGATCGTCGTCGATCGACCGGCGGACCTCGTCCATGTCGAGCGCCTTGATCTGCGCGATGAGGTCACCGAGGACGTCCTCGGGGAGGGCGCCCGGCTGGGAATAGATGCCGATCCGGTCCCGGAACGCCATCAGCGTCGGGATCGAACGGATCTGGAAGTATGAGGCGAGCTCCTGCTCGGCCTCGGTGTCCACCTTGGCGAACACGATCTCGGGATGCTGTTCCGACAGCTTCTCGTACACCGGGCCGAACATGCGACAGGGGCCGCACCACTCCGCCCAGAAGTCGACGAGGACCGTCTCGTTGTTGAGGATGGTGTCCTCGAACGTGTCCTTCGTCAGATTCACAGTTGCCATTGTTCTCCTTCAGTCGCCGGGCACAACGTAGTTGGCTGCTTCGATATTCCGCAGCCCGCCGGCGCTTCGTACACTTCCCGATCGTGTCTGCGCTCGTCGAACTCCACGACATCGGCGTCACCGCCGGATCCACCCCGATCCTGCGCGGGGTGAACCTCGACATCGGTGGTGGTGAGATCGTCGGGCTCTTCGGCGCCAACGGCGCAGGCAAGACCACCCTGCTCCGCCTGATCGGTACTCTGCTCCGTCCCGCCGCAGGAACCGGCACCGTCCTCGGGGCCGACCTCACCGGCGAGGAGCGCTACGACGTCCGGCATCGGATCGGCATGATCGGCCACATCCCCGGCCTGTACCCCGAGCTCACCCTCGGAGAGAACCTCCGATTTGCGGCGAGGGTCGCCGGCGTATCCGACGGCGGCGTCGAACAGGCACTGGGGACGGTCGGCTTGCTCGGTGCGATCGACCGGCCGGCAGGGGATTCGTCCCACGGGATGCAACGGCGGGCCGAGTTCGCCAGGGAGTTGATGATCGAACGCGATCTGCTGCTGCTCGACGAGCCCCACTCGGCCCTCGACCAGGATGCCGTCGACCTCGTGAACGGCCTCGTCGGCAAGATCGCCGCCAACGGCGGGGCGGCGATCCTCGTCTCCCACGACCGCGAGCGGGTCGAGGCCGTCGCCGACCGGTCCGTCGAGCTCGTCGGCGGGTCGCTGCGATGACCGCCGGCTTCGGCTCCCAGGTGGTCGCCGTCGTCGAGCGCGACCTGAAGCGTGAGCGCCGCCGGGGCGACGTCCTCTGGGTGACGATCCCCTTCGGGGCGATGGCGCTGCTGCTGCTCCCGCTGGCGGTCGGCATCGACACCGTTCTGCTCCGGCGCATCGGCCCCGGCGTGTTCTGGGTGACGGTGATGCTCTTCGGCGTGCTGGTGTCGGTGGGTCGGGCCTCCATCGAGACCCAGCCTCAGCGCGACGCAGCCGCCCTCCTCGGGCTCGATCCCGCCGCCGGCTACGTCGGGCGGTCGGTGTCGTCGGGGGCGCTGCTCATGCTCTTCGAGGTCGTCGTCGGCGCCGTCGCCGTCGTGCTCTACGGATTCGAGCTCGTCGGCATTCCGTGGCTGGTGCTAACGGTGCTGCTGGTCGCCGCCGGCCTCGGTCTGCTCGGGTCGCTCGCCGCCTCGCTGGTGGGCGCCTCGGCGGCAGGGTCCGCGCTCGTGCCGCTCCTCGTCGCCCCGCTGTCGGTTCCGCTGCTCCTCGGGGCGACCCAGGCCTACGAGGGCTTGCGATTCGGCGACAGTATCCTGCCGTGGATGCTGCTGATGGCCGCCGTCGTGCTCCTCGCCGCCATCGTGGGAATCCTCACCGCCCGACCCCTTCAGGAGACGTGATGCAGATCCCCAGCCGGAGCTGGCCGTGGGTGGCGATCGGTGTGTCGCTGACGGTGGCGTTCATCCTGGCGATGATCAGCCCGGCCGACTCGGTCCAGGGCGACCTGGTGCGGATCATGTACGTCCACGTCCCCGCCGCCTGGCTCGCCTACCTGGCCTTCGCCGTCACGCTGGTCTGCAGCGTCGGCTACCTCTTCAGCAGGAACCTCCCCTGGGACCGCGCCGCGGCCTCCAGCGCCGAGATCGGGGTCTACTTCACCGGTCTCGCCATCGCCCTCGGCATGATCTGGGCCAAGCCCACCTGGGGCGTGTGGTGGACCTGGGACGCCCGCCTGACCCTGACCGCCATCATGTTCTTCGTCTACGTCGGGTACCTCGCCCTGCGTCGCACCACCGACGATCCGCAGACCAGGGCCCGGCGGGCCGCCGTGCTCGGCATCGTCGGTGCAGTGCAGATCCCGCTCGTCCACTTCTCGGTGACGTGGTGGCGGACCCTCCACCAGCCGGCATCGATCCTTCGCCCCGACGGCCCGGCGATCCAGGACCCGCTCATGCTGTGGGCGCTGCTCACCGGCGTGCTCGCCTTCAGCGTCGTCTACCTGTCGCTGATGGTGAAGCGGATCGAGCTGCACCGGCTCAGCGACGCCATCCACCTCGCCGAGCGCGGCGCCGATCGTCCGGTCGCCGGAGCCGCGGTGGCATCGCCCGACATCGAAGAGGGGATGGCCGATGTCTGACTGGGGATGGGTGACGTTCGCCTACGTCGTCGCCTACGCAAGCCTCGCCGCGTTCATCGCCTCGATCTCGTGGAGGATCCGCACGGCACGCCGGCGCCTCGCGGCCCTGGCGGCGGAGCAGGAGCGGTGAGGGCGTACTGGAAGTTCGTCGTTCCGGCCCTGATCGGGGTCGTCGTGCTGGTCCTGCTCGGTGTCAATCTCACGTCGAGCCTCGTGTACTTCAACACCCCGACCGAGCTCAGCGGCCAGGAGCCCGGCAACGCCAGGCTCCGCCTCGGCGGCCAGGTCGTGGAAGGCTCGGTGACCGAAACCACCGCAGGGGTCAACTTCGACGTGACCGATGGTCGCACCGCGGTGGCGGTCGTCCACACCGGCTCGCCGCAGCAGCTCTTCCGAGAGGGGATCGGTGTCGTCGTCGAGGGCACGTGGGACGGGGCCGCGTTCCACTCCGACACCATGCTCGTCAAGCACGACGAGACCTACCGTACCGACGACGGCACCTACGACCCCGACCACCCCTACGGAGAAGACACGGACGGGACATGATCGCCGTCCTCGGGTACGCCGCCATCCTCACCGCGCTCGGCGGCTCGGTCGCGCTCGTGGTCGCCGGCATCCGTGCCTCCCGGAGCGAGGCCCAGGATCCCTCCTCGGTCCGCGTCCCGGTGTGGATGATCTTCGGAGGGGGGATCGCTGCGTTCGTGTTCCTCGAGATCGCGATCCTCACCCACGATTTCTCGATCGCCTATGTCGCCCAGAACTCGGCGAACGAGACTCCGGTGGTCTTTCTCTTTGCCTCGGGATGGGCGGCCCTGGAGGGCAGCATCGTGCTGTGGGGCGTGCTCCTGGCGCTCTTCACCTGGCTGGTCTGGCGCCGGGTGTGGAGAGGCGACGGTCTCGGCCTCGGTGCTCTTGCGGTCATGGGGGCGGTGTCGGTCTTCTGGTTCGGGTTGATGGCGACCGCGGCCAACCCGTTCGGACTGTGCACCGAGCTCGCCAACGGCTTCTGCTCGGCGTCGACGTGGCTCCCGGTCGGCGATGCCGCCGTGGCCGCCGACGGAACCGGTCCCAACCCGTTGCTCGCCAACCACATCCTGATGGCGATCCACCCACCGATGCTCTACCTGGGGTACGTCGGCTTCACCGTCCCCTTCGCCTTTGCGATCTCGGCGCTCGCCCGATCCGAACCGGGCAAGGTGTGGCTCGACCGGACCCACCGCTGGTCGGTGATCGCCTGGATCTTCCTCACCGCCGGGATCCTGCTCGGCGGGTGGTGGTCCTACGAGGTCCTTGGCTGGGGTGGCTATTGGGCGTGGGACCCGGTGGAGAACGCTGCCCTCCTCCCGTGGCTCGCTGCCACGGCCTTCATCCACTCGGCGATCGTTCAACAGCGCCGCTCGATGCTCCAGGCGTGGAACTTCATCCTGATCATCGTCACCTTCGCCCTCACCGTCTTCGGCACCTTCATCACCCGCTCCGGGGTCATTGCCTCGGTGCACGCCTTCACCCAATCGGCGGTCGGGCCGGCGTTGCTGATCTTCCTCGGCGTGGTGGTGTTCGGCTCCCTCGCCCTGTTCGCCGCGAGGGCGGGCACCGTGGCATCGGTACCTCGGCTCGAGTCGTTGTCGTCGCGGGAGGGATTCCTCCTGCTCAACAACCTCCTGATGACGCTGTTCGCCTTCACCGTCCTGTTCGGGACGACGTACCCGCTCCTCGTCGAGTCCTTCACCGGCCGGGAGGTCTCGGTCGGCCAGCCCTTCTACGACCGGGTGGCGGTCCCCTTTGGGTTGATCCTGCTCCTGGCGATCGGATTCGGTGCGGTGGCGCCCTGGCGGGTCGCCTCGCCGAAGGTCATCTGGGAGCGGTCCCGGTTCGGGCTCAACGTCGGGCTCCTTGTCGCAGCAATCGTCGTGCTGGTCGGCGTTCGCTCGGTGCCGGTGGTGCTCGTCGTCGGCCTTGCCGGCTTCGTGATCGGGAGCATCGCCCACCTCCTCTGGCACCAGGCAAGACGCGCGCAGAAGGGCGGCAGGGCCTGGCCGCAGGCGCTGGTGTCGACGGTCGGCAACGATCTCGGGTTCTGGGGTGGACAGCTCGCCCATGTCGGCGTGGCGTTGGTCGCCGTTGCGATCGCGACGACTTCGGGCCTCGCGGTCCGGACCGAGGTGACCCTGGCCCAGGGGGAGACGGCGGTCGTCGACGAGTACTGCGTCGAGTACGTCAGCGCCTTCTCCCGCGAGGAGCCTGAGCGCACCGTGCGAGGCGTGAGGGCGGCGCTCTTCGATGAGACCTGCGCCAGCGAGAAGGCGGTGCTCGAGCCACGCCTCCACGAGTACCCGAAGTTCGGCCAGGTGATCGCCACACCCGACGTGCACACCGGGCTCGTCGACGACGTGTACCTCACGATCGCTGGCACCAGCGGAGAGGCGGTCCGGCTTTCCGTGCTGATCTTCCCGCTCCAGTGGTTGCTGTGGGTCGGGAGCCTCACGATCGTCGCCGGCGGGATCGTGGCTCTGGGCCGGAAGGTTCGCAGGACGCAGCCGGCAGCGCCGGAGCCGCAAGAGGATGTGGCGCGTGTCTGAGCGGTCCCGAAACCTCGCGTGGCTGGTGATCCCGACGATCGCCCTGGTCGTGATCGTGGTCGGCCTCTGGCCCTCCGATGCCGCCAGGGACCCCGAGGCGCGAGCTCATGCGCTCGCCG
>CAZCBO010000174.1:0-6346 GCA_964496825.1 uncultured Acidimicrobiaceae bacterium
CAGGAGGAACGCAGGATGAACCGCCAGATGCGTCGGCTGCAAGCCAAGGAAGAGGCGCGCCAGAAGAAGCAGCAGCAACAGCAGCCGACCAAGAAGAAGGAACGGACCGGGATCCGCCAGTTCTTCCACGAGGTCCGTGCCGAACTGAAGAAGGTCACCTGGCCCTCCCGCGAGGAACTCCAGACCTACACCATCGTGGTGTTCGGCGTGAGCACGGCACTGACGCTGTACGTGTTCGCCCTCGACTGGATCTTCACCCGCGGGGTGCTCTTCTTCCTGGAGAACGTGGGCAACTGATGGCAGACACGGTCGAAGCAGAGGTCGAGGAGACCACCGCCGAGGCGCCAGCCGAGGAGCAGACTTCCGAGGCCGCGGCCGCCGATGCCGCCGAAGCCACCCAGGGGGACGAGGAAGCCGTCGAGGTCGAATCGACCGAAATCACCCAGGAGGGCGAGGAGGGAGCCGAGGTCGAGCAGCCCCTCAGCCCCTACGACCTACCGGGGGCGTGGTTCGTCATCCACTCCTACTCCGGCTACGAGAACAAGGTCAAGGCCAACCTCGAGACCCGTGTCCGTTCGATGCACCTCGAAGACCGGGTGTTCGACGTCGTCATCCCGATGGAGGACGTCGTCGAGTACAAGGGCGGCAAGAAGGTCACGGTCCAGCGCAAGCGCTTCCCCGGTTATGTGCTCGTACGCATGTATCTCGACGACGACACCTGGTATGCGGTGCGCAACACACCGAGCGTCACCGGGTTCGTCGGCTCCTCAACGCATCCGACCCCGCTCTCCCGCCGCGAGGTGGAGCGCATCCTCGGTGTCGAGAAGGAAGGCGAGGCGAAGAAGGAGAAGCCGACCTTCAAGCCGGCCTGGGAGGTCGGCGAGACCGTGCGGGTGGTCGAAGGGCCCTTTGCCGACTTCAATGGCGTCATCGAGGACATCAACGTCGATCAGTCGAAGGTCAGGGTCCTCGTCGACATCTTCGGGCGTGAGACTCCGGTCGAGCTGAACTTCGATCAGATCGTCAAGTACTGATAGCGGTGGCCGCCAATGTCGATTGCTATGCGCCGCCACCGAATACCCTCCAACCGTCACCGTGTGCCCGCGCCCGGTGATTGCCGTCCACCGCTGTAACGAGGTATCTCCCCCATGGGTCGCAAGAAGCTGATGACCGTGCTCAAATTGCAGATCCCCGCCGGGCAGGCGAGCCCCGCCCCGCCGGTCGGTCCTGCGCTCGGCCAGCACGGTGTCAACATCATGGATTTCGTCCAGGCCTACAACGCCGAGACCGGCTCCCAGGCCGGGACGATCATCCCCGTGGAGATCTCGATCTTCGAGGATCGCAGCTTCACCTTCATCACCAAGACTCCGCCGGCGGCGGTGCTGCTGCGCCAGGCGGCGCGGATCGAGAAGGGCTCGCCCGAGCCGCACCGGGAGAAGGTGGGGTACGTCACCAAGGCCCAGGTACGTGAGATCGCCGAGGTCAAGATGCCCGATCTCAATGCCAACGACATCGAGGCCGCGATGAAGATCGTCGAAGGGACGGCCCGTTCGATGGGGATCATCGTCGAAGGCGAAGGCTCCCCGGAGGACGTCGTCGCACCGGAGGACATCGTGTACCCCAGCGGCGGTGTCGCGGAAGCCCCCGCCGGTGACCAGGACGCCGACGTCGTCGAATAGACCGTGGGAGGGGCCCAGCCCCGTTCGGACCACAAGGAGCAGACCATGACCACGAAGACCAAGAACCGCAAGGCGGTCGAGGAGCAGCTCGATCGCACCAGCACATATGACCCACGCGAGGCCGTCGACCTGGTCAAGGAGATGGCGTTCGCCAAGTTCGACGAAAGCGTCGACATGGCCTTCCAGCTCGGAATCGACCCCCGTCAGGCCGATCAGATCGTTCGGGGCACGGTCACGCTGCCCCACGGCACGGGGAAGGACGTGCGCGTCCTGGTGTTTGCCGAAAGCGATCAGGCCCGCGCCGCCGAAGAGGCCGGTGCCGACCTCGTGGGAGGCAAGGAGCTCGCCGACGCCATCGGATCGGGTTCTCAGCCCCTCGACTTCGATATCGCGATCGCCGCTCCGGCGATGATGTCGGTGGTCGGGAAGCTGGGCCCGACGCTCGGCCCCCGGGGTCTGATGCCGAACCCGAAGAGCGGGACGGTCACCGACGATATCAGGCAGACCGTCGAGGCCTTCAAGGCCGGCCGCGTCGAGTATCGCAACGATCGATATGGCAACGTGCACATTCCGGTTGGTCGCGTGTCGTTCAGCACCGACGACCTGCTGGCCAATGTCGCCGCCGTCTCCGACGAGGTCTACCGGTCCAGGCCGGCATCCGCCAAGGGCCGATTTGTCAAGGCGGTGACGATGGCGTCCACGATGGGGCCGGGAGTCAAGATCGACCTTTCACAGCTCGAGGATCTGGTCAAAGCCCGCCGCTGATCGGCTGTCCCGGTGGGCGATCCGAAGCCGAACGGCAGCAACGGGTCGCCGATTCTTCACAAACCTGTTGCCACTGACCGCGCGGTCCTGCCATACTCTCTTATACATAGCGGGGAACCTAGGAGACCCAGCTCAAGGGACGATCCACCACCGTTCCAGGCGGGAAACCCAGCCACCCCGGACCACCCGAAGGCCAGCCCCTACCCTGGCCATCAACCCGAGGTGGAGACGAGTAGATGGCTTCCTGGCCCGCCGTCTGCCCGAATCCTCGGAAGTGGGGCCCGCATCTGCGGGTCACCAAGGTTCCCGCTGTGACAGGCGCCCGGCGATTGGCCGGGCGCCTGCGCGTGTCGGTCGGCAGCGTCGGAGACTTCGGGGCCCTGGCCTCGGAGCGCTGAGGCCGGCTCAAGTGCGGTCGATCCTCCGACGAATCATCGAGAATGGCCATTGGGAAGATCTGGCTCTGGGTGCTCGTTTCCTTTGCTGTCGGGCTGCTCGTCGCCGGCGTGATCTACTCGAGGAGCCCTGCGACCGAGATCGCCCATGTGGAAACGGCGACGATCCTGGCGGATGCTCGCACCCTGGAGGTGCGAGGCTTCTACGACATGGGTCTTCCGAACAGGAGTTGGCCGGTCAGCACCGAGATGCACATCGCGCCGTGGGAGCGCGACGCGGTCGACGACGATGGCTTGATCGTCTGGGTGACGGTGGAGCGCATCCATTCGAAGGGCTCAACCCTCGCCGCTTGTCTCGAGACCGCGTCGGATATCGATGTCGAAACGCCGCTGCTGACTGCCGGGATCAACGCCGGTGGGGCCGGACCCACGACCGTGACACGCGAGGGCTGTCGCGAGGTGTTCACCACGGTCATGGCGGATCCGGTCGACCGCGACACCGCGATCAAGCTCCTCGGCCCCGGCGACACCCCACCGATTCCTGTCTATCAGGTTCGGACTGGTAAGGGAGCGAAGACGGGTGCCCTGGTGACCGCTGGGCTCATCTTCCTCGTCATCGGGACGGCGGTCCTTCGTCGGCGTTCCTTCGATGATCAGCCGCATCGTCCCTCGACGACCGATCGGTTTCGGTAGAACGCGCGCCTGTCCTACGATCCCCACAACTTCAAAGGCCTGAGACCGCAGGCGCAGATACGTAAGACCGTTTCGGCGGCGCCGGCGTAGGTCGTCCTCCTCGAGGGCTCCGCGTCTCATGGCCGGGGCCCGGTTCTCATATCGGGCCAGAGCGAAGCAACCGACAGGAGAACGACGCATGCCACGACCCGAGAAGGTCCAGGCAGTCGCCGACATCAAGGAGCGGCTGCACGCCGCCCGGGCGGTGTTCATCACCGAGTATGCCGGGCTCTCGGTCAAGGAGCAGCAGGAGCTGCGCCGCGAACTGAAGGCCAACGGCGCCGAGATGAAGGTCGTCAAGATGACGTTGGCCCGTCTCGCTGCCGATGACGTGACCGACGAGCTGACCGAGCTGCTTCTGGGGCCGACGTCGCTGACGTTCGCCGATGGCGATCCCGCCGCCGCGGCCAAGGCGCTGAAGACCTTTGCCAACGACCACGATGTGCTCATCATCAAGGGCGGCTTGCTGGGCGACGAGTTCATCAGCCCCGAGCGGTTCTCCGAGCTTGCCGACCTGGAGCCCCGCGACGTGCTGCTGGCGAAGCTCGCCGCTGCCTTCGGCGCTCCGACGACCAAGCTGGCCGGGCTTCTCGAGGCGATGCCCCGCAACGCGGCGAGCATGTTCCAGCAGCTGCTGGAACAGAAGGAAGAGGAGTCGCAAGCTGCAAGCGACAAGCCACAAGCCGAGGACACGGCTGATGAGTCGACCGAGGCATCCGCCGACGAAACGGAGGAGCTTGAAGCTGGCAGCTTGGAGCTTGAAGCTGACCTTGCAGATTCCACACAAGACGCGACCCAGGAAGAGGAGTAACCATGGCCAAGACCAAGCTGAAGACCGAGGAGCTGCTCGAGCAGTTCGAGGAGATGAGCGTCCTCGAGCTCTCCGAGTTCCTCAAGGCCTTCGAGGAGAAGTTCGACGTGACCGCCGCCGCCCCGGTTGCCGTGGCCGCGGCTCCCGCCGGAGGCGGTGGTGAGGCTGCTGCGGCCGAGGAGAAGGACGACTTCGATGTCATCCTCACCGCCGCCGGCGATCAGAAGGTTCAGGTGATCAAGGAAGTGCGCAGCCTCACCAGCCTCGGTCTCAAGGAGGCCAAGGCGCTGGTCGATGGAGCGCCCGCCCCGGTCCTCGAGGGGGTCGACAAGGAAGCCGCCGAGAAGGCCAAGGAGACCCTCGAGGCCGCCGGCGCCACGGTGGAGCTCAAGTAGAGAGCTGCAAGCGACAAGCTACAGGCCGCAAGCCTGCGACTTGAAGCTTGCAGCTCGTAGCTATGGGTCGTATGACTCTTGACTCGCGAAGGCCGCTCACGTAGTGTTCGCGATACCAGTTGAAACGTCTTTCGCGACTCTTTCTCGAAAGAGCCGGAATAGTTCTGCGCTATTCCGGTTTCCTGTTATGCTCGGATGTCCGTCGTCATCCGTGGCTCTGTCCGTCGGTCGGTATATAGGAGGATCCTCCTTTGGCACGTTCGCGCTCGTCTCGTCTGTCCTTCGCAAAGCTCCCGGAAGTCCAGCCCGTTCCCGACCTTCTCGCCGTCCAGCGCGAGTCGTTCGACATGTTCCTGGAGACCGGCCTGCGCCAGATGTTCGATGAGGTTTCCCCGATCGAGGACTTCACCGGGAACCTGGCCCTCGAGCTGACCGACCACCGCTTCGGTGAGCCGACCGAAACGATCGAAGAGGCCAAGGATCGCGACAGCAACTACTCCAAGCCGCTCTTCGTCACCGCCCGTTTTCTGAACCGCGAGACGGGCGAGATCAAGGAGCAGCAGGTCTTCCTCGGCGACTTCCCGATGATGACCGACAACGGCACCTTCATCATCAACGGCACCGAGCGCGTCGTCGTCAGCCAGCTCGTGCGCAGCCCCGGCGTCTACTACGACGTCACGATCGACAAGACCTCGGACCGCGACCTGTACTCGGGCAAGATCATCCCCGGCCGGGGCGCCTGGCTCGAGTTCGACGTCGACAAGAAGGAAACGGTGGGCGTGCGGGTCGATCGCAAGCGGCGTCAGTTCGTGACGACGTTCATCCGAGCCCTCGGCATCGCTGAGACCGACGAGGACATCCTCGCCCTGTTCGACGGTTCGGAGCTCATCGCCAACACGTTGGAGAAGGATCCGACCGACACCAAGGACGAGGCCCTGCTCGACCTGTACCGCAAGCTGCGCCCCGGCGAGCTGACGACGGTGGAATCGGCGCGCGGTCTGATCAACACCCTGTTCAGCAACCCGAAGCGCTACGACCTCACCCGGGTCGGGCGCTACAAGCTGAACCAGAAGCTGGGTCTCCCCCAGGTCGACCTCGACAAGTACAGCATCGAAGAGGACGGGATGCTGTCCGACGAGGACATCGTCGCCGCGATCAAGTACCTGATCGCCTTGCACGACGGCGAGGAGGGCTACCGCATCGACGACATCGACAACTTCCAGAACCGGCGCGTGCGCACCGTCGGCGAGCTGATCCAGAACCAGATCAGGGTCGGCTTGAGCCGGCTCGAGCGCGTGGTCCGGGAGCGAATGACGACCCAGGATCCTGAGGCGATCACCCCGCAGACGCTGATCAACATCCGCCCGGTGGTGGCGTCGATCAAGGAGTTCTTTGGGACGAGCCAGCTCAGCCAGTTCATGGACCAGCCGAACCCGCTGGCCAGCCTCACCCACCGGCGCCGCCTGTCGGCGCTCGGCCCCGGTGGGCTGTCCCGGGAGCGCGCCGGGTTCGAGGTGCGGGACGTGCACCCCTCCCACTACGGGCGGATGTGCCCGATCGAGACCCCGG
>CAZCBO010000175.1:0-6302 GCA_964496825.1 uncultured Acidimicrobiaceae bacterium
CATGATTCCGCACACGCGCGCGTCCTCCTCTGGGTTGTGACCGGAGGGCGCTGCGGGACCGGACGATCCCGCCTCACATCGGGGTGGTCTTGTCCCCGGGATCGCTCCCGGGCTTTGCCCGCCCCGTCACGACCGTGAGCGGCCGAGAGGGCACCCGCCGACTGATCGATTCTCCCTCTTCCTCGTCACCTCGCCGCAGCGAGGGCAGGCGCTTCGGGGTTCTCCGGTCGGTCTGGCTTTCTGTTGTATCGGCCAATCTAGCCCGGGAGCTGAGATGCGCATCCCTCGAACTGGCGATTCTGTCGGCCGGCAGTTGCAGGCCGTGTAGCTGCCAGCCCTTGGTTCGCAGTCGCGCCCTAGCCGAGCTCCGCTTCGACGACCTTGGCGATGGCGTCGGCGACTTCGGTGGCTTCGGGTTGGGTGGGCGCCTCCACCATGACCCGGATCAGTGGCTCGGTGCCGGAGGGACGGACGAGGATGCGGCCCCGGCCGGCGAGGTCGCTCTCACCGGCCTCGATTGCGGCCACCACCGCGGCGTTGTCCTCGAAGGCCTTGCTCACCACCTGGACGTTGGTGAGGACCTGCGGGTATATCGTCATCACGGTGCGCAGCTCCCGCAGCTGCTTCTCGGTCGAGGCCATCACCTCCATCAACCGGATGGCGGTGCGGAGGCCGTCGCCGGTGGCGCGGTCCTCCAGGATGATGTGCCCCGACTGCTCGCCGCCGATCACCGCCCCCGACGCCCGCATCGCCTCGAGGACATAGCGGTCGCCGACGGCGGTCTCGATGACGTTGATGCCGAGCTCTTCCATCGCCCTGCGGAAGCCCAGATTGGACATCACCGTCACCACCACGGTGTCGTTGCTCAGCTCACCGCGTTCGTGAAGCCATTTGGCGAAGATCGCCATCATCACGTCCCCGTCGACGATCTCGCCGTCCTCGTCGACGGCGATGAGCCGGTCGGCATCGCCGTCGAAGGCGAGCCCGACGGTGCCGCCGGCGCCCCCGGCGAGGAACTCGGGGTGGAGCGCCCCCGAATCCTTGTTGATGTTGAGCCCGTCCGGGTCCGTGTTGACGAAGCGCGCCGCAGCATCGAACCGCGAGAAGAGCTCGGGGGCAGCACGGAAGGCTGCACCGTTGGCGCAGTCGACGACGAACTCGAGGTCGCCCATCGGGATCTCGATCCCCTCCGAGATCAGATCGACATAGCGCCCGATGCGGTCCGGCATCCGATCCTGGCTCCCCACCCCCGACCCGGTGAGCGACGGCCAGGGTGCGTCGTCGAAGTACCGGCGCTCGATCGCGGCCTCTTCCTGATCGGAGAGCTTCATGCCGAGGGAATCGAAGAACTTGATCCCGTTGTCCTGTGCCGGATTGTGCGACGCGCTGACCATCACCCCGTAGGCCGACCGGGTGTCTCGGACAAGACGGGAGACCCCACCGACGGGGATGACGGCGAGATCGAGGACGTCGACGCCGACCGAATTGAAGCCGGCGGACAGCGCCGCAGCCAGCATCGGGCTGGATCGTCGGGTGTCACGGCCGATCGCCACGGTGCCGCTGATGCCGATGCCGGCGGCGCGGGCCAGGTCGAAGGCCAGCTCGGCGGTGATGTCCTCGTTGGCGACGCCGCGGACTCCATCGGTACCGAAGAGGCGGCGTTCGACCTCAGGCATCACCGCTTGGTGAACTGCGGTGCCCGCCTCGCCTTGCGCAAGCCGTACTTCTTACGCTCCACCTTGCGATCGTCGCGACGCAACATCCCGGCTTTCTTGATCGTCGGGCGCAGCTCGGGATCGAGGGCGACCAGCGCCCGGGCGATGCCGAGCCGCAGAGCGTCGCTCTGGCCGGTCAGGCCGCCGCCCGCCACGGACGCATGGACGTCATACCGCCCGACGAGGTCGACGACATTGAAGGGCTCGGTTACCCGAAGCTGGTATGCCTTCGGGAGGTAGTCGTCGAGGGACCTGCCGTTGATCACGTAGGAGCCGGTGCCCTCGTGCAAGCGGACTCTGGCGACCGAGGTCTTCCTGCGTCCGGTGGCCTGAGCGAGGGGTTGTGCCATCAGCCTTCACTCCTTCGATGCGTCAGCGGAAACGGCTTCGGATGCTGTGGTTCGTGCGGATGATCGGGACCGGCGTAGATCCGGAGCTTGGCGAGGGTCGCCCGCCCCAGCTTGGTCTTGGGGAGCATGCCCCTGACCGCGTTCTCGATGAGCCGCTCGGGATGGCTGGCGCGCATCATCTCGACCGTTTCCGCCTTGATCCCGCCGGGAAACCCGGAGTGCCGGTGGTAGACCTTGGCCGTCTCCTTGGTCCCGGTGAGGGCAACCTTCTCGGCGTTGACCACGACGACGTAGTCACCCGTATCCAGGTGGGGCGCGAACGTCGGCTTGTGCTTGCCCCGCAACAGCTGGGCGACCTCGGAGGCGACACGGCCCAGCGGCACCTCGGCGGCATCGACGACGTACCAGTCCCGCTCCACGTCGGCGGGCGTCGGCGACCACGTCTTTTGCAGCTTGGCTTTCATCGGAACCTCGTGAAAGGGGCCCCCGGAGCGCGGGAGCGGCCCCGAATGCTATCGGGTCCCCGGCGCTAAGGCCAACGCCGCCCGTACGATTCCGCCATGCCCGATTCCGTTACGTACGACCACATTCTCGCCGCACGCGAGCGTGGGAGGGGTGTGGTGATCGAGACCCCGCTCATCCCCTCCCACTCGTTCTCACACCTGACCGGGGCCGAGGTGTGGCTGAAAGCAGAGAACCTCCAACGGACCGGATCCTTCAAGATCCGCGGCGCGATGAACGCCCTGTCGCTGATCCCGCCCGTGGAGGCGGTCAACGGAGTCGCCGCCGCTTCGGCAGGCAATCATGCCCAGGGCGTGGCCCTCGCCGCCGCCGAGCTCGGTCTGGCCTGCACGGTGTTCATGCCCGAGGGTGCGGCGATTCCGAAGATCGCCGCCACCCGTTCCTACGGCGCCGACGTCAGGCTTGGAGGCGATAGCCTGGCCGAGGCCGTCGATCTCGCCACCACCTTCAGCGCCGAGACCGGCGCCGCCTTCATCCACCCCTACGACGATCCGGACATCGTGGCCGGACAGGGAACGTTCGGTCTCGAGGTCGGCGAGCAGCTCCAGGAGGCGGCCACGGTCGTGATCCCCGTCGGCGGGGGCGGCCTGATCGGCGGCTCCGCGCTCGCTCTCAAGCGAGCCGACCCCGACGTCCGCATCGTCGGGGTGCAGGCCTCCGCCGTGCCGACCTACATCGAGGCCCGCAGGACCGGGACACCAGCGGAGATCGTCCCGGGCCCCACCGTGGCCGACGGTATCGCTTGCTCCCGCCCCTCCGACCTGTGCTTCTCCCTGATCGAGGCGCACGTCGACGACCTCGTCGCGGTGGACGACGTCGAGATCACGAAGGCGGTCGCCCTCTTGCTGGAGCGGGGCAAGCTCCTCGTCGAACCTGCCGGGGCCGTCACCGTGGCCGCCCTCCTCGGGGGCGTCGTCGACCCGGGGCCGGGGCCGGTCGTCGCCACCCTGTCGGGGGGCAACGTCGATCTCCTCGTCATCGACGACGTCGTGCGCCACGGCCTGGAGTCGCAGGGCCGGTACGCGTCGCTCGACGTGGTGGTCGCCGACGAGCCCGGCAACCTGGCCGCCGTCCTCACCACGGTCGGCGAGCAGCGCGGCAACGTGCTGTCGGTCGATCATCATCGCGAGGGCACCGGCCTGACGCCCGGATGGGTCGAGATCTCGATCACCCTGGAGACCCGCTCCAGCGAGCACGTCAAGGAGATCGTCGCCGCCCTCGAGGATCAGGGCGTCGAGGTGATCCAGTCCGGCGGATCCAGCGGCTCCCCCGCATAGCCGACGCCGACGAGCATCAGGCCCATCGGCGGCGCCGCACCCTTTCCCGCATTGCGGTCCCGTGCCTAGAGGATCGCCTTGACCTCGGAGGGATCGAGCCGGCCGCGGCCCACGGCGACGAAGACGGCGACGAGCGAGCGCACCATCTGATGGCAGAAAGCGTTGGCGCCGATCGAGAACTCCACCAGATCGTCGAGCTGCCGCCAACCCGCCCACAGCACGTCGCGTACCGTCGGGGCATCGTCGGCCTTGCGGCAGAACGAGGCGAAGTCGTGCTGACCGATCACGAGGGCGGCGGCCTCATCCATGGGCCCGACGTCGAGGGGATCGGGGACGTGCCAGGTCGTCCTGGCCCGCAACGGATCGTGCACCGCCCGGTTCAGGATCCGATACCCGTAGGACCGCGAGGTGGCGGAGAAACGGGCGTGGAAGTCGTCGTCGACGCGGCGCATGTCGAGCACGGCGATCTCGTCGCGAAGCTGCTGGTTGAGGCTGCGCCGGACGGCGTCGACGTCGAGGTCCCCGGGAAGGGAGAAGGAGACCACCTGCCCGGAAGCGTGCACGCCGCGATCGGTGCGGCCGGCGACCACGGTGACGACGTCGTCCACCCGGCGGGACAGCGCCCGTTCGAGCTCACCCTGAACGGTGCGGACTCCGGGTTGGATGGCGTAGCCGTGGAAGTCGGTGCCGTCGTACGCCAGGTCGAGGCGGTACGTGGGCATTCTTCTAGAAGAAGCTGAGCCCGCTGCGGATCGCCTGGATGATCGTCCACCCGATGTAGCCGGCGACGGAGGCGAGGCCCGCCTTCGGCAGGGGCAGGTCGGCGATGTAGTGGGTGCCGTAGGCGACGATGGCGAGGAACCAGAGCGAGCCGGCGAGGGCGGCCAGCGGGTCGTATTCGATCACCCTGGTGGTGAACAGCAGCAACAGCAGCGTCGGGAACGCAAAGCCGGCCACCCGCAGATAGAAGGCAAAGGTCCCCTCACCACGGAACAAGTACTTGACGACGACGTACACGATGGCGCTGTAGATGAGCCAGAAGATCGCCGTACTGACGAAGGCGGCGACGACCTCGGTGAGATCGGTGACGAATCCGAGGAGCGGTGTTCCACCCGCGATGAGGAACAGCACCTGCGTGATGACGACCAGGATCAGTGCATCACCGGTGGCCCGGTCGTTGAACTCCATCCAGACGAACGCCTCGCGGTCGAAGCGGATCGTCTCGATGAACCGCTGCAACACGGCTCCCATGTGCCACCCCCCTGGGGGCCGACTTGCCTACACCAACTCGATGACCGCCATCTCGGCGCCGTCGCCGCGACGCGGACCGATCCGGGTGATGCGGGTGTACCCGCCCGGCCGGTTCTCGTATCGCGGACCGACCTCGTCGAAGAGCTTCGTCACCACGTCGTTGTCGCCGATCTTGGCCAGCACTTGACGCCGGGCGTGAAGATCACCCCGGCGCCCCTTGGTGATGATCTTCTCGGCGTACGGCCGTACCTGCCGCGCCTTGGCGTGTGTCGTCGTCACCCGCTCGTTGAGGATGAGCTGGGCGGTGAGGTTGGCCATGATCTTCCGATGATGGGAAGGGCTCCCCCCGAGGCGGGGGCCTTTCTTCGGCTTGGGCATCAGGCCACGGTCTCCGGTTCGGCGTCGGCGTGGGACTTGAGCGAGAAGCCGAGCTCGTCGAGCTTGGCCACCACCTCTTCGAGGGATTTCTGGCCGAAGTTGGTGATGTTGAGCAGGTCCTCCTCGGTCTTCTCGACCAGCTCCCCGACCGTCTGGATCTGCGCACGGCGCAGACAGTTGCGGGGGCGCTCAGACAGGTCGAGTGCCTCGATCGGAAGGTCGAGGTGCTCCTGGCCGGAGACCTCGGCCTGGACGATCTCATCGAGATCGAGGGCGTCGTAGTCGTCGAGGTCGGCGAGGAGCTCGAACAGGTTGCGCAGTGTGCCTCCTGCCGAGGACATGGCCTCGTTCGGCGTCACCGATCCGTCGGTCTCGATGTCGAGGATCAGCTTGTCGAAGTCCGTCATCTGACCCACCTGCGTGCTGTCGACCTGGTAGGCGACCTTGCGCACCGGCGAGAAGATCGAGTCGATCGGGATGATGCCGATGGCCTCCGATGTCTTGTTGCGGTCGGCGCTGCGATAACCGACACCGCGACTGGCGGTCATCTCGGCTTCGATCTTCCCCGACGACGACAGGGCGGCGAGATGCAGATCGGGGTTGACCACCTCGACCCCGGCGGGGAGCTTGAGGTCGGCGGCGGTGACATCGCCCTTGCCCTTGGCCGAGAGGTAGATCGTCTCCGGCTCCTCGGTCTCGATGCGGAGCACCACCTGCTTGAGGTTCAGGATGAAGTCGACGACGTCCTCGACCACACCATCCATCGTGGCGAACTCGTGGTCGATGCCCTCGATCCGAACCGAGGTGAT
>CAZCBO010000176.1:0-6234 GCA_964496825.1 uncultured Acidimicrobiaceae bacterium
ACCGGCGAGCATGGCGCCGTAGATCGAGGGAAGATGCGGGATCTGGATCTTCTCCAGGTAGTTGACCCCGACGATGCCGTCGTGGCCCTCCTTGGCGAGCCAGACCTCGCAGAAGTTGCCCACCACCATGAGGTCGAGGGCCATTCCCCGCATGTCGATCGTCGGCATCGGCTTCGACTTGTACCGGTCGTCGGGGTCTTTGCCTCCGGGGATGTAGTACTTGTCGACAATGCGGTCGGCGATCTCCCGGATCGGGAAGTGCTCGAGGGCTCTCCGATAGCGACCGTCGAGGTCGCCGTCCTGGAGGCGGCGGCAGAACGAGATGTCGACCCCGGTCCCGGAGACCACGCCGAGATGACCGGCGCTGGCGACGGCGTTGGCGAGTTGGGGACTAGAGACGCCAGCCCCCATCCCGCCTTGGATCAGAACCGGCAGGTCGTTGGGCACGGACGCATGCTAGGGGTTGACCCGCTGTTCTACCGAAACTTCTAGGGATCCCGCTAGCTGTGAGCTAGCGAAGGATGCAAAGCTCTCACACCTTCTCCAAGGGGGCCCATGCCAGCAGCAAGCGCTTGTCTCCCTCGTCGAAGGCCACGACCGCCTCGGCACGATCACCGGTGCCGACCACCTCGCGCACGATCCCGTCGCCCCAGTGGGCGTGGCGCACCCGATCCCCACTGCTGAGATCGCTGTCGGTCACGGTGGGATGCGATGCGGTGGCCGCGGCGTGCACCGACTCCTCGCTCCGTTTGACGGCGCGGGTCAGCGCGTCGGGGATCTCTCCCAGGAACCGGCTCGGGCCGTTGTACTGGGATTGTCCCCACAGGTTGCGGTTCCACGCTCTGGTCAGGAAGAGCCGCTGCTCTGCTCGGGTGATGCCGACGTAGCACAGCCGGCGCTCCTCCTCGAGCTGGTCTGGGTCACCGAGCGAGCGCATGTGGGGGAACACGCCCTCTTCCATCCCGGTGATGAACACCGCGGGGAACTCGAGACCCTTGGCATTGTGCAGGGTCATCAGCGTGACCTTCTCGGTGTCCTCCATGCCGTCGACCTCGGCGACGAGGCTGATCGACTCCAGGAACATCTCGAGCTGGGCCACGGGGTCCAGCGCCTCCCAGTCGGCTGGGCCGACGGAAATCGGTCCGGTCTCCTCGAACTCGGCGACGGCGGAGACCAGCTCCCGCAGGTTCTCCTCTCGGCCCATCGCCTCGATGGTCCGCTCGGCCCTCACCATGTCGAGGTACCCGGTCTCCTCGAGCACCGCCTCGGTCACGGCCTGTGGTCCGTCGCCGACACGTTCGCGCAGGTGATCGACGAGCGATACGAACTCCGCGATGCTGCGCTGGGCCCGGTTCGTCAACGCGTCGGTCTCGTCGGCCCGCCGCAGCGCCTCCATGAACCCGATCCCCTGCGCCTCGGCGAAGCGATCGACGTGGGCAACGCTGGTGTCACCGATCGCTCGCTTCGGCACGTTGATGATCCTCTTCACGGCGACCTGATCGTCCGGGTTCACCACGGCGCGCAGATAGGCGATGGCGTCCTTCACCTCGCGCCGGTCGTAGTACTTGAGGCCGCCGACGACCTGGTACTGGAGGCCGTACCGGACGAAGGCCTCCTCGATGACCCTGCTCTGGGCGTTGGTGCGATAGAAGACGGCGGCATCGGAGAGCGCAAGGCCGTCGCGTTCCAGATCGCGGATCTGCTCGGCGACGAACGCCGACTCCTCGTGCTCGTCGTTGGCCTCGAACGTCACAACGCTCTCGCCCGCGCCTTCGTCGGTCCAGAGCCGCTTCGGTTTCCTGCTCACGTTGTTGGCGATCACCGCGTTGGCGGTATCGAGGATGTTCTGGGTCGAGCGGTAGTTCTGCTCGAGCATGACCACGGTGGCGTCGTCGTAGTCCTTCTCGAAGTCGAGGATGTTGCGCATATCCGCTCCGCGGAAGGCGTAGACGGATTGGTCGGCGTCACCGACGACGAAGACATTGCGATGCTTCTCACCAAGCAGCTTGACCAGGGCGTATTGAGCGTGGTTCGTGTCCTGGTATTCGTCGACGAGGATGTAGCGGAATCGGTCCTGGTAATGGGCGAGCACCTCGGGGAACGCCTGGAAGATCTCGACGGTCAGCATCAGGATGTCGTCGAAGTCGACCGCGGAGGCCTCGACGAGGCGCTGCTGGTAGAGGCGGTATACGTCCGAGACCTTCTCGTGATAGAAGCCGGAGTCGTTCTGCGCGTATGTCTCGTAGTCGATGAGCTCGTTCTTCGCCCTCGAGATGGCAGCCCGTATCCCCTTTGGTGGGAACCGCTTCGGGTCGAGATCGAGATCCTTGACCGAAAGGGTCACCAGGCGCAGGGAATCGGCTTCGTCGTAGATGGAGAACGAGGATCGGTATCCGAGACGCGGCGCCTCGCGGCGGAGGATCCGGACACAGGCACTGTGGAACGTCGAGACCCACATGCCGTCTGCGATGTTGCCCCCGACCAGGTTGGCCACTCGCTCCCGCATTTCGGCTGCCGCCTTGTTGGTGAAGGTGATGGCGAGGATGGCGTAGGGGGAGATCCCGAGGTCGCGGATCAGGTGGGCGATGCGGTACGTGAGGACGCGGGTCTTCCCCGAGCCGGCGCCGGCGACGACGAGCACCGGCCCCTGGGTGGCGGCGACGGCGTGGCGCTGGGACGGGTTCAGCGACTCGAGCAGTTCGGACATCGAATGGTGATTCTACCGGCTGCTGCCTCCAGAACTACAGCCGTGTGATTGAGTCGCGAGTCGCGAGTCGCTGCGAGCTTGTGGCTTGAAGCTTGCCGCTTGTAGCTTCCTACGCCGTTTGCTCCGCCTCGCGGCGCTCGCTGATCAGCTCGTGGAGCTTCTCGGCGAGGCCGCCCTCGCGGAAGTCCGATTTGTCGAAGAAGGCGTCGACGCCGGCCTGCTTGGCCCGTTCGACGTCGGCCTCGTCGGCGACCCCGGACAGCATCACGATCGGTGTGTTGGCATGGCGCTGGCGAACCATGTGGACCAGGGCAACCCCGTCGGCGCGGGGCATCGAGAAGTCGACGACGAGCGCATCGAAGGATTCGTTCTGCAAGGCGCCGAGGGCATCGGCGACGCTTCCGGCGACCGACGTCATGAAGCCCGAGGTGGCGAGGGCGGACGACACCACCTGCTGCACGCCGAGCGAGTCGTCCACGATCAGGACCCGCGGCGAGGCGAACGTCGGCCCTTCGGCGGCGAGGCGGCGCTGACGCTCGGTCAGGCTTGCCGTGTCGACCATCAGCGCAACCTCGTCGCCTCCGAGCAGGGCGGCACCGGTAACGGTCTCGGAGCCGGCAAGGAGGGCTCCGAGTTCCTTGGCTGCCACCTGGCGCGTGCCCAGCGTTTCTTCGATCGCCAGCGCGACCTGCCCGACGGCGCTGGAAACCACGACCACCTGGGTGGGAAGCCGGTTGGTGGTGAATCCGGCGACGTCGGCGAACGACGCAAAAGGGATGTCCTTCTCGTCCCACCGGATCACGGTCCCGTCGTCGGTGACCGAGATCGCGGCGGCGCTCATCGGGATGACTTCCTCGACGGCCACTTCGGGGATGCCCCAGGTGAACTGCCCGGACTTCACCAGCAGCGCCTGCTGCATCGCCCGATGCATCGGGACCGTGATGGTGACGCTGGTTCGCTTGTGCGGCACGCTCTCCACCCTGAAGGAGCCGTTCAGGGCCTCGATGGCATCACGGACCAGCGTCATCCCCATGCCGTCACCGGCCAGCTCGCCGACCTCGTCGAGGGTCGAGAAGCCGTCGTGGTAGAGCAACGCTCGCATCCGGTCGGGTGCCATATCGGCGTCGGGCTCGATCAAACCCTTCTCGACTGCTTTGTTCTTGATGAGCTTCCAGTCGATGCCGCGCCCGTCGTCGGTGACGACGAGCTTCAGGTTGCTGTCCTCTTGCGAGGCGGAGACGGTGATCACACCGGTTGCGGCCTTCTCGACGCCGAGACGGGTCTCGGCGTCCTCGATCCCGTGGACGATGCCGTTGACGACCAGCTGACGCACCGCGTCGTCGAGCACGTCCAGGACCTGGCGGTCGATGAGGAGATCCTCGCCGTTCACCTCGAGCCGCACGTCGTTGCCGGTCTTCCTGGCGAGGTAGGACACGAGCTGAGGAAGCGTGTTGGTGATGTCCTTGAGCGGCACCGAGGCCAGTTGCAGTCCTTCGACCTCGATCGACTCGGCGGCCCCGGCGATCGGCTCCAGCGCCCGCTCGATCTCTTCGACCTTGTCGGCGAAGAACGCATCGGCGGCGACGGCGGTCCTGAGGCTGGCGAGCTGCTTGATCAGGGCCTCGACGTCGATGCGCATCGTGACCAGGTGATTGACCATGCCGTAGAGGCGACCGGCGTTGACCGCGACGATCTCTTCCGCGGCCCAGTCCTGGACGGAGGCGATGAGGCCCCCGAGATCGGAGAGGGTCTCGTCGATCTCGCCCTTGCCATCGTCGCGCTTCTCGCCCTCGGGCTGGGGGAACTCGATGACGGCGGCCTCTTCCTGGGGCGCGTCTTCAGAGGCCGACGGGAGCGGTGGAGGGATGGGAGACGCGTCCTGGACCTCTTCCTCTCCCTCGGCCTCGCCTTCGGCCTCTGCCTCCGGCACCGGCTCTTCCCCGGGCTCGGCATCTTCCGCGGCATCGGCGTCGTCGGCTTCGTCCGTCCGCTCTTCCACCTCGGTTTCGGTCGCGTCTTCGTCGGCAGGCTCCTCCTCCGGCTGAGCCGCACCGGCCTCGGCCGCCGGCTGGGCCGTCTTCCGCGCCTCTGGCTCGCAGGTCGGGAGAGGTTCGGGGAGCTCCTGTCCCTCGAAGTAGTCGTAGACGGCGGCCATCGCCACGTCGAGCACGTCCGGTTCGGTCAGGGCGTTGGGAAGCGAGGCGGCGAGGCCCTCCAGGATCCGGCCGAAGATCGGAGCGGGAGTGATGTCACCGTGCTGGATCCAGCGCCAGATCATCTCGAGCATGTGCCCTGCGGTGGCGACGTGGTCGTACCCCATCACGCGCCCGGTGCCCTTGATCGTGTGACCTTCGCGCATCAGGTCGCCCGCCAGTTGCGGGGTCACGTTGCCGTTACGGAGTGCGCGCGCTCCTTCGGCGAGACGCGCCGATCGCTCGGCGACCTCGCCGACGAACATCTCCTGCAACTCGGGATCGTTGCCAAAGTCCACGTCGACACCTCAGCCCACGGAGGTTCCTTGCCTGCAACGGTATCGACGGGTTTCCGGTGGGCCTTAAGACCTACATGAGCAGTCGCGAGTCGCCGGTCGCGAGACATGCTGACTAGCCAGCCAACTCGGCGCTCGCGACTCGTGACTCATTCCCACTCGATGGTGGCGGGCGGCTTCGACGAGATGTCGTAGGCCACCCGGTTGATTCCGGGTACTTCGTTGATGACCCGGGACGAGATGGCGGCCAGCACGTCGTGGGGGAGGCGCGCCCAATCGGCGGTCATGGCGTCGTCCGAGGTCACGGCACGCACGATGAGCGGGTAGGCGTACGTGCGCTCGTCACCCTGGACACCGACGGACCGGATGGCGGGCAACACACCGAAGGTCTGCCACATCTCCCTGGCGAGCCCGGCCTTGGTGACCTCGTCGAGCACGATGGCATCGGCGGCCCGCAGGATGTCGAGCCGCTCCCTGGTCACCTCGCCGATGATGCGCACGGCGAGGCCCGGCCCGGGGAAGGGTTGCCGCCACACGATCTCCTCGGGGAGCCCGAGCTCCTCCCCCACCGCACGCACCTCATCCTTGAACAGATCGCGCAGCGGTTCGATGAGCTCGAAGCTCATGTCGTCGGGCAGTCCGCCAACGTTGTGATGACTCTTGATCCTGGCGGCGTCCTTGGTGCCGGACTCGATGACGTCCGGATACAGCGTGCCCTGGACCAGGTAGGCGGCGTCCTCCACCTCGGCGGCAACCTCCTCGAAGACCCTGATGAAGGTCTCGCCGATGATCTTCCGCTTCTCCTCGGGATCGGTGATCCCCTCGAGGGCGGTGAGGAACCGGTCGGCGGCGTCGACCTCGATCAGCTCGATGTGGAAGGCCTCGCGGAAGGTCTCCTCCACCTGAGTCGCCTCGCCCTGGCGGAGCAGACCGTGATCGACGAAGACACACACCAGCTGATCGCCAACGGCGTGGTGAACGAGGGCGGCGGCCACCGACGAATCGACGCCCCCGGACAGCCCGCAGATCACCCGTCCAT
>CAZCBO010000177.1:0-6221 GCA_964496825.1 uncultured Acidimicrobiaceae bacterium
CGCTGCGCGAGCTGTCGATCCGCAATGCGGCCAAGCCCGACGAGATCGTTTCGGTCGGTGAGGACATCGAGGCGCTGGTTCTGCAGAAGGAGGACGACTCGGGCCGCCTCGTGCTCTCCAAGAAGCGCGCTCAGTACGAACGAGCCTGGGGCCGAATCGAACGGATCATGAACGAGGGCGGCACCGTAACCGGCCCCGTCATCGAGGTGGTCAAGGGTGGCCTGATCGTCGACATCGGGCTGCGCGGCTTCCTGCCAGCTTCCCTCGTCGACCTGCGCCGTGTCCGCGACCTGCAGCCGTTCGTCGGCGAGCCGATCGAGGCGAAGGTGATCGAGCTCGACCGGAACCGCAACAACGTCGTGCTCTCCCGTAGGGCCTTCCTCGAAGAAGAGCAGGCCGAGCAGCGCCATGAGTTCCTCTCCAACCTGAACCCCGGCGACATCAGGGACGGGACCGTCTCGTCGGTGGTCAACTTCGGAGCCTTCGTGGACCTGGGCGGCATGGACGGCCTCGTCCACGTGTCCGAGCTCTCGTGGCAGCACGTCACCCATCCCGGCGAGGTTGTCAACGTCGGCGACAAGGTCAAGGTCAAGGTCCTCGAGATCGACGACGATCGAGAACGGATCTCGCTCTCCATCCGGCAAACCACCGGCGATCCGTGGGAGCAGTTCATCGAGAGCACCGAGGTCGGAGCCATCCTCGACGGCGTGGTCACCAAGACCGTTCCGTTCGGCGCGTTCGTCTCCGTCGGCGACGGTGTGGAGGGACTAGTCCATGTGTCCGAAATCGCCATGCACCATGTGGAAAGTCCCGAGCTCGAGCTGTCGATCGGGCAGGAAGTTCGGGTAAAGGTGACGGAGATCGATGCCGACAGACGACGGGTGAGCCTGTCGATCAAACAGGCTCTTCCCGAGTGGGAGGATCGCTCCTCGTGGAGCGAGCGCAAGCCGACCAAGTCAAAGGCAAGGGAGTTCCAGCGTGAGGACGAGGCAGAAGCAGAGCCATCGTTCAATGCGGATGCCTCGTTGGAGGCCATCCTTCAGGAACTCAAAGAACGAGGCATCGGCCGCAACTAATCCTCAGATCCTTGACGGACTAGTCATTGCCCTGCGAGGCTGCGCTGGTTCCGGTGAGGACTCGATGACTCCTCGGGGACACGAAACGCCACTCATGGGGAGGGCCAGCTAATCATGGGTCGCAGGACCATCGTTCTCGTCATCGCGCTGCTTCTCGCTGCGGTCTCCGGTTTTGCCATTTGGCGATATCTGAGCTCGATCGAAAGCGACATCCGCGCCGACATCTCCGAGGTGCGGGTCTACCGTACGACCGAGACCATCGAGGCCGGCACGGCCGGCTCCGAAGCCAAGGGCCTGATCGAAGAAGGCCTCGCCCTGCGCGAGTCGGTCGTCTTCGATGGCTCGACCGTCCTGTGTCTGGGGCCTGCCCCGCAACACGAGGGCGGCGATCCCAACGTGGTGGGCTGCCCGGAGAACCCGCGCGACCTCGACGCCACCTTGGACGGGAACGTCGCAGCAGGTCCGATCACCGCCAAGCAGGTCATCACGACCGATCAGTGGGTGTCGCCCGCTGAGGTGGCCGACATCAAGCTCTCCGAATCACTCGAGCAGGGCAAGGTCGCCGTGGCCTTCCGGCCCGACGAGGTATCCGCGGTGGGTGGGTTCATCCGACCCGGCGACCGGATCAACCTCATGGCGTCGTCCTCGGTCCCGATCAACCAGTTCCTGGCCGTGGTCGGTGACGCCGAACTGCGAGCGCTCGTGCTCGGCGGGGCGTTCGACACCGGGGTCACGGCCGCGCCGGACGAGGAAGGCGACACGATCGCCGAGCTGGCGGCCACGCTGCCGGGCTCGATGGAGTTCGTCCAAACGTTCATGCAGGACGTCGAGGTGATCGCGGTGGGGCCGGACACCCTGCCGGCGCGGATCCCGACGGGCCTCACCCCACAGGGGTCACAGATCATCGTGCTCCAGGTGACGCCGCAGGAAGCGGAACTGATCCAGTTCGCCAAGGACTACACGTCAGTCTCTACCATGCTCTTGCCCGCCGACGTCCCGTACACTCCGTTCGACTCGGTTGGTGTGATCATCGACGACCTGTTCACCCTGGTCGATCGGATCCAAGCGCAGCTGGAGGACACACTTGGTGGCACTGGGAACTAGCCCCGGGACGAACCGCACGGTTCTCGTCGTCTCAGGAGACCAGGTCTTCCTGGACGGGACCGCCCGATTCCTCAAGGATCACAGGATCCTGGCAGCGAGGAACGTGACCGACGCCCAGCGGCGGATCGTCGAGGACGGCGTCGACCTGGCGATCTTCGATCCGACCTTCGCCACCGAGGCGGGAGTGTCGGACGGCGGACAGCTACTCCAGGTCGACCCCGACCTCCCGCTGGTGCTGGTGGCGGACACGCTGGACATGACCGTGCTTCGCACCGCGCTGCGGATCGGGTTCGCCGACGTCGTCGACGCCCCGGTGGATCGCGCAAAGATCGACGGCATGCTCGAGCTGATCGACGACCAGGTGCAGCGGGCCGTCCTCAAGGAGGCGAAGGCGAGGATCGGCAAGATCGTCACGATCATGTCACCCAAGGGTGGTGCGGGCAAGACGATGACGACGGCCAACGTGGCGCTCCAGCTGGCAATGTGGGGAGACCCCAGCCGTGTCGTGATCGTCGACGCCGACTTGCAGTTTGGCGACATCTGCATTGCCATGCAGGTCGACCCGGTGCACACGATCGTCGAGGCCGCGGCCGATCTCGATCAGCTCGACGACGAGCTGCTGGAGAGCCTGCTCTCCACACACGAATCGGGTCTCCGCATCCTCGCCGCACCCCTCGAGCCATCGCTGGCCGACAAGGTCTCGACCCAGGTCGTGGTCAGGGTGCTCGGCATGCTGAAGCGGATGTTCGACTATGTCGTCATCGACACGGCTCCGTTCCTCGACGAGCCCGTGTTGTCGATCCTGGAGCGTTCCGACGACGTGCTCCTCGTGGTGGAGATGGATCTGCCCAGCGTCAAGAACGCCAAGCTGGCGCTCGACACCCTGAAGCTGCTCAAGTTCCCGCTCGGCAAGATCAAGCTCGTCCTCAACCGCATGAACTCCAAGGCCCGCCTCGACATCGGCGAGCTGGAGCGCTCGCTCGAGCTGGAGGTGCAGGCCGCCGTGTCATCGGACAAGCTGGTGCCGCGGGCGGTCAACGAGGGGGAGCCGGTGGTATCGCTTTATCCGCGCTCACGCGTCGCCAAGGATTTGCGAGGCGTGGCCAGGCTGGTCGTCGACGAGGAGTCGACGCCAGAGATCGCTGAGGGAGAGGGGCAGCGCAAATGGTTCGGGTAAGAGAGGTCCGACATGAGTCTCGCTGATCGAGTCAAGGCCGCGACTGAAGGTGATGGCGAGTCCATTGCCGATACCAGACGCGAACTCAGCCGCCAGGAGCTGAGGAGAAAGCTGCACTACAAGGTGGTCGAGGGTCTCGGCCCCACCTTGTACGACCGGCAGATGACCGACGCCGAGCTGAAGCTCCGCGTCATGGAGATGCTCGAGTGGGCGCTCGACCAGGAGCAGTCCGTTGCCCTGGCGAGGACCGAGCGACTGTCGCTGCTGCAGGAAATCGCGGACGACGTCCTCGGGTACGGTCCGATCGATCCGTACCTCGCCGATCCTGAGGTCACCGAGGTGATGGTCAACGGGCCGCACGCGGTGTGGGTCGAGCGCCACGGCCGGATCTCCAAGACGGACACTCGGTTTGTCGATGCCACCCACCTGGAGCGGATCATCGACAAGATCGTCGGCCAGGTCGGCCGTCGCATCGACGAGGCAACGCCGATGGTCGATGCTCGCCTACCCGACGGCTCCCGTGTCAATGCGGTCATCCACCCGCTGGCGATCGGTGGGCCATTCCTGACCATCCGGAAGTTCGCGGTGGATCCGTTCACCGTGGAGGACCTGGTGGCGAACAAGACGATGTCCGAGCAGGTGGCCGGCCTGCTGCGCCGCTGTGTGCAGGGCCGGCTGAACGTCATCGTCTCCGGCGCTACGGGCTCCGGAAAGACGACGCTGCTCAACGTGCTGTCCAACTTCATCCCCGACGGCGAACGCATCGTCACGGTTGAGGATGCCGCCGAGCTCCAGCTCAACCAGATCCACGTGCTCAGCCTCGAGTCCCGACCGCCGAACATCGAGGGCCAGGGTCAGGTGACGATCCGGGATCTGGTGCGCAACACGTTGCGGATGCGTCCGGATCGGATCATCGTGGGTGAGGTCCGTGGTGGTGAGTCGCTGGACATGTTGCAGGCGATGAACACCGGTCACGACGGCTCGTTGACCACGGTGCACTCCAACTCGCCCCGGGACACCCTGGCCCGGGTCGAGACGATGGTGTTGATGGCCGGCATGGATCTGCCGGTGCGAGCCATCCGGGAACAGGTGGCGTCGGCGATCGATCTGATCGTCCACGTTCACCGGCTCCGGGACGGAACCCGTCGGGTGACCCATGTCACCGAGGTGGTGGGAATGGAGGGTGACATCATCACCCTGCAGGACATCATGTTGTTCGACTACGGGATGGGGGTGGATGAGGACGGCCGCTACCGGGGCCACTTGAAGGCCACCGGGATCCGGCCTGCCTTCTCCGAGCACCTCGACAACTACGGCATCGAGCTGCCCGCCGACCTGTTCGCCCCCGAACCCTTCGCCGGCCGGTGAGCGCATGAACACGCTCGTTGTCGTCGCTGCTGTCGCCACTGCCGTTGGGGCTTTCCTCCTGCTGGTCATCCTGTTCGGTGGGGGCTCGCCCGGCCGCGACTCGGCTATCGCGGGGCGGTTGAGCGCCTACGGCGGGGACAAGCAAGGATCAAAGGGGATCTTTGCCCGGTTCTCGCTACTGCGACGGGCCGCCTACAAGGCAGAGGGCGTTGCCGCCGAGCGCGGTGGTCAACAGATGATCGAGTCGGCGCTGGAGCAGGCCAACGTTCCGCTCCGGCCGGGAGAGGCGATCATCGGCACGATCGCCCTCGCGATTCTCGCCGGCATCGTGGTCGGTGCATTCACCCAATCGCTTCTCATTGCGATCGGGGTCGGCGGCGGCATCCTGGCGGCGGCGTTCTTCGCCGTCAAGACGGTCGCCTCGCGCGAACGCAAGAAGTTCGACAACCAGCTTCCCGACACCCTCACCCTGACGTCGACGTCGCTGCGCGCCGGCTACTCGTTGCTGCAGGCGGTTGAAGCGGTCGCCCAGGAGTCTCCTGAGCCGACCCGTCGCGAGTTCGGCAGAGCGCTGACCGAGATCAGACTTGGTCGCCAGCTCATCGAGGCCCTTGGCGACATCGGGGTGCGGATGGAGTCGCAGGATTTCGATTGGGCCGTCCTGGCAATCGCCATCCAGCGTGAGGTCGGCGGCAACCTCGCCGAGGTGCTGCAGACCACGGCCGAGACGATGAACCAGCGCAACCGCCTCCGCCGCGAGATGAAGGCGTTGACGGCGGAGGGTCGGATCTCGGCCATCATCATGGCGATTCTTCCCTTCTTCCTGTTCGGGCTGATCAGCATCATCAACCCGAAGTACCTGGTCCCGCTCTACAGCACGCCGATCGGGCTGGGCATGATCGGCTTCGCCCTCCTGCTGCTGATCGCCGGTGTGATGTGGATGCAGAAGATCATCAATATCGAGGTCTGACATGAGTGAGCTGATGGTCGCCGTCGTCGCCAGCGCCGTAACCATCGGCGCCCTGGCGTTCTATGTCGGTAATGGTGTGGTCCAGGCCCGGCGCAGCTCCTCCCGCCGCCTCGCCAGCCTGCAGACCCGAGACGAGGTGCTGAGCACGGGGATATCGGAGCGTGCGATCGCTCCGATGATCGAGAAGCTGGGATCGTTCGCCCTCCGGTTCACGCCGCAGGGCTGGGTGGGCAAGGCCCAGCAGAAGCTCGTCTACGCCGGCATGGCGGAGCGGATGGACGGCAACACGTGGGCGGCGATCCGCATCCTCTCCCTGATCGGCAGCTTGCTCCTCTTCTTCGTGATCCAGAGCGTGTTCGGCTCGCCGGTGCAGAAGCTCGTGTTGTTCGCCCTGATGATGGCGATCGGGTTCCTAGGACCCGAGTCGGTGCTCAACCGGAGAATCGACGAGCGGCGCAAAGAGATGGAAAGTAGCCTCCCCGACATCATCGATCTCCTCGTGATCAGCGTCGAGGCCGGTCTCGGC
>CAZCBO010000178.1:0-6189 GCA_964496825.1 uncultured Acidimicrobiaceae bacterium
GACCCTCGAGAAGGACCGCGGAGCCCAAACGGTCCTCTCCTACCCCGGTAAGGTCCTCGCCGATCCGGCCGGCGATCGACTGTTCATCGCCGACACCGGCCACCACCGTGTCATCGTCGCCAGCGACGCCGGCGAGGTCCTGGAGGTCTACGGAGCGGGAGCCGCCGGGTTCGCCGATGGTTCCGCCGCCGAGGCCACCTTCTCCTCGCCGCAGGGCTTCGCCCTCGTCGATGATCTCCTGTACGTCGCCGACACCGGCAACCACGCTGTGCGGGTCATCGACCTGGAGGCGGCGACGGTCGGCACCCTCGCCGGGACGGGGATGAAGGGCTGGCCGCCGATCGGCGGCCCGGTGGACGAGGTGGCGCTCGCCTCACCGTGGGCCCTGGAGACCGATGGGACTCGCCTGTTCGTCGCCAATGCCGGTACCCACCAGATCTGGGTCATCGACCTCGAGGCGGCAACGGCGGCTCCGCTCGTCGGTAACGCCGGGGAGAGCACGAAGAACGGTCCCCTGGCCGAAGCGGAGCTGGCACAGCCGTCGGGCCTCGTCCTCAGGGACGGCATCCTCTACTTCGCCGACAGCGAATCGAGCTCGATCCGCAGCGCCGAAGTCGAAACCGCCGGGGGGACGACGGCGCTGGTCGCCGGCGGTGCCGAGGACCTGTTCCAGTTCGGCGATGTCGACGGGACCGGCGATCAGGCCCGGTTCCAGCACCCGCTGGGCATTGCGTTCCACGGCGACCGGCTGCTCGTTGCCGACACATACAACTCCAAGATCAAGACGGTCGATCCCTCGACGGGAGAAACGACGACGCTCTTCGGGGGCGATCAGGGATGGGAGGACGGTGCGACGCCCCGTTTCCACGAGCCGGGGGGCCTCTCGGTGGACGGCGACGTTCTGTGGGTCGCCGACACCAACAACCACGTCGTCCGCCGGATCGACTTGACCACCGGCACAACGACCACGCTCGTCCTCACCGGCCTCGACGCCATCGCCGCCCGTCGCGCCTACGACGGGCCCGTGTTGACGCTGCCCGCCGAGAGTGTCGGACCGGGTGCCGGCGAACTGATCCTCGACGTGACGTTCCCCAACGGCTACAAGATCAACGAGGAGGCGTCGTCCTCGCTGCTCCTCAGCGAGGAGGGCGGGATGGCGACGTTCCCCGACGGTCCAACGATCGACCTCACCGGAGCGACCCCACCGGTGTCGGTGCCGATCACGCTCCGGGCCGGCAGCGGCACGATCACCGCCGACCTGTCCCTGGTGTGGTGTCGTGAGGATGCCGAGGGGCTCTGCTACTTCGAGCGCCTCCGGTACACGGTCCCGCTCGAGGTCGCCGCCGGGAGCCCCGCCGCCGTCATCGAGCTGCCGCTGGTCCTCGAAGAGCCGAACATCTGAAGATCTGAGCCGGGCCCTCGTCGGCGCGTCCCGTTGATGGGTCAGCCGTCGGAGGCGGCCGCCATCGGTGCCTCGTCATCGTCGATGGCGAGGACGTCCTGCTCGACCGTGTCGTCGTCGTCGCTGACATCGTCACCCGACTCGACGGCCGCCGCCTCGATGGCCTCATCGGGCTCCGGTTCGGCCTCCTCCTCGTTGTCGCCGGCTCCGATCGGGACCACGGAGGCATCCTGGACGGTGTCGACGTCGGTGGTCGCAGGCATGTGCACCGCCGGACGGAGCGGGACCTGACGCGCCGGGGCGAGGGCGTAGGTCTCCTCCAGCACGATGACCTCGATCCCGCCGACCACATCCGAGATCAGGTTGTAGACCACGGCCCCGAGGGTGAACAACCCCGTGAGCACGACAACACCGATGATCGTGAGCAGGACCACGACACGGAAGTACAGCTCCCCCTCGGCGTTGAAGACGAGAGCGAAGTTCGCAAAGAACTCGCTGATCCGCTCCGGGATGCCCCGCTGGATGGCGAGCGACCACATGACCCACACCCCGAGGACGAAGACGAGGCCCCCGATGGCATTGAAGATCACCGAGACCTTGAGGACGGTCCACGGATCGATCTTGCGGATGACACGACGGACACGACGTACGGCCATGGGGCGAGTGTAGAGAGAGGTCCGGCTAAGCAGGAGTTTCCTGTCAGGACCCGTTTCTCGGAACCAGGGCGGCCGCGGAGAGCTCGGCGCCATCCTCGAGGTTCATCACCCGAACCCCGGTGGACTCCCGTTTCTGCTTGCTGATGTCCTTGACGGCCTGCCTGATCACGATCCCATCGGAGGAGATCGTGAACACCTCGTCATCGGGATCCACCGACCGGGCGGCAACGAGCTCGCCCCTCGCCTTGGTGAGCTTCATCGCCTTCACTCCGAGGCCGCCCCTCCCCTGCCGTCGGAACAGCTCGACGTCGGTTCGTTTGCCGTAGCCCCCGGAGGTCAGGAGGAGCACCTCGCTGCCCTCGGCGGCGGTAGCGGCGGCGACCACCTCATCACCCTCGCGCAGCTTGATCCCTCGCACGCCCTGCGATGCCCTGCCCATCGGACGAGCGTCCTTCTCGGTGAATCGGATGCCCTGGCCGTTCTTGGTGAACATCAGCAGATCGTCTTCACCGCTGGTCGCCCGCACCGCGACCACTTCGTCGGCTTCCTGGAGCTTGATGGCGACCAGCACCTTGTTCCGGGAGTCGTAGTCGACGAACTTCGACTTCTTCACCTGACCGTTCTTGGTGAACATCACCAAGTGCCGGTGGGTCTCGTAGTCGCGGGTGTCGATCACCGCCTGGACCGTCTCGTCCGCCTCCATCGGCAGCACCGAGTGGATCAGGACGCCCTTGGCGTTGCGGTCCTTGCGCGGGATCTCGTGCGCCATCACGCGGTAGACGCGACCCTGGTTCGTGAAGAACAACAGGTAGGCATGAGCCGACGTGTGGAGTACGTGCTCGACGACGTCGTCCTCGCGGAGGCTGGCGCCGCGGACGCCGCGGCCGCCCCTTCCCTGCGTCTTGTAGGTGCTGGCGAGTACCGACTTGACGTAGCCGGCGGCCGAAACCGTGACGACGAGCTCCTCGTCGGCGATGAGGTCCTCGAGCGACATCTCGCCGGTATCGGGGATGATGCGGGTCTTGCGGGGTGTGCCGTACTTGTCCCGGATCTCGGTGAGTTCCTCGCCGATGAGCACCCGGCGTTTCTCCTCGCTGGCCAGCAGCGCTTCGAGCTCGGCGATCAATGCCAGGAGCTGTTCGTGCTCCTCACGCAGCTTGCCGGTTTCGAGGGCGGTGAGACGCCGCAGCGGCATGTCGAGGATATGGGTCGCCTGCACCTCGGAGAGCTCGAACCGGTCCATCAGGGCATCGCGGGCCGCTCCGACATCCTCGGAGGCCTTGATGATCTCGACGACCTCGTCGATGTTGTCGAGAGCGATGAGGAGCCCCTCGACGATGTGGGCCCTCGCCTCTGCGTGTTCGAGGCGGAACCTCGACCGGCGCTCGATCACCTCGAGCTGGTGCTCGATGTAGTGGTGGACCATCTCCGCCAGGTTCAGGGTGCGGGGAACGCCGTCGACCAGGGCGACCTGGTTGACGCCGAAGTTCTCCTCGAGCTGCGTGCCCTTGAACAACTGGTTCAAGACCACCTGGGGATTGGCGTCCTTCTTGAGCTCGAAGACGAGCCTCGTCCCTGCCCGATCGGATTCGTCCCGCAGGTCGGCGATACCGGTGATCGTCTTGTTCCGTACCAGCTCGGCGGCCTTCTCCATGATGCGATCCCGCGATACCTGGTAGGGAATCTCGGTGGCGATGATGGCAGGACGTTTCCGGTCGGTCTCCTGGATGTCGGTGACCGCACGCATCTTTACCGAACCCCTGCCGGTGGCCAGGGCGTCCTTGATGCCGTTCACACCGACGATGTAGGCCCCGGTCGGGAAGTCGGGTCCCTTGACGAACTCGGAGAGGTCGTCGACGGTGGCATCAGGATGGTCGAGGGCGTAGATGACGGCGTCGATCGCCTCGGTCAGGTTGTGCGGCGGGATGTTCGTCGCCATCCCCACCGCGATGCCGGTCGATCCGTTGACGAGCAGGTTGGGGAACCGGGCGGGGAGCACGACGGGCTCCTGTCGCTCGCCTGAGTAGTTGTCGATCCACTCGACGGTGTCCTCGTTGATGCCCTCGAGCAAGTGAGCGGCGAGCTGGGCCATGCGCGCCTCGGTGTAGCGCATGGCCGCCGGGGGATCATCGACGGTGCCGAAGTTCCCCTGCGGCTCGATGAGCGGCGCCCGCATCGAGAAGTCCTGACCGAGCCGCACCATGGCGTCATACACCGCCTCGGGGGCGTGGGGGTGATACCACCCGACGACGTCGCCCACGACCCGCGAGGCCTTGCGGAACGGGGTTCCGGGACGGATCCCTCCATCGAACATCGCATACAGGATCCGGCGATGCACCGGCTTGAGCCCATCGCGCACGTCGGGGAGCGCCCGGGAGACGATGACCGACATGGCGTAATCGAGGAACGAGTCCTGCATTTCGCTGGTGATGTCTACGCGTTCGATCTGCTCGTCTGGTGTCGTCATCGCGGTGTCCTAGATGTCGAGGAAGCGCACGTCGGCGGCGTTCTGCTGGATGAACGTCCTTCTGGCGTCGACGTCGCTTCCCATGAGGGTGGCGAAGGTCTCCTCGGCGATGAACTGGTCCTCGAGGTCGACCCGCAGCAGCGTCCGGTGCTGGGGATCCATCGTGGTGGCCCACAGCTCGTCGGCGTTCATCTCGCCGAGGCCCTTGAACCGCTGGATGTTCAGCTTCTTGCCCACGTTGTCGGCCTTGATGGCCTCGAGGTCTTCGTCGTTCTGCGCCCAGATCGTCTTCGTCCCGATCTTGACCGAGTAGAGCGGCGGCTGCGCGATGTACATGTAGCCGGCCTCGATCAACTGCGGCATGTGGCGGAAGAAGA
Organism: uncultured Acidimicrobiaceae bacterium; assembly: GCA_964496825.1. Taxonomy (GTDB): domain Bacteria; phylum Actinomycetota; class Acidimicrobiia; order Spongiisociales; family UBA5794; genus JACZST01. The sequence goes on from CAZCBO010000178.1 coordinate 4,903, forward strand.
ACGTCAGGAGCAGCGTGCGGATGTGGGCTCCGTCGACGTCGGCGTCGGTGAGGATGATGACCTTGTGGTAACGGGCGGCATCGATGTCGAACTCCTCGCCGATCCCGGTTCCGATGCCGGTGATGAGGGACTGGATCTCGTTGTTCTGGAGGACCCGGCCGAGGCGGTTCTTCTCGACGTTGATGATCTTTCCCCTGATGGGGAGGATCGCCTGGAACTCGCTGTCCCTGGCCTGCTTGGCCGAGCCGCCGGCGGAATCGCCTTCGACGATGAACAGCTCGCTCAGCTCCGGATCGCGCGACGAGCAGTCCGACAACTTCCCTGGGAGGCCGCCGGACTCGAGCAGGCTCTTGCGCCGGGTGAGGTCACGGGCTTGGCGAGCCGCAAGCCTCGCCTTGGCCGCCTGCGTGCACTTCTCGCCGATCCGCCTGGCGTCACCGGGGTGCTTCTCGAGCCACTCGGGGATCCTCTGGTTGAGGGCCTTCTCGACGAATGACCGGATCTCGGTGTTGCCCAGCTTGGTCTTGGTTTGCCCCTCGAACTGGGGTTGGCGCACGCGCGCAGAAATCACCACCGTGAGCCCCTCACGGACATCCTCACCGGTCAGGTTGGCGTCCTTCTCCTTGAGGAGGCCTTTGGACTTCGCCATGTCGTTCACCGCACGGGTGAGCGCCTTCCTGAAGCCCTCCTCGTGTGTTCCGCCCTCGTGGGTGTTGATGTTGTTGGCGAAGCTGAGCACGGTCTCGTGGTATCCGGAGGTCCACTGCATCGCCACCTCGAGTTCGGCGTCGTCGTTGATCTCCTCGAAGTAGGCCACCTGCTTGTGGATGGGGTCGCGGTTTGTGTTGAGGTGCTGAACGAAGTCGACGATGCCCCCCGAGTACTTGAACGTCTCCTCGACCGGCTGATCTCCGCGCTCGTCCCTGAACCGGATCTCCAGGCCCTTGTTGAGGAACGCCATCTCGCGGAGGTGGTTGGCCACCGTCTTGGCGTCGTAGTCGACCCCCTCGATGAAGATCTCGGGATCGGCCCAGAAGACGATCTGGGTGCCGGCTCGTTTTGCCTCCTTCCCCTTCTTCACCGGACCCTTGGCCACGCCGAACTCGTAGCGCTGGGACCAGTGGTGCCCGTCCCTGACGATGTCGGCCTCGAGGCGGGAGGACAGCGCGTTCACCACCGAGACGCCGACGCCGTGGAGACCACCCGAAACCGTGTAGGCGCCCTCCTCGAACTTGCCCCCGGCATGCAGGGTGGTCATCACGGTCTCGAGCGCCGATTGCTTGGTCT
>CAZCBO010000179.1:0-6186 GCA_964496825.1 uncultured Acidimicrobiaceae bacterium
ATCAAACAGGGATGGACCCGGCGCGCAGCGCGCAAACCTGCCCAGGACGAGGACAAGACGGTGCCTCCAACCCTGCCCGGCACCGTCGGCACTGGAGGCGGATAGGCATACGAATCAAGATTTGGCAGCTGCCGCATCGCCACGCTACCGCAGCAGCCGACGGTTCGATTCGTCGGATTCCCTTGGCCTATATGGTCGGGCTGGCCGGATTTGAACCGGCGACCTCTTGACCCCCAGTCAAGCGCGCTAACCAAGCTGCGCCACAGCCCGTGGAAGGAATCGTACCAGTCGGGACCGTTCAGACGGCTAGACCCATCGCTGCTGTCTGTTCCCGGTAGGCAGCTTCGACCTCGTCCCGAAACGTATCGACTTGACCCTGGAACTGCTTGGTCATACGGCCTCGCCCCATGCGGATGATCTGACGGGGTCCCCACGATCCTTCGGGAGCGGCACAACGCAGCGTCAACCGGGTGCCGTCCTCCTCCGGACGGAGCCGGTACTCGACGGGGAAGACGAGCGTCCCGCCGAACATTCGCCCCGTATCCCGGGTGACGATCCGCTCCAACGGTCTCCAGTCCACGATCACCTGGTTCAGCGTCTGGTCGCCGTGGTAACACACGTACGCCGACCCGGCTCCGACCCTCGGCTGGTCATCATCTCGTTCGAGACGGTCCGATCCCGTCAGCATTCGCCGGTATGCCGGGTCGATGAGGTAGCTCCACACCGCTTCGACCGGCAGATCGATGGACGTCGCCACCTCGATGAACACATCGGCGGGATCGAAAACGGCCTCAGGATCGGCCCTGGACCGCTCCCACACCGGGGCCAGGTCCTCCACCCAGGCCGGCACTTCGCCGGCGTCGGGATAGGTTCCCGAATGGTGGGTCATCGATGCGGTCAGGTCGGCGAGGCCGATCGCCTCGACGGCGGCGTCCGTGTACAGGACGTAGGCCCTGATCCCGGTCTCTTCGGTCACCGTGTTCTTCAAGAGCCGGTGGATGAGGTTGACGTCGGAGCCGTGGAGTTCGGATCTGCCGGCCGCCTCCCCGACCACGAACTCGCCGTGGTGGACGAAGAACTTGAGGTCGAGGGTGTGGATGTTGGCGCAGGCATTGCACGTGCACGAGGTGTTGAGCACCATGAGCTCCAGGGCTCGGCGGAACTCCACGTAGCAGGCCTCGAGGGATTCGATGAACGCCTGGCCCCGCAGCGGCATGCCTTCGATCCCGTAGCTGAACACCGCGTCGCCCTCGAGTTTGGAGACCACCAAGGGTGGACGGGTCTGGTCCACGAGCAGCTCCAGCAGCGCCGAGAGGGTCTGCTCGGCGTGGATCAACTCCGATTCGTTCAGGTATGTCGAGTACCCGGTGATGTCGGCGATCAAGAGCACGCCGCGAAGTGGCGTCTGCATCTCGGGGCCTCCTCCTCGCCCTTCGACTCTACCGGGTCCGGGCGGTCCCATACATGCTGGCGGTAACGTCAGGAGCCGAAACGAGGAGGATCGTTGACGACCGAGTCCATCGACTGGGCGGTGATGACGATGGGGCTGGTCGGTGGCCTCGCCATCTTCCTGCTCGGCATGGACCGGACCGTGAGTGGGTTTCGCGCCCTCGCGGGCGACCGGGTTCGGTGGCTGCTCACCCACACCACGGGCAACCGCTGGCGGGGCACGGCGACCGGGGCGGGGGTCACCGCCATCATCCAGTCCTCGAGCGTCACGACCGTGCTCCTCGTCGGCCTGATCTCGGCCGGGGTCATGTCGCTCGAGCAATCGATCGGCGTGATCTTCGGGGCCAGCGTCGGCACGACGGTCACGGCACAGATCATTGCCTTCAAGGTGACGCGATACGCCCTCGCCGTCGTCGCCGTTGGCTACGCCATCCAGTACGTCGCCAAGCAGGAGCGCCTCGAGCGGATCGGACAGACGATTACCGGTCTCGGCCTGGTCTTCTTCGGCATGTCCCTGATGGGTCTCGCCACCGATCCGCTCCAGGACAGCGTCGCGTTCCGGGACTTCCTCGCCTCCATCGACAACCTCTTCATCGGGATGCTGATCGGCGCCGTCTTCACGGCCATCGTGCAGTCCTCATCGGCGTCGATCGCGGTGTTCATCGCGATGGCGGCGACGGGGCTCATCACCCTGGACCTCGGTGTCGCGCTCGTGCTCGGCGCCAACATCGGCACGACGATAACGCCGTGGCTCGCCTCGATCGGGAAGCCGCGCGACGCCCAACGGGCGGCGCTGATCCACACTTCGGAGAAGGTGATCGGCGTGCTCCTGTGGCTGCCCTTCATCGGGGTATTGATCGCCGTCTCCGAGCGCCTCTCCCCCGCCGGGGACGTCGCCAGGCAGATCGCCTGGGCCCACACCGTGTTCAACGTAGTCAACCTGTTCATCTTGATCTGGTTCACCTCGTGGTTCGCCAGGATGTCCCGGTTCGTTCTCAAGGACCGGCCTGAGGAGGAGGCACGGGTCCTCAAGGCCCGTTTCCTCAACGAGGATCTGCTTCGCACCCCCTCGCTCGCCCTGGAGCGCAGCAGGATGGAGATCGCCAGGATGGGCGGCCGCGTCCGCGACATGTTCGAATTGGCGATTCCGGCCGTCATCGGCGGGTCCGAGGCTGAGCTGGCGACGGTCGAGGCTATGGACGATGAGGTGGACGACCTCTACGGACACATCATCGCCTACCTCGGTAAGGCGTCGCAGGAAGACCTCACCCATGCCGAGGTCTCCGAGCTCCTCGGCCTGATGGAGGCTGCCAACGACATCGAGGCTATCGGTGACGCCATCGAGACCAACCTGGTGACGAGGGGGCGGCGGCGACTCCAGCTCGGCGTCACGATCTCGCCCGAGACCACGAAGGTGATCGACGAGCTCGCCGCCGAGGTGCTGGAAGCGGTCGACATCGCGGTCGGCGCCGTCGGCCAGTCGAGCCCGGAAGCGGCTCAGCGGGCCATCGGCATGAAGTCGGACATCACGAGCCTCACCGCTGAAGCGCTCAGCCACCAGATGGAGCGTCTCACCGTCGACGAGCCACTCCGAGTCGAGGCCTACAGAGTGGAATCCGACATCATCGAGGATCTGAAGCGGGTCTACTACTACGCCAAGCGCGCGGCCAGAGTCGGTGTCCCGAAACCCAGCGAGGAAGAACGACCCAGCGAAGGATGAGCGCTCAACCGCCGATGCGACCGGCGAGCCAGCCGATTCCCTGGATGAGGCGCAACAACAAATAGAGCGCGGCGGCGATGATCAGCACCACGAAGGTGAACGGCCATCGCTCGTTCTGGGGTTCGTCGCCGGGTTCGTCGCTCATACGGGTGGCACTCCGTGACGGCGGTCGGAGAAGCTGCGTTCCTTGCGCTCGGCGTAGCGCAGCCGGGCGGTGAGCTCCCGACGCAGCTCCTCGGGCTGCACCACGGCGTCGACCACGATCTCGGCGGCGAGGCGCAGCAGGTCGACGTCCTGCAGGTACTCGGATCGCTTCTCCTCGACGAACAGCTCGCGCTCGCTCTCGGGCAACGCCTCGATCTGGTTGAAGTAGACCGCGTTGATCGCGGCCTCCGGCCCCATGACCGCGATCTCGGCGCTGGGCAGCGCCAGGGTTGCGATCGGCTTGAACCCGGGGCCGGAAAACGCATACAACCCGGCGCCGTAGGCCTTGCGGACGATCACCGAGATGCGGGGCACGGTGGATTCGGCGATGGCGGTGAGCATCTTGGCCCCTGCCCTGATGATCCCCTGTCGCTCCACCTCGGTCCCGACCATGAAACCCGGGACGTCGGCGAAGTAGACGAGCGGGATGTTCATCGCATCACACAACCACATGAACCGTGCCGCCTTGTCTGCAGAGTCGACGAACAGCACCCCACCCAGGTGGTTGGGCTGGGAGGCGACGATGCCGACCGGCTTGCCGTCGAGCAGCGCAAAGGCGGTGATGACCTCTCTGGCATAGAGCTCCTTGATCTGGAAGATCGACCCCTCGTCGAAGACCCCGCGCAGGAGGTCCATCATGTCGTAGCCGACCTTCGGGTCGTCGGGGAGGATCTCGGCAGGGTCGTAGCCCTCGGCGGGGGGCTCGGCGGCGTAGGCCGGCGGCAGGACCCGGTAGTGGTCGGCGACGTAGGAGAAGTACTGCTGGGCCCAGGCGATGGCCTCCTCGTCGCTCTGGACGAGGGCGTCGCCGCACCCGGAGACCTCGCAGTGCATCCTCGCCCCACCCATCTCCTCGAGGCTGGTCTCCTCCCCGATCACCATCTCGGCCATCCGGGGCGAGCCGAGGTACATCGAGGCCCGGCCCTCGACCATCACCACCACGTCGCAGAACGAGGGGATGTAGGCGCCGCCGGCCGCCGAGGGCCCGAACAGGCAGCAGATCTGGGGAACGCGACCCGAGAGCCGCACCTGGTTGTAGAAGATGTTGCCGGCGCCCCGCCGCCCGGGAAACAGATCTACCTGGTCGGTGATGCGCGCCCCGGCGGAATCGACGAGGTAGAACACCGGGAGCGACTCGTCGTAGGCCGCTTCGAGGGCCCGGATGATCTTCTCGACGGTGAGACGCCCCCAGCTTCCCGCCTTCACCGTCGGGTCGTTGGCGATGACGATCACCGGACGCCCATCGACCGTACCCCGTCCGGTGACGACGGCGTCGGCGCCGAATCCCTCTTCCAGGGCGTGGGCGAGCAGGCCGTCCTCGATGAAGGACCCCGGGTCACACAGCAGATCGACGCGGTCGCGCACGAACAGCTTGCCCTGTGTCTTCAGCTTCTCGTGGTGACGCTCGGGGCCGCCCGTCGCCGCGCGATCGGTCTCCTCGTGGAAGCGGTCGCTCAGCGATCCGGTCACAGCTTCCTCCTCTGCCGCTTGCGGGCGATCACCCGCACCGGGGTGCCGGTGAAGTCGTAGGCGTCGCGCAGTCGGTTCTCGATGAACCGAAGGTAGTCGGCCGAGAGGTCTCCGCCGCGGACGAACAGAATCATCGTCGGCGGCTCCGTCTCCGCCTGCACCGCGTAGATGATGTGCGGCCGCTTCCCCTTGCGCACCGGCGGTGGATGAGCCTCCTGCAGGGAGCGGAGGAACCGATTCAGCTCGGGGGTCGGGATGCGCCGCCGCCGGTTCTCCAGCACGGTGGCAACGGCGGCCGGCAAGCGGTGGAGCCGGGATCCCGTCTTCGCAGAGACCCGGAGGATCGGCGCCCAGTCCACGAAGGCCAGCCGGTCGGCGACGCTGGCCTCGGTGAGGAGACGCTCCTCCTCGCTACGGATGTCCCACTTGTTGAGCACGAGGACCAGCCCCACTCCCGCCTCGACGATCTCCTCGGCCAACCGCTGGTCCTGGTGGGTCGCTCCCGTCGTTCCGTCGATCATCAGCAGCGCCACGTCGGCGTCTCGAAGCACGTCTCTGGCACGGAGCACGGCATACCGCTCGACGTCGTCGCTGATCTTGGTCCGACGCTTGATACCGGCGGTGTCGATGATCTCGAAGGGTTCCCCCTCCAGCTCCACGACGAGGTTGATCGGGTCCCGGGTCGTTCCCGGGAACTCGGAGACGAGCACCCGCTCGTAGCCGGCGAGTTTGTTCAGCAGCGTCGACTTGCCGACATTGGGACGTCCGATGACGGCCAGGCTGGCGATCACCTCGCGGTCCTCGACACCGTCCCCCTCGGGGAGCAGCGCGATGAGACGGTCGAGGAGGTCGCCCGTATTCCGACCGTGGAGTGCGGAGATCGGGATCGGCTCCCCCAGGCCGAGACCCCACAGGTGGTCGAGGTCGAGTTCCCGCGAAGGCCCATCCACCTTGTTGGCGGCGAACACGAAGGGGATCTCGCTGCGCTGGAGAACACGGGCAACGCCGAGGTCGTCGTCCGTGATGGCGGTGGTGGCGTCGGTCATGAAGATGACGGCGTCGGCCCCCTTGACGGCGATCTCCGCCTGCTCCCTGATGTCGGCGATGAGCTGCTCCCCGGGTCGATGCTCCCAGCCACCGGTGTCGACGACGATGAACTCCCGCCCGTTCCACTCGGCATCGAACTCGCGGCGATCCCTGGTCACGCCGGCCTGCTCGTCGACGACGGCCGACTTGTTTCGCACGATCCGGTTGACCAGCGTCGATTTCCCGACATTGGGCCTCCCGAGGATGACCACGACCGGGCGGGCCGTCATCGCCGCGCCCCCTGCACCAGACCCCCC
>CAZCBO010000180.1:0-6143 GCA_964496825.1 uncultured Acidimicrobiaceae bacterium
GCCGGAGTCGACCATGTAGCGTGCGCCGGCACCGCCGTGCTCGCCGCCGGGCTCGGTGCCGGCATCGATGACGTTGAGCTCGGGCACCCGGGCGAGCCGATGGACGAGATCGCCGCGGACGATGTTGGCGGCGGATCGAGCGCCGTCGTCGAGGGTCTCGGTGTGGATCGGGAGGACGGCGACCGTGGGGGCTTCCAGGGACAGGGAGCTGCGTTGAGTGCTGGCACCGTCGGTGGGCAGATCGACGAACTCGTAGACGTCGACCGCCTCTGGGATGTTCTTCAGCTGCTGACGCCCGATCGGACGAAAGCGGAGGGCCGGCTCGTCGAGCGCCCGGTACACCCGTCCTGAGACGCTGACCCCACCGGGTCGGGCCAGGGCCTGGATCCTGGCGGCGATGTTCAATGCGTCGCCGTGGTACTGGCCGGCGTCGGTGACGCCGACCTCGCCCTCGTCGATCCCCATACGGAACCGAGTCCATCGCGACTCGGGAGTGTCCCGGTTCATCGCTTCGATCTCCGTGGTGATGGCGATGGCGGTCTGCAGGGCGTCCTCGGGCTCTCCGAAGACCGCCATGAAGCTGTCTCCCACGAAGTTGGCGAGGGTGCCGTTCGCTGCGGACACGCGGTCCTCGACGAGCCGGCGGTACTCGGCCATCCGGGCAGTGGTGGTAGCGAAGTCGTCGGCTATCAGCCGGCTGTAGCCGACGACGTCGGCGTTGAGCGCCACCATCTCGACCGGGTCCATCGTCATCCCCTCCTAGCGGGCAACGTTACCCAGGATCGGCGCTACCCGCCCCGGACGCGCCGGGACCCCGGTGACGCTCCCGACATTTCCGTTTGGGAACCCGCCTCCGGGGTCCGGCTGCTGGGCGGACCCGACGGGCGGGACCGCTCACTCCACCTTACCCATGTGACGTGCCGCGGAGTCAAGTCAGGAGGAGAAGAAACCATGCTTCGACTCATGACCCGCCGGCACCGAGCCGATAGACCCGGGGGTGGGCCGACCGCTCCCGTGGGGACCACCCGCTGAAATAGTCATCGACATGACGGTCGACCCCTCCGTACACTGACAGCCTTCTCGGAGCCAGGAGTGGTGAAGTTATGCGCCGTCTGTCCATCCTTGTCACCGCAGTGACGGTGCTGCTGGTAGGTGCAGCACCGGTGCTGGCAAACAACGCCTGGAACGGCTACCACTGGGCCGACGGGTCGGGCGACCCGCACGACGGCTCGATCACGTTGACGCTGGTGAACAACCTGACCGAATACGGCGGTCTTTACGGCGATGTGGTGGACGACTGGGACAGCGGGACGAGCGGGTTCGGCGGGCCACTCACGCTGAGCACCGCCAGCGCTGCCCGCCCGATCGCGTGTGACAACGTCGCCACCGAAGCGGCCGGCGACGAGATCGTCGGCAGGATCCACGTGTGTAACAAGCGCTACGGGACCAACGGGTGGTTGGGTCTGGCTCGGATCTGGCTGGGAGCCGACGGGCACATCGACGCCGGTGTCGCCCTGATGAACGACACGTACATGCTCGACGACTCCACCTACGCCGATGCGAACGCACAGCGCCACGTGCTCTGCCAGGAAGTCGGCCACACCTTTGGACTCGATCACGTCGGCGGCCCGAAGAAGGTCTCGTGTATGAACGACCGATGGGGTCTCTGGGATCCTGCCTTCATCGGACCCAACGAGCACGACTTCGACACGCTCAACGCCATCTACGGAACGAGTTCCGGCGACGACGGGGGTGGGGGGAGCTCGAAGCCGTGCAACCCGAACCGGCCCAACTGTCCCTCCAACGGTGCCAACGTGCACTACCAGCCACGGCCGGGCGGCGGTTGGATCGTGACCTATACGATCCCACCCGGGAAGAGCGCGCGCTAGGCCGCACCGAGCTTCAGCCGACCATCGGGGGCCGGCAGCCTCCGACCGGTCTTCGCCGCATTCGCCTGTCTTACAGGGCCGGGGGATGACCCCTTCTATAGGGTGAATGCGGGGAGGGCTACGTGTCCGACCGGATGCTAAGCGATGCCTATACGGACTTCGTCCGATCGGTGGAGCCACGGCTCGGCGATGCCCTCGTCGCCGCCCTCGGTGCCGAGGTGGGCCGGGAGGCCACCCAGGAGGCGCTGATCTACGCCTGGGAGCACTGGGATCGCGTTGGGGTGATGGAACACCCGTCTGCGTACCTGTATCGCGTCGGGCGGTCCAAGGCCAAACGGTACTGGCGCAAACGCCGCGTGTTTCCCGATGTGCCGACCGACACCATGCCGCTCGTCGAACCCGGCCTGGCGCCGGCTCTGGCCGGTCTCTCCGAGAAACAGCGGGTGACGGTGCTCCTCATCCACGGATTCGGCTGGACCCATGCCGAGGTCGCCCAGTTCCTCGATGTTGCGGTCGGCACGGTGCAGAAGCACCTCGAGCGGGGGATGTCGCGGCTGCGGTCGGATCTGGAGGTGGACGATGGCGCTTGAGCTCGAAGCCCAGATCCGCGACTACGCCTCGTACGTGCGGGAAGCGGGTGCCGTGCAGGTCGACGAGCTCCTCGACTCGGTCCGCTACGAGCTGCCACCGCCCACACCGCCTTCGCGGTGGAGGCCGCTGACCGTTGCCCTTGCGGCTGCGGCGATCGCCCTGGTGCTCGTCGGCGGGCTTGCGCTTCTCTTGCGACTCACCCAGGAGCCGCCGGTCATCGACGAGGAGGAGGTATCGACCACGACAACCGTGCCCGAGCCGCCCGAGTCGCTCGGTGACGGCCGGGTCGTTTTGGACGCAGCGGGTGACGTCGGTATTCAGCCGGATGTCCTCATCGGGGACGACGGTCTCCCCCTCGTCGTCTACACCGATCGCACCAGAGGGACCGCAAAGGTGGCCAGATGCACCGACGTCTCGTGCACCGACGTTGTCCTCACTGAGCTCGGTGCGGTCGGGGAGGCCGTGTCCCATGGCCCGACCATCACCGAGGGCAGCGACGGCCTTCCACTGATCACGTTCGGGACCGAGGACGAGCTCGTCCTCTACAAGTGTTCGAGCGAGGACTGCTCGCAGGGAACGGTGACGCGACTCGCCGGAGGTCCAACGAGCATTCAGCCGCCGCTCGTCATCCACGCTGCGGACGGCCTGCCCTTCGTTGTCTTCTCCACACGGGACGCCGACCTGGTGGCGCTCGCCTGCGGCGACGTGGCCTGTTCGACGGAAAACGTCGTCACGACGATCCGCCCCGGCGGGTCCACCATCGATGCGGCCTGGCTCGCCTTCGCCACGAACGGCCGGCCGCTCATCGGGTACCACCGGTACCTCGGCCCCGGCGTCGAATTCGGCGTCATCGAGTGCCTCGATCGGGCGTGTACCGCGCACCACGAAATCGACGCCTCATCCGTTCCGGACATCGTCCCCGGGTCGTCGGTGGGAGAGATGGTGACCGGTCCCACGGGGCAGTCCCTGCTGATTCGTTACGAGGATCTCGACGGAGAGGGAAACACCGCCCTCGTTGCAGTTGCCTGCGGCGACGCCGTCTGCACGTCCGGCGCGACGACGATCATCGAGCAGTACTTCGGCGACATCTCCTTCGATCCCGAAGTCGTGTTCGGCGCCTCGTGGTCACCGATGATCTTCTACGTCTCCGGAGCGGAGCTGAAGCTCGCTCACTGCTTCGATCGGTCGTGCGCCGGGGAAGTGACCACTGAGACGCTCATCGACGTCGGGGGATTGAACTCGCAATTGGGAGTGGCACCGGGCGCCGATGGCAATCCGTTCATCGCCTTCTATTCGAACAGCGATCTCAACGTCGTCGCCTGCCCGGATCCGACGTGCAGCGAGCTTGCGTCCCCGACACCGCAGCCGGCACCGCCGGGTGAGGCGTGGGCCGTCACCAAGCTCAGCAAGGGTGAGGTCGCGACCGCCGACTTCAACCCTCCGGCGGTCCTCGGCCCCGATGGCCTCCTGACGATCGCCTACGTCGAGCAGGTCGGGCCGCGGGAAGACCCCGAGCAACCGCCGGACATCAAGGTCGTGCGCTGTCTCGACCCGTCCTGCAGTCAAACCACGGTCACCTCGCTGGGCATCGCCGGGTGGGCGCTCAGCCTCGCCGCCGGGCCCGGCGACGGTTTGACGCTGATCTACCAGGACTTCGAGACGATCTGGGTGACGCAGTGCGCCGACACGGTGTGCGCGAGTCACGAGACGACCGTGCTCGCCGAGACCGGTACCTGGGCCAATCCCGGCGCGGTTCCGATGTCGGATTCCATCGTCGTTCTCACGTACCAGGACTGGAACGACTACTACCCGCGCCTCGTCCAATGCGGCGAGGGAGGGTGCTCAACGGAGGGCGCCGATGCTCCGATCGGGGTGTTCGAGGACGACGAGGTGTTCCGGTGGCTGATGAACACCCTGAGCTACGGACCGTCGGCTGCCGGGAGGCCCTACCTGCTCGCCGTGGAAGGTAGGGACGAAGGCAACGCCGAACTGCGCCTGGTGCGCTGCCTCGACGAGGGTTGCCTGAGCGGTGAACCGTTGTTGCTCGATGATTCGCTGTTGGGCGACGCAACCGCCGCGATGGTGGTTCCCGAGGACGGCCTGCCGCTCATCGCCTATTACGCCGACGGCAGCCTGGTGGTCGTGAAGTGCGCAGACGCCGATTGCTCCCAGCGGTCCTCGACCGTCGTCGGCCCGGCCATCGCTGAGTTCATCGCCTCGGTGGCTCCGTCGATCGCCTTCGGACCGACCGGCGATCCGGTGATCGCCTACTGGGACCTGCAGCGCCACGTGATCCTCGCCAGCTGCGCCGATGCGGCGTGCACAGAGAGCACGCTCACCGATTTCGGCGATGTCGGCAGCCACTCGCTCCTGATCGGACCCAACGGGCTCCCGATCCTCGTCTACCACGCCAACAGCGAGCTCTGGGTCGCCAAGTGCACGGACTTGGCGTGCCTCGAGCCCTGACCGGCCATTGGTGCCTGTGCTGGTGGTCGCGGATCGCGTCAGGAAGTGGAGGCCCTGCTAAGGGGCCGCTTCGGCGCGAATCATCTCCTCGATGCGCTCCGAGATGTCGCTTTGTCCGCTCTGGCCAGCGCCGGTTGCCATGAGGACTCGCTTGCCGGAGGCCGCATGGGCCCTGTCGACGAGTTGCTTGACGCGTTGGTGAGAGATGCCGAGCAACTCGCCGGCTTCGCGCATGGTCAACCCGGCGGCCACGAGCGAGGCAGCTGTCTGGCTGCGGGTCTCAGCCGCAGCCGAGCGTGCAGCGCGTTCGACTATTTCAGCCCATCCGTAGCGGTCGACTGCGCGCTGAAGCTCCGGCGGGAGCTCGACCTTGATGGTTACGTCAACGTTGTCCGGGGCGATCTCGAGTAGTTCGGCTATGACCGAACGGGCGCGATCGTCGACCTCGCCGAGTCGTCTTGCCTGACTCACCCCCAGCATGTCATCGGGAAGCCCCGACACGACTTCGATGGCCCACCAGTCGCCTGAGCGGGTGGCGACCACCTCGTAGGTCGTGCTCATCGTGGTCTCCTCACGGTTCGATGTTGTCCAAGTGGGCTTCCAATCGTTTGAGGATCGTACGGGCGGTCCCTTCCGCGATCTCACGATGACGCGGGATCGAGAATGTCAAGCCAGCGCATGCCCAGATCTCGTGCTTGCCTTGGCGCACCAACCGCGCCGTGACGCCGTGGCCCTTGGCGAGCTGCCGGATCTGCTGTTACAGCTGACGCTGCTTCATACTACTTGTCAAGTCTTGACTTGACAAACCTGTCTAGGGGGTACTAGACAGACTGGGATTCTCTGCTGGGCGCGATGGTCTCAGCTGCGTGTGACACGAAAGAGACTGTCTCGGAAACCGGATCGAGCTAGTCCTGAGATTCCTCGACGCTTCTGTGCATCTGCGTCTGCGGGGATGGGCCGGGTGACCATCACGGCCGGTACACGTCGGCCCGGTGGTCGATGTAGAGGACGTGGATCTTGGCGTCGTCCTCGTTGATCTCGTAGACGACTCGGTATGCGCCCACGCGGGCGGAGTGCAGTCCTGCCAGCTCTCCTCGGAGCGGCTTGCCGACGCGATGCGGGTTCTCGAGCAACGGCCCGAGGAGGAAGTCGAGGATGGCGATGCCGACGTTGGCCGGGATGCGTTCGATCGATCGC
>CAZCBO010000181.1:0-6032 GCA_964496825.1 uncultured Acidimicrobiaceae bacterium
TCGCTCAGGAGATCGAGCTTGAGCGACAGCTCCCGCTGCTTCTCGGCGAAGATGGCCGCCAGGGTCGGGTCCTCGACCCGCTCTACCGGGGCCTTGTAGACCGCACGCTGCAGCATGGCCGGGTCGACGTCGAGCGGTCGGTAGCGGAACACCGGGGGTTTGGACGCCTTGGAGCGACGGAACGACCGATAGGCGCGATCGGTGTTGACCGGCGAGACGAGCAGCAGCAGATCGAAGGCCGAAGCGACCGATGCCAGCTGGTGGTCGACCTCGGACACGGCCTTGATGAAGGCTCGTCTCCCCAGGGCCTGGTAGTGGCGGGGCCGGTGCGTCGTTTGGGCGATGGCGAACTCGTAGACGCTGCGCTGGATCGCCCGCGACAGCTGCCGGTGCAGCCCGCGTCCGACGTCGGGATACTCGTCGCCGGTGGACGCGTCGCGGTAGATCGGGCGGACCTCGATCCCCACCAACCGCACCTCGGAGTCTGCTGTACCGAAGGCCCGCGCCAGCCTGGGCACACCGGGGGGTGAGAGCCGTCCACCGGGAACGAGCTCGACCTCCGCCGACCGCCCCAGCACCTTGACCGCGCCAAGGGACTTCACCAGGCGGACGACGCTGGGGGCATCGACGTCGCGGCGAGGGACGACCACGCGGAATCCAGGTGGGCGAGCAGCTCCGGAGGCCGAGGTTCCACCGTCGTCGTCGGAACCGCTCCACACCTCGATGATGAGATACGCGCCGAATACCGCTGTCATCTGCTCGGCCACCGCGCTCAACAGCCTCGTCGTGTCGCGGCGATGCGTGGGGCTGCGCGGTGTTACGAGGTAGGCCGCCTCGCCCTTGACCAACCGCGCCGTTCCGGGATCATCGGCTTCGGCAGGTGGGCGGTAGACGACGATGAACGGGAGCTGACGATCGATGTGGATACGACCACCGTCGGGCAGCGTGCGACGGACCGGCTTGTTCTGGGCGAGACGCTCGCTGATCTGGTCGATCAGCTGATCGGTGACCCGGGGTCGTTTTGTTGTGGTCAGCTCCGGAACCTTGTCGTCGGTCGGGACGCTAGCGAGGTAGACGCGAAATCGATTCTTCTCCTACGCCTCAGAGTCGCCGCGCCGTTTGCCGACGGCGCGCACCGGCTGGGTCGTCAGATCGATGATGCCGGCGAGCCCGCGTCCGACGGCGAGATCCACCCTCGGCACCCTGGGTACCCGCACGAAGCCGCGCCCGGCGAAGTAGAGCCACAAGCCGAAGCCGGCGACGCCCATGACCACCAGCACTGCATAGAAGCCCCAGCTGGTGTCGAGCAGGGGCATGTTCGAGAAGTTCATCCCGTAGATTCCGGCGAGCAGCGACAGCGGCAGCAGGACGACGGCAAAGACGGTGAGCACCTTCATGATCTCGTTGGTGCGCTCTGCGATGGCGCTGCGGTATGTCTCGAGGACGGCGGCGAGCAGCGCCCTGGCCCCGTCCAGCGATTCGACGATGCGCAGATAGTCGTAGTGGGCGCTCTCGAGCTGGCGGCGGGCCGGCTCGTCGAAGAGGTGCTCGGCCCGGCTCAGCTCCCTCAACATGTCCCGCTGGGGCGCCATGGCACGCCGCAGAATGATGGCGTCCCTCCGCAGATCCTGGATGCGGGCGAGGACATCCGGCTGGCCGGTGAAGGCGAGTTCCTCGAGCTCGCTGATCTCGTCGTCGAGGGCCTCGATGAGCTCGAGCGACCGGTCGGCACCGGTCTCGAGCATCGAAGCCACCGCCGTGCCGGGGCTCGTGGTCCCGCGCTCTGCTCGGGCGACCTGATCGATGGTTGCCTCGACACCCGATACCGGCTCGCGGTGGATGGTCACCAGCGTCGAGGGTGCGACGAACACGTCGACCTCGTGGGTGGCGACCCGCCCCGCGCTCAGCCCGGGGCTGTGGGTGATGAGGAACAGGTGATGCGCGAGGTCGCTGACCTTGGGGAATACCGTCGATCCGACGACTTCGGACAGGGCGACCTCGTCGAAGCCGAAGATCTGCCCGATCCGGCGGATCTCTGCCTCGGTGCCGTCTTCGACGTCGATCCACACCCAACCGTCCTCGAGTGGTCCCGCGTCGATGGCGGAGACGTCCACGTCCCGGACCGGAACCCCTTCCTCGGGTCGGATGAGACGGATCATGGACCTGATTATGCGCCGGGGATGCCCGAGCGCCGAGGATCTCGGCGCCCCGGTCTCACGGCTGGTGGGTGCGGCGGAAGGTCCGGGGAGCCAGGCCCGTCCGCCGGCGAAAGAACCGCGAGAAGTAGGACGGGTCCTTGAATCCGAGGTCGCCGGCGACCCGATGGACGGGCTCGGACGTGAAGATCAGCCTGCGACGGGCCTCCAGCTCGAGGCGGTCCTGAGCGATGTCGAAGGCGGTGGCGTCGGCGACGGTCCGACACAGGCGGTTGAGCGAGCTCTCCGACATGTGGAGCTGCCCGGCGTACCACTGCCCCGGCCGGTGCTCGTCGTAGTGGTTCTCGAGGAGCCGTCGGAAATCCTGGAAGAGACCGGGGGAGTACCCACTCTCCGATCGGTGCGTCGCCCCCGCCTCACGCGCCAGCAGCACCAGCAGGGTCTGGGCGAGCCAACCCGTCGTTGCGCTCTGCCCGGTGTCGACGGTCTCGTGCTCGTTCATCAGCTCCACACAGAGCGCTTCGAATCGTCGCGGGCTGATTCGTCCCCTTCCGAGCGGCAGCGCGGTCCCCGTGTCGAAGAGCTGGGCCCGGATCCATGGCCCCATGTCGGTGCTGTCGAGCTGCCCGTCGGCGATCATCACGACGAACCCGGCGGTCCCCGGTTCCCACTCGAAGGAGTGGATGACCCCGGCGGGGATCGCAACCGCGGCCGGGGCGACGAGGGTATGCCGGGTCTCGTCGAGGGTGACCACCACGCCGCCGGTGAAGAAAAGTACCACTTGGAGCAGGCTGCCGTGGATGTGGGCGTCGATCGACCAGTCGAGGCGCTCGCTGCGATCGCTGATGGCCTCGATGTGGATGAAATCGAACGCAGCGTCAGCATTGCTTTCCCCGTAGAGGAAGTAGCGCGGCACCGCGCCCGCGCGTCGGGCCTGCTGGTCGGTGGTCATGGGTAGGTTGACTGGATAGTACCGGAAGTGGCGGTGATCGTCTCTTTTGCGGCGAGGAGCGGGTCGGTACGATCTCGGTCGGGCCGCGATCTGATCGGAGAGTGGTGATGAGTTGGAAGACGCACGACTACGAGAACATCCCCGGCACGTATGTGTTCGACGGTAAGACCGCGCACTCCTCGTACAACCTGAACAAGATGCTCTACTCCTTCAACAAGGAGGAGAACCGTGAGGAGTTCGCCAGGGACGAAGCTGCCTACGCCGACAAGTACGGGCTGACCGACGAGCAGAAACAGGCGCTGCTCGACGGCGACTTCCTCCAGTTGCTTCGCCTCGGCGCCAACGTGTACTTCCTGGCGAAGATCGCCATCCCCCGCGGCGTCTCGGTGCAGGACGTGGGGGCGGCGTTCCAAGGCATCACCACCGAGGAGTTCAAGGAGAACCTCTTCGGGCGAGCGGAAGGTTTCGAGGATCGACTCGAGGAAGAAGGAGGCTATTGGAATGGCTGAGATCGTTGGCGGCATCACCAGCTCGCACATCCCGGCGGTCGGCAATGCGCTGGCCGACGACGAGGCACGGAACAGCGACTACTGGAAACGGTTCTTCGACGGCTACGAGCCGGTCAAGGAGTGGCTGGCCGAGGTCGATCCCGACGTGGCGATCGTGGTCTACAACGACCACGGGTTGAACTTCTTCCTCGACACCGTCCCCACCTTCGCCATCGGCTGTGCCGATCGGTATTCGAATGCCGACGAAGGGTGGGCACTGCCCCAACTAGTCACCTTCGAGGGCGATGCGGCGTTCTCGTGGCACCTCGCCGAGTCGCTCATCGGGCAGGACTTCGACATCACGACCTGTCAGGAGATGCTGGTCGACCACGGGTTCGTCGTGCCGATGCATCTGATGTGGGGGCACCTGCCGGACTGGCCGGTGAAGGCCATCCCCTTTGCGGTCAACACCGTCCAGCATCCGCTTCCCAGCGCCCGGCGCTGTCTTGCGCTCGGCCACGCCCTGCGCACCGCGATCGAGTCATACCCCGAGGACCTGAAGGTCGTGATCCTGGGCACCGGGGGCATGTCGCACCAGTTGCAGGGCGAGCGGGCCGGGCTCATCGACGTAGAGTTTGATATGCGATGCATGGACAGTGTGATCAACGACCCCGAGTGGCTCGCCGGCATGACCACCAGCGAGATCATCGAGAAGGCGGGGACCGAGGGTGTCGAGATCATCATGTGGTTGATCATGCGCGGGGCGCTGCACTCGAACGTCGAGACCGTGCACAAGCACTACCACGCCCC
The DNA here is from genome assembly GCA_964496825.1 of uncultured Acidimicrobiaceae bacterium. Classification (GTDB taxonomy): domain Bacteria; phylum Actinomycetota; class Acidimicrobiia; order Spongiisociales; family UBA5794; genus JACZST01. The sequence continues at coordinate 4,407 of CAZCBO010000181.1, forward strand.
GATCTCGAACACCGGAGCCGGGGTCCTCGTGCTCCAGAACGCCTGAGATGAAGGCGGTCCTCGCCGGCGGCGGTGCCTTCGGGAAGAAGCACCTCGACGGCATCGCGAACATCGACGGGGTCGAGGTGGTCGGCCTCGTCGGTCGAACCCTGGAGTCGACCCGCGAGGTAGCAGCGGCGTACGGCATCCCCAACGTCACCACCGATCTGGGCGAGGCGCTTGCGCTGCCGGAGGTCGAGGCGGCGATTCTGGCGACCCCGACCCAGATGCACGCCGCCCAGGCCATCCAGACTCTGCAGGCCGGCAAGCACGTCGAGGTCGAGATCCCGCTGGCCGACAGCTGGGCGGACGCCCAGGAGGTCGACCGGGTGCAGCAGGAGTCCGGGCTCGTCGCCATGGTCGGCCACACCCGTCGGTTCAACCCGTCCCATCAGTGGATCCATCAGCGCATCCAGGAGGGCGAGCTCTCCGTCCAGCAGATGGACGTCCAGACCTTCTTCTTCCGGCGCGAGAACATCAATGCGGCGGGGAACCCGCGTTCGTGGACGGATCACCTGCTCTGGCACCACGCCGCCCACACCGTCGACCTGTTCCAGTACCAGGCAGGGCCGGTGGTGGCGGTCAACGGCATGGAGGGCCCGCACCACCCGGAGCTGGGGATCGCCATGGACATGTCGATCCAGATGCAGACCGAAAGCGGCGCCCTGTGCACCTTGTCGCTGTCGTTCAACAACGACGGGCCGCTCGGCACCTTCTTCCGCTACATCTGCGACAACGGCACCTACATCGCCCGCTACGACGATCTGGTCGACGGCTACGACAACCCGATCGACGTCTCAGGGGTCGCCGTGTCGATGAACGGCATCGAGCTCCAGGACCGGGAGTTCTTCTCGGCCATCGCAGAAGGCCGGGAGCCGAACGCCTCGGTGGCCCAGGTGTTGTCCGCCTACCGGGTCCTCGACGAGGTCGAGACCCAGCTCACGTCCTGATTTCCCGGGGTCGGCCTAGGGGAAGGTCCGCGGCTTGGTCTTGACGCTGATCCAGCGCAGCTCGGTGAACTCGTCGAGCGCTGCCTGCCCGCCGAAACGGCCGTAGCCGCTCCCTTTGACCCCGCCGAAGGGCACCTGGGGCTCGTCGTTGACCGTCTGGTCGTTGATGTGAACCATGCCCGTCTCGAGCCGCATGGCGAGGTCCAGCGCCTTGTCGAAGTCGTTGGTGATGACCCCTGCGGAGAGCCCGTAGTTGGAGTCGTTGGCGACGGCCAGGGCTTCCTCGGCATCGTCGACCACGGTGATCGTCGCCACCGGACCGAACGTCTGGTCGTTGAAGATCGGCATGTCCGGCTTGACGTTCTTCACGATCGTCGGGTGGTAGATCAAGTTGTCGTACTGGCCGCCGGTGACGAGCTCGGCGCCATCGGCGATGGCACCCTCGACGTGAGCATGGACCTTGTCGACCGCCCGCTGGTTCACCAGCGGGCCGATCGCCGTGCCGGGGTTGGTCGGGTCGCCCATCGGCATCGACTCGACGGCGTCCTTGAGCTTTCGAGCGAACTCGTTGGCGATCGAGTTCTCGACGATGATCCGTTCGGTGAGCAGGGAATGACGCCGGAGGAGTCGGACTTGC
>CAZCBO010000182.1:0-6021 GCA_964496825.1 uncultured Acidimicrobiaceae bacterium
ACTGCGGCATCGCCAACGTCAACATCGGCACCTCGGGCGCCGAGATCGGCGGGGCCTTCGGCGGTGAGAAGGACACCGGCGGCGGGCGCGAGTCCGGGTCGGACTCCTGGAAGGCCTACATGCGCCGCCAGACCGTCACCATCAACTGGTCGGGGGAACTACCGCTGGCGCAGGGGATCGAGTTCGGTTGACCAAGGCCCTCGACGACCTCGCCGCCGACGATGCGAGGCTGGCCAGGATCCTCACCGCCGTCGGGGTCCTCGGCCTGGTTGCTGCGCTGATTGCCGGCGCCGTCGGAACGATCGTGGTCGTCTCGGTGACCGACTCGATGGATCGGTCCCTCACCGTGACCGCCGGTGCCATCGCGGCCGCCGACGACACGGTGGCGCTGGCGGCCGACACGGTGGCCATCGTCTCCGACTCGTTCGACACGCTCGTCCCCGCCGCCGACCTCGCCGCCGGATCCTTCGAAGATGCCGCCGGCGTCATCGCCGACACGTCGAGCGTGGTGACCGTCGACGTGCCCGATGCCCTCGATGCGGTGCTCGACGCGATGCCTGCGCTCGAGAGTGCCGCAGGGATCGTCGACAGCACGCTCGGAGCCCTCGCCTTCGTCGGCCTCGACTACAGCCCGGCGGTCCCCTTCGACGAGGCGGTGGCCGAGGTCGCCGATGCCATCGAGCCGCTGCCCCCGCAGCTGCGCGCCCAGGAGGTCCCCCTCGAACAGCTCGCCGTCGACTTCGAGGCCTACGGCGCGACGAGCGCCGCGATCGGCGAGGACCTGGCACGGTTGCAGGCGCAGCTCGACGAGGCCGCCGAGCTGCTGGGTGAGTACGCCGCGACGGCCTCCGACGCCTCGACGGTGGTGACGGACATCCAGGACGACCTGCGCTGGCAGCGCTGGCTGATGGTGTTCGCCGTGGTCGTCGTCGCGCTCGCCTTCGCCGCGATGCAGGTCGTGCCGCTGGCATTGGCACGGCGGTACGGCGCACGATCCGGGGAGCCCTAGCCACCCGCTTCGATAGGCTCGGGACCATGAACTGGAGGCACGTGGTGGTCCCCCTGCTCGCGCTCGGGCTCATCACCGGATGTTCGCTCACCGAGCTCAGCCCCGAGGAGGAGAAGGAGGCATACCTCCTGCGCGTCGCCCAGGCCGAGGCCCCTTGGCTGGCGGCCATCGATCGCTTCGACCGCACGCTGGGGTCCTCCTACTCGACCCGCACCGCGTTCCTCGTGGCGATCGAGGACGCGGGTCTCGCCGAGGGGGCGGTGGATTCGCTCGAGGCCGCCAGGAAGCTGGCGCCGCCGCCCGCCATGGCCAACGACCACCAGCACTGGCTGGCCTTCAGGAGATCGGTTGCCGAGCAGGCACCGCAGCTGACCCAAGCGATGACGTTTGGGGACGTTGTGACCGTCCTGTCGGTACGCCGGGCGCTCGGCGAAGCGGAGGCCAACATGCTGCTCTCGGTCAGCCGCGAGTTCTGCATCCACCTCGCTGCGGTCGATCCTGCGGAGGATTGCCCGCCGGGGGAGGGCCTGCCCGGCGGCGAATACGGCTCCGCCGCCTACGAGACGCTGCGCGAGTACGCGATCCGCGTCGGTCCCCTGTTCCTCTCGAGCAGCACCCTCGACCAGAGCCAGCGGACGCAGTATCTGGCGGCCGTCCAGCCCAACATCGAGAACCTCCTGCTGAGGACGGGTGACCGATTGCGAGCACTCGATCCCCCTGCCGAATTCGCCGCCGACCACGAGGCGCTGCTCGCCTACTTCGACGATCAATACACAACGGCAACGGCCATCACCGAGGCCAACGCCGCCGGCGACAGTGCACAGATCGCCGAGCTCTACACGAGATCGGCGCAGCTGTTCGAATCGCTGCAACAGCAACTGTCCGACGAGGTCCGCCCGATCGTCGCCCCGGCGTTCTGAAGCACGACTTCCTCGGCTCGGCCGATGGCGTCGGCGAGAGGCACTCCTGAGGGGCCGAAACACAGAATTAACAGAATCGACACGCGCAGAGAACGGCCAAGCGCAGCCCTCCCGGTATCCTCCCGGCAGCCGAGTGACGGCGTGCTGGCGTCGTCTGCAGGGAGGGGCCAATGCCATACCGGGCTGAGTACATCTGGATCGATGGCCAGGAGCCGACGGCCAAGCTGCGATCCAAGACCAAGATCGTCCCCGATGGCGAGGAGCCGCCGATCTGGGGCTTCGACGGGTCGAGCACCGAGCAGGCACCGGGGGACCAGTCGGACTGCGTTCTCCGCCCGGTCCTGGTACGCCCTGATCCGATCCGCGGCGGCGACGACGTCCTCGTCATGTGCGAGGTGCTGAACGTCGACATGACTCCCCATCCCTCGAACACGCGCGCCGCGCTGGTCGAGGCCGCCGAGAAGTACGAAGCCCACGAACCGTGGTTCGGCATGGAGCAGGAGTACACCTTCTACAAAGATGGCCGGCCGCACGGCTGGCCCGTCGGTGGTTTCCCTGCTCCCCAGGGCGGCTACTACTGCGGGGTGGGTGCCGACGAGATCTGGGGTCGCGACGTTGTGGAGGACCACACCAAGGCCTGTCTCGACGCCGGGATCGCCATCTCGGGCACCAACGCCGAGGTGATGATCGGTCAGTGGGAGTTCCAGGTCGGACCGCTCGGCGCCGTCGAGATCGGCGACCAGATGTGGCTGGCCCGCTGGCTGCTGTACCGGCTCGCCGAGAACTATGACATCTCCGCCCATCTGAACCCGAAGCCGGTGGAGGGCGATTGGAACGGCGCCGGCATGCACACCAACTTCTCCACCAAGGAGATGCGAGAGAACTACGACGCCATCATCGCTGCCTGCGAGGCCCTCGGGAAGAAGGCAGACGAGCACATCAAGGCCTACGGGGCGGGGATCGAGAAACGTCTCACCGGCCTCCACGAGACCGCACCGTGGACGGAGTACTTCTACGGGGTGTCCCACCGTGGGGCGTCTGTACGAATTCCGTGGCAGGTGCATCGGGACCAGGCCGGCTACATCGAGGATCGGCGGCCCAATGCCAACGCCGACCCTTATGTGGTCGCCCGCATGATCACCGACACGGTGTGCTCCTACCTCGACGGCGAGGGCTCGGCTGCGTAGCTACTGCGGAGTGGCGTTGCGCACCGCGGTGAGGGCATCGAGGAACGCCTGGGTCAGATCGGCGTAGGCCGCCACGGCATCACGGCGTAGCGTGCCGTCGTCGCTGGCGCGCAGGCCGGCGATGATGTCGTCGATGCCGGGGGGCAGGGCGGCGGCAGTAGCCACCGCGTCTGGCCAGGCCGGCGTGTAGGTCTCGGGCGGGTTGGTCGCCGCCACCGAGTCGCTCAACGTCTGGGCCTCGACCTGGGCCGCGGTGAATCGCTCCAGAGTCGTGGCGAAGTCGATGGTCCGGGTCTCCCACGCGTCGTTGGTCTCGTCGATCTCGGTCTGGATCTCGACGGCGGTGGCCTCGTACCCGTCGACGAGCGCGAGGAAGGCCTCGATCTCGGGGGGCAGCGTGGTCGTCGTCGTTTCCGGCGGGGCGGTGGTGGTCGTGATCGGGAGCGTCGTGGACGCCAGCGGGACCTCGGCGGGGGGGAGGGCGTTGACGAACGAGTAGGTCAGCCCCACGAGTCCGGCGATGACGAGGGGCAGGATCCAGCGGCCGTGTTTCGGGTCTTCCTTGCTCACACCACTCCTGCGGATTTCTGCGTGGCAGCTTAGGACGTCGCCCGGGTAGGCCTCGGATCCTCCTGTAGCCTCCGCGCATTGATCTCGATGGCAGGGTCGCCGTCGTCACCGGCGCCGGCCTCCGGGTCGGCCGGGCGATCGCCCTCGGCCTCGCCGCGGCCGGAGCCGACGTCTTCGTTCACTACGGGCGGTCGCAGGCGGCCGCCGAGGAGACCGCTGGAGCCGCTGCCGCCCTGGGGGTGCGTGCCGCGATCGGATCGATGGACCTCGCCGACCCAGGGAGGGCAGCCGAGGTGATAGGGCTCGCCGAGGACGCCCTTGGCCCGGTCTCGCTGCTCGTCAACAGCGCAAGCGGGTTTCCGGTGGACACGATCGCCGACGTCGAGCCCGACGCCTGGCAACGCACCCTCGACCTGACGTTGTCGGCGCCGGTGTTTCTCACCCAGGCGTTTGCCGCTCGTCTGCCCGAGGACCTGGAGGGGGCGGTGGTCAACATCACCGACGTCCGCACCGCAAACCCGTACCGGAAGCACTTCAGCTACGTCGTGGCCAAGGGTGGCGTCGACGCCTTCACCCGGGCGGCGGCCCTGGGTCTGGCGCCACGGATCCGGGTCAATGCCGTGGCGCTGGGCGTGATCCTGCCCCGCTCCGAGGGAGAGGACAGCATCGAGCGTCGGATCGCCGCGTCGCTGCCGCTCGGTCGGGTTGGAGGTACCGCTCCCGTGGTCGATACCGTGGTGTTCCTGATGCGCAACGATTTCATCACCGGGGAGATCGTCCGCGTCGACGGTGGAGGACATCTGACGTGAGCGACCAGATCCACATCAAGGACCTCGTGGTGCGCGGCATCATCGGGATCAATCCCGACGAGCGGGTGAACCCTCAGGATGTGCTGGTCAATGCGACCCTCTGGGCCGACACGCGCCCGGCCGCCGAGAGCGACGACATCGTCGATGCGGTCAACTACCGCACGGTCGCCAAGGCCATGAGCGCGCACATCGAGGCCGGCGAGCCGATGCTGGTCGAACGCCTCGCCGCCGAACTCGCCGCCATCGCCTTCCAGAGCGACGAGCGTATTCGGGAGGTCGAAGTGACCGTGGAAAAGCCCGGTGCGCTGCGTCACGCCCGGTCGGTCGGGGTCACGATCCGTCGTTCGAGGGAGGACGTCGATGGCTGAGCCGACCAGGGCCATCATCTCGATCGGATCGAACATCGAGAAGGAGCGCAACATCCCCGAGGCGATCCGGTTGCTGCGCCGGGCACCGGGTGTCAGGGTCGAGGCGGTGAGCCAGATCTTCGAGAGCCCGGCGGTCGGCGGGCCCGACGACGCTCCCGACTTCTTCAATGCCGCGGTCGTGATTTCCTCGGAGCTCGGCTACGAGGACCTCCAGGCGCTGGCTCATGCCGTCGAGGACGAGCTCGGCCGGATCCGAACCGAGGATCCCGACGCCCCGCGCACTGCCGACCTCGACATCGTCTACTACGGCGATACCGCCGGTGAGCACAACGGGAGGGTGATCCCCGATCCCGCCGTGCTCACGGCCGCACACGTGGCGTTACCGGTCGCCGACGTCGCCCCGGAATGGGTACATCCGGAGGACGGGCGCACGACGAAGCAGATCGCGGAACAATTCGACGACGAGGACGTTCGACCTGTCATGGCCATCCACCTGAGCACGCCCTACAGCCCACGCCGTCCGGAGGACTTCGACGACGTCAGCGACGTCTACGCCCCACGGCTCGAGGCGCTGGTTCGGCAACAGCTGGTCGAGATCGGCGAGGATCCGGATCGCGCAGGCCTCGATCACACTCCGCTCCGGGTGGCGAAGGCGCTCGATTACCTGACCAGCGGATACAGCACGTCGGTGGAGGAGGTCGTGAACAACGCCATCTTCGACGCCGAGGGCGCCGAAGAGATGGTGCTGGTGAAGGACATCGAGTTCTACTCGATGTGCGAGCACCACCTCCTTCCGTTCTTCGGCACGGCCCATGTCGCCTATCTCCCGAACGGCAAGATCATTGGGCTGTCGAAGATCGCCCGGATCGTCGACGTCTTCGCCAGACGGCTCCAGGTGCAGGAGCGTCTGACCAATCAAGTCGCCGAGGCGCTGGAGGAAGTCCTGGAACCCCACGGCGTGGCCGTGGTCCTCTCGGGCCAGCACCTCTGCATGATGATGCGGGGCGTGCAGAAACAGGACAGCGCCATGATCACCAGCGCCATGCGCGGCACCTTTCGCAGCGACCCTCGGACCCGGGCCGAGTTCCTCGAATTGGTGGGGTAGGCGCGGCTGCGAACCCAGGGCTCGGGATCGCGCCAGGCGCGGCTGCGAACCCA
>CAZCBO010000183.1:0-6007 GCA_964496825.1 uncultured Acidimicrobiaceae bacterium
GGGGCCCGGTTGGTCTCGGCAAAACCCGCGATGAGGAACACGATGAACGATGGGAACAGCAGCACGTTCCAGGCGGGAAGGAATCCGAACAGGGAGGAGGTCTGTGCCTCCACGATCTCCGACACCCACATCGTCCCGGTGTACATGACCACCGGGACCAGCGCGAGACCGAGCGCCGCCTCGTAGGAGATCATCTGGGCCGACGCCCGGACCGAGCCGAGAAGGGGATACTTCGAACCGGAGGACCAGCCGGCGAGGGCGACGGCATAGACGGCAATCGACGACATGGCGAGGAAGTAGAGGACGGCTACGTTGAGATCGGTGACCTGGAGGTCGTACGTGGTGTCTCCGATGGTGATCGGCGCCCCGACGGGGATGACCAGAAAGATCAGGAGCGCAGGCACCAAAGCCAGGATCGGGGCAGCCAGATAGAGGATGAGCTCGGCCCGCCGGGGCGTCACCGACTCCTTGAAGATGAGCTTCAGTCCGTCGGCAAGGGTTTGGAGGATCCCGAACGGCCCGGCACGGTTCGGTCCGACCCGGTTCTGCATCAGCGCGACGACCCGCCGCTCCGCCCACACGAGGAGGAGCACGATCGTGAACAGGAAGGCGAAAGCGATCACGACCTTGATGAGGGCGAGCCAGAACCCCATCAACCGCCTCTCTTCCCGACGGGCTCGACCGTGACCGATCCCGCCGCACCGAGAGCGGCCGAACCCTGCTGATTGAACGGCACGTAGATCGTTCCCTGCGCCAGCGTGGGGTCGAGCACGGCGCGAAGCTCGGCTTCCCCATCGACACTCACCAGCACCGAATCGCCCGGCGCGATCGACAACGCCGCGGCGTCGTCGGGATGGAGGTGGACCTCGGCCTCCGGAGCAAGGAACGCGATACCGGGACAGTGGCGCACCATCACCCCGTCGTCGTAGAGCGTCCTCGCCGAGTGGAGGGTGAGGGAAGCGTCGGAGGTGCCGAGGCCCGGGTCGACCGGGATGTACTGGAAGGGCTGCGAACCGTCCCGACCCGGAACCACGATGCCCTGGGCGCCCGGGTAGAGGCGGTGCCACGCGACCCCGCCGTAGGCGGGCGCCACATCGGCGATCTCCTTGGTGACCGTCTCCGCCGAGGTCGCACCGAGCTCGGCGCCGAGCGCGATGGCCAGATCGTCGAGAATCCCCCACACAGCTCGCGCCTCGCCGGGCGGAGCGACGACGGGATTCACCTTCTGGACTCGGCCCTCGAGGTTCGTGGCCGTTCCCTCGACCTCACCGAGTCCCGCCACCGGCAACACCACGTCGGCGTGCTCGGCCGAGTCGGAGAGGAACATCTCCAAGGCGACGATGAAGTCGGCGCTCTCCAGCGCCCTGGCGGCGAGGCTGGGTGACGGATGGTCCCGCACGGGATCGGCGCCGTTGAGGAGCAGGGCCTTGATGGCGCCGGCGGCGAGCCCTTCGAGGATCTCCGTGGCATCCTTTCCGTAGCCGTCCGGGAGCGGTCCCCACGTCGCCTCGAGCGCGGCCCGGTCTGTGTCGCTGGTCGCCGACGCCCGGCCGGGGAGCAGCCCGGGTGCGAGCCCCATGTCGAGCGCGCCGAAGACGTTGCCGCGCCGGATGAGCGGCAGGATCGTCGCCTCGGGGAGATCACGGGCAAAGGCGGCAACGGCCTCGGCCAGCAGGGGGTCCTCGGCGAGCCCGGTGCGGCCCACGAGGGCGACGACCGGACCCTCCCTGAGCGCGGCACGTGCACCCTTGACGGCCTTCTTGCGCCCGTTCCTGAGGTCGGCGAGGGTCCCGGCACCGGAGCCGACGCGATACGTGATCTTGTGGGTGGCGACGTCGTCGAGCCCGGTAGCCCGGGGATGGACCACGACGAGCGTGGCCCCGAGCTCGGCAACGGCGTGGCGGACCCTGAGGTAGAGGACGGGGAACTCCTCCTTGAGGTCGGGACCCCAGAGCAGGATGGTCTTCGCCCGATCGAGATCGGAGATCGTCGCCCGCGGCGCTACGCCGACGGCGAACTCGGCGGCCAGACCGTCGTCGAGTTGGGCGTCGACGTGGGGCGTCACGACCACCGTGCTGAGGAACTTGGCGAAGGCGTAGGCGTCCTCGTTGGTGCCGCGTGCCCCGCCGAGGCCAGCCACCTCTTCTGCCCGATACTCGGCGAGCCGGTCGGCGATGATGTCGAGCGCGTCCTCCCAGGTGGCCTCGGCGAAACCGTCTTCGCCCCTGATCAGCGGCGCGGTGATGCGCTCGGGTGCGGCGACGTGCTCGTAGATGAAGCGATCCTTGTCCGAGAGCCAGCCGTGATTCGTCGCCTCGATGTCGACGCCGTAGATGCGGACGATCCTGCCCCCGCTGGATTGGAGCGAGACCCTGGAGTGCACGGAGTCCACGAACGAGACGGATTCGACGGCTTGCAGGTCCCACGGCCGCGCCTTGAACCGATAGGGCTTGGCCGTGAGCGCTCCGACCGGGCACAGCTGCACGGTGTTGCCTGAGAAGTACGAGGTGTAGGGCTCGTCGGGGAACGTGTTGACCTGCACGTCGTTGCCCCGATCCATGAACTCGATGAGGGGATCGCCGGAGATCTCGTCGGAGAACCGGGTGCACAGACCACAGAGAATGCAGCGCTCGCGGTCGAGGAAGATGAGATCCGAAATCGAGATCGGCTTGGGGTAGGTGCGCTTGTCCTCGACGAAGCGGGACTCACCGGGACCCCAGCCGAAGGCCTGATCCTGGAGGGGGCACTCGCCCCCCTTGTCGCAGATCGGACAGTCGAGCGGGTGGTTGATCAGGAGAAACTCGAGCACGCCCTCCTGGGCCTTCTCCACGACGTCCGACTCGGTGACGGCGACCATCCCGTCCCTGACGACGGTCGTACAGGAGGGGAGCAGCGCCATGCGGCCCGGCCCGAGCTCGACCTCGACCAGGCACATCCGGCACAGGCCTACCCCTCCCAACCGCGGGTGGTAGCAGAAGCGCGGGATGTAGGTTCCGGCCATCGCGGCCGCCTCGATGAGGCGCGTACCGGCGTCGACTTCGACGGCTCTCCCGTCGAGGGTGATCGTGACCCGGTCCTCAGCCAACCGGCACCTCCGCAATGCTCGCCCCCGACCCGATCATCGTCTCGACCTCATCGCGGAAGTAGCGCATGATCGAGACGATCGGTGCCGTCGCCGACGGCCCGAGCGGACAGATCGTCGTCATCGCCGGGGGCCAGTCCAGCCCCGGGCTGATGTTGTCGGAGATGTCGAGCAGCAGGTCGAGGTCCTCGCTCCGGCCCCGCCCGGTCAGGATGCGCTCGAGGATGTTCTCCAGCCAGGTCGTGCCTTCCCGGCAGGGTGTGCACTGCCCGCAGGACTCGTGGGCGAAGAAGCGGACGATGCGGTGTGCGGCGGCGACGACATTGGTCGTCTCGTCCATGACGATCACCGCCCCGGAGCCGATCATCGAGCCGTTGGCGGCGATGTCGTCGATGGTGACCGGCGTGTCGAGATGCTCGTCGGGAACGAACCACGGTGCCGAAGCGCCACCGGGCACCCAGGCCTTGAGGTCGCGTCCGTCCCTGACGCCGCCACCGACGTCGTGGATCAGGTCGCGCCACGTGAGCCCGAGCACGACCTCGTAGTCACCGGGCCTGGCGACGTGGCCCGACAGCGAGACCAGCCGGGTACCCGCCGATGTCGGTGGCCCGATCGAAGCGAAGGCGAAGCCGCCGTTCTCGACGATCCAGGGGATGTTGGCGATCGTCTCGACGTTGTTGACGATCGTCGGCATGGCGTACAGGCCCTGGACGGCAGGAAACGGAGGTTTGATCCGTGGCTCGCCGCGGTGGCCTTCCAGGCTGGAGAGCAAGGCGGTCTCCTCACCGCAGATGTACGCCCCGGCGCCGAGGTGGAGAGTGATGTCGAGATCGAAATCGGTGCCGGCTATCCCGCTGCCGAGGAAGCCGGCGTCGTGGGCCTCGTCCAGCGCACGCTGCAGCCGGCGGGCGGGTTTGGGGTACTCGCCGCGGATGTAGACGAAGGCGTGGTGAACATCGAGGGCGTAGGCGGCCAGGACGATGCCCTCGACCAGCTGATGCGGGTCACGCTCGAGGAGGAGCCGGTCCTTGAAGGTCCCGGGTTCCGACTCGTCGCCGTTGACGACCAGGTAGCGGGGCCGGGTATCCGGAGGCAAGAACCCCCACTTGACGCCGGTCGGAAAGCTGGCGCCGCCGCGGCCGCGGAGGTTCGATGCCTTGACCTCGTCGACGATCTGCTCGGGCGTCATCTCCTTCAGCGCCTTCCTCAGCGTCTCGTAACCGCCGGTGGCGAGGTACCGCTCGAGCGTGTGCGAATCGTCGGGATGGGCCTCCATTCGCGCGGTGAGGATCTTGGTCGGCTCGTCGCTCATGCTTCCCTCACCGTTCCGTAGGGCCCGAAGGCCGGAAGTGGGAGGACCGCTCCGTCGGGCTCCGGAATCGCCCAGTCGAAGGAGCGCCGGCCCCCGAAGAGGAGCTGCACCTCGTCGGCGGAGACGACCTCGGGCCGGGCGTCCCTGAGCCAGCGGATCAGGGCTCGGCCCTTGTCCGGTTCGACCCCCTCGACGAGCTCCCAGTTGACGCACACCGCGGGGGCGCCCCCGCAGGCTCCACCGCACTCGACGTGCTCGACCGTGATGCGGCCATCCGCCGTCGTCCCGCCGTCGCTCACTCCCGCCTCGTCCTCGATGGCTTCCAGCACCGCATCGGCGCCGAGCAGCCAGCACGAGATCGACGTGCAGACCGACACCACATAGTCCCCGACCGGCCCCCGCCGGTACATGGTGTAGAACGACGCCACCGACTGCACCTGAGCGGGGGTGAGCCCGGTCATCTCGGCGACCTCCTGCATCGCCTCATCGGTGACAAATCCATGCTCAACCGAAGCCAGGTAGAGGAGCGGCATGACGGCGGAGCGCGACTCGGGGTACTGCGCCATCAGGGTCTCGGCGCGTTGTTGGTTCTCTGCCGACCAGATCATCGGTCGACGTCCCCGAGCACCGGATCGAGGGAGGCGAGCGTGGCGATGACATCGGCGACCAGCAGGTCGGTCATCATCACCGGCAGCGCCTGCACGGTGGCGAACGACGGGGTGCGCACGTGGAGTCGCCACGGTTTGGTGCCGCCCTTGCTGACGACGTACATGCCGAGCTCGCCCCGCGGCGACTCGACCGCCTGGTACACCTCGCCGGGGGGAACCTCGAACCCGGCTGTGAAGATCTTGAAGTGATGGATGAGAGCCTCCATCGACTCGTCTAGGCGCCGGCGCGGCGGCGGCGTCACCTTGCGGTCGTCGGTGCGGTAGTCGCCGGACGGCATCGTCTCCAGCACCTGCTCGACGATATGGAGCGACTGGCGCATCTCCTCCATCCGCACGATGTAGCGGTCGAAGGCGTCGCCGTGGGCTCCTACCGGTACCTCGAACTCGTATTGGTCGATCCCGCTGTAGGGGAAGACCTTGCGGACGTCGTAGTCGATGCCGGCCGCCCTGCCGTTGGCTCCGGTGACGCCGTAGGCCTGCGCCTCCTCGGGGGTGATGACGCCGATGCCCTGAGTACGTTCGACGAAGATCGGGTTGTCGTTGAGGAGCGTCTCGTAATCGTCGAGCCCTCTCCGGACGATCTCGAGGATGTCCTCGACGGCCGACTCCCAGCCCTCGGGCAGATCGGCGGCTACGCCGCCGGGACGGATGTAGTTGTGGTTCATCCGGAGCCCGGTGACCTTCTCGAAGAACTCGAGGATCACCTCCCGCTCCCGCCACCCGTACAGCATCATCGAGAGGGCACCGATGTCGAGCCCGAAGGTGGCCACCCAGATGAGGTGGCTGGCGACCCGGTTCAGCTCGGTCATCAGGATGCGGATCGCCTCGGCCCGCGGCGGGATCTCGACCCTGAGGAGCTGTTCGGTGGCCAGAGAGAAGCACAGCTCGTTGTGGAACGGCGACAGGTAGTCCATCCGGGTGACGTTGGTGCCGCCCTGCATGAAG
>CAZCBO010000184.1:0-6006 GCA_964496825.1 uncultured Acidimicrobiaceae bacterium
CTTCGATCCGACCCCCGCTGGTCGGTCTCCTGGCCTCCGGCGGCCACACCGAGACGATCGTGGGTTGGGGCTCGGTGGCCACGCCGGGGGCCTTCGCCGCCTTCGAGGTCGCCCACGAGGCCTTCGGCACCCTTCCGTGGGCCGAGGTGCTCAGACCGGCAATCGAGGTCGTCGATGCCGGCTGCCCGGTCACTGCCGCTTCAGCGGCCTACCTGGACCACTCCCATCGTGCGATCTTCGGCTGGAACCCGAATAGCTACGCCATCGTCCACCACCAGGACGGGAATCCCCTCGCCGCAGGCGACCTCCTCCACATCCCGGGCCTGGCGCAGACCTTGCACCGGATCGCCGAGCAGGGAGCCCGTGATCTCTATGAGGGCGATCTGGCCGAGGCCATCTCGGACGCCGTCCTCGCCGGGGAGGGCATTCTCACCAGCGAAGATCTCACCACCTACGAAGCCGTCACCAGGGAGCCGATCCGCTTCGCGGTCGACGAATGGGAGATCGCCACCAACCCGCTCCCGGCGGTCGGCGGCGTCACGGCTGCGGCCATGCTCCTCCTCGCCCTGAATCCCCCCTTCGCAGGCTGGATTCCCGACGAGATCGACCGCATGGCGCGGATCCAGCGGGCGGTCCTCGGCTTCCGTGCCGACCGACTCGACGACTACGAAGGCCGTGCCGGTGCTGCGTCGGAGATCTTGGGGCTCGCCCATGCCGGGGACCTCGCCTCGCTGTCGCGGTCGCCGAGCACCGTGCACACGTCGGCAACCGACACCGACGGCACCGGGTGCGCGGTGACGATCTCGGCCGGCTACGGCTCGGGAGCCGTGGTCCCGGGAACCGGCATGTACCTCAACAACTCGCTGGGCGAGGTCGAGCTGCTGGGCGCCGGATTCCACACCCTGGCACCGGGCACCCGGCTCGTCTCGAACATGGCGCCAACCGTCGCCCGCCGGCCCGATGGCTCGGTGATCGCCGTCGGCACACCCGGCGCTTCCCGGATCTCCACCGCGATCTCACAGGTGTTGATCAACTTCCTCCACCTCGGGATGTCGCTGACCGAGTCGGTCGCCCACTCCCGGATGCACGTCGAGGCCTTCGCCGGCACCCCGACCATCGCCTATGAGCCCGGACTCGACGTACGGCCGATCGACGACATGACCGCCAGGAGATTCCCCGACATCAGCATGTACTTCGGAGGCGTCCAGGCGGCGCTCTGGGATCCGGTCGGCGGCCTCTATGGGACGGCGGATCCTCGCCGCGACGGTGGCACCGCCCGCGGCGGTGTGGATTGACATGCGGCGACGCGGTCCGCGGCTCGCCACCGAGCGACCCGGCGTGGTGTTGGAACCCTGGGGTCGCAGGCACAGGGAAGGCCTGCTCGCGGCCGCCGACGACGAGCGGATCTCCCGTTTCATGACCAACCGGTTCCCGTATCCCTACACGCCGCCCGATGCCGACGAATGGCTCGCCATCTGCGACGCCCAGGATCCGCCGCTGCACTTCGCCATCCTCGTTGAAGATGTCGTCGCCGGTGGGGTTGGGGGAGCCCCACGGGACGACGTGTGGGCGGGCAGCGCCGAGATCGGCTGGTGGCTGGCTCCGGCGTACTGGAACCGGGGCATCGCCACTGCGGCGGTGCGTCGTTACATCGAATACTGCTTCGAGGACCTCGACCTGCACCGGGTGGATGCCGGCGTGTTCGCCACCAACCCTGCCTCGGCAAGGGTCGCCGCCAAGGTGGGGCTTCGCCTCGAGGGCGTCGCCGTCGACGGCTACCTCAAGGACGGGGAACTCGTCGATCGACTCCAATACGGGCTCGCCCGGCGAGACTGGGAGCCGGGATGATATGGAGCCGATCGACTTCTTGAGCATCTGCCTGGACCCGGTCCGGCTTCACGTCCTCGGCGTGGCAGCCGCCGGGCCGGCTACCGCCGAGGACATCGCGCGGTCGATGGGCGTGTCACGGCGTGATGCCCTCAGAGCGGTCGGATCACTGCGATCGGTCGGCCTCATCGACGACAAGGGCCGGTTGAGGCTCGAGATCCTCAGAGAGATCGGCGAGTCGCTGCCGACCGAGCCGCCTGCGGACTCCGACGTGCTCGCCGGCGACTGGTCGGAAGAGGAGATCGCGATCCTCGAGACGTTCTTCTCCGGGAGGCGACTCACCGAGATCCCCCAGAGCAGAGCGAAGCGCCGCGTCGTCCTCGAGCGTCTCGCCCAGGAGTTCGAGCCCGGGCTTCGCTACGAGGAACGGGATGTGAGCTTCCGTCTCCAGCTCTTCCATCCCGACTATGCGGCGCTGCGTCGCTTTCTCGTCGACGAGGGCTTCCTCACCCGGGCCGAGGGGGTGTATTGGCGAACCGGGGGGCGCTCCTAGCCTTGCCAGGGTGAGCCGGTACTCCTTTCTGAAGTCACCCCTGTGGATCGCCGGGATCGCCATCGCCCTGGTGACCGCCATCGTCTTCGTCAACCTCGGTCTCTGGCAGCTGCGCCGGCTCGACGAGCGGCGTGAGCGCAACGCCACCATCGAGGCCAGGGCAACCACCGAACCGGTCAGGCTCGGCACCGCCCTGGCGACGTTCGGCCCGGATCCCGGGGACCTTGCATTTCGCCGGGTCGTGGCGGAAGGGATGTACGAGCCTGAGGAGGAGGTGATGGTGATCGGCACCACCCTCGGCGGCCGCTCGGGTCACGATGTCGTCACGCCGTTTGCTACCGAGGGGGCGACGCTGGCGGTCGATCGCGGTTGGGTGCCGATCGACACCGAGGGACCGCCCGTGACCGGTGCCGCGCCACCGGCGGGCTCGGTCGAGGTGACCGGCGTCCTCCTCGAATCCCAGACGCGCGGACCCACCGGTACTCCCGACTCCGACGGCGTCTACCGCGAGGTCGGGCGGATCGACCTCGATGCGCTCGCCGGCCAGTGGGACGGTCTGCTCCCGGTCTATCTGCTCCTCGAGAGCCAGAGCCCCAGTGGGGGTGACCTGCCGGTGCTCCGCCCACCACCGGAGCCGAGCGAGGGATCACACCTGTCCTACGCGATTCAGTGGTTCGTCTTCACCGCGGTCGTGCTCATCGGGTTCCCAGCCCTCGTCTATCGAGCAGGCCGCTGAGCCACCAGCACCGCCATCGGCCACTCGTCGCCGTAGCGGTCGCAGTAGTGGAACAACCGCACCACCTCGGCTCGCTGCACCTCGAACCCGTCGAAGGCGGCGACCAGCTCATCGACGCTGACGAGTTCATCGTCGGGCCACAGGTCCTGTGTGCTGGCATCGAACTCTGCGACGTACACCGTGCCGCCCGGGGAGACCGCCGACGCCATCATCGGGAGGATCTCCCCGCGACGGCTGCCGAGGGCATAGCTGGAGATGACCAAATCGAAGGGCGTGGCCGGCCTCCAAGTGCGAGCATCGGCGACCTCGAACCGCGCGGCTGCAGGCGCGCCATCGCGAGCCCGGGCGATCGCGGTCGGCGAGAAGTCGATCCCGAGCACCGACCAGCCCCGATCGGCGAGGAACCGGCTGTTCTGGCCCTCGCCGCAGCCCACGTCGAGGGCACGACCGGGAGGGAGGTCGGCGACCACGCCGGGGAGGAGCGGATCAACCGGCCAGTTCGCCGGCTCGGCGTAGACCCCCTCCCAGTAGCCGGGGGTGTCGTAGCCGCTCAACCCTGGGATTCCTTCCACCGCTTCTTGCGCAGCTTGAGGTCTTCCCGATCGGCCGGGCTCTCGATCTCGGACACGTTGGGCCAGGTGGGCAAGAGGGCTTCGAATCCCTCGGGCTTCACGCCGAAGTTCTTGGCGAGGACCCCCAGATAGACCCTGGCCTTGTACTCGCCGAACCCCGGCAGCTGCTGGAGTCGCTCGCTCAGCTCGGCGGCGTCGGCGACCCCGGCCCAGATCGCGGTGGGATCGCCCCCGTAGTCGGCGTCGATCGCCTCGGCGACGGCCTGGACCCGCTTGGCCATATTGGCAGGGAACCGATGGATCGCCGGTGGTCCCTTGAAGATGACCTCGAGCTCATCGGGGTCGGTATTGGCGACGGTCTTGGCGTCGAGCGTCCCGCCGAGCCGCTCCTTGAGGACGTGGGGTCCCTCGAAGGCCTTCTCGATCGGGATCTGCTGATAGAGGACGAGCCCGACCAGCAGGGCGAAGGGGTCCTCGGCGAGCAGCCGGTTGGCTTCCTGGTTATCGGTGTAGGGCAGGCTGTCGGGCATTCGTCCTCCGCGCTGGGCCGCCGTATCGTAAGCCCGTGACCGAGCGGATCTACTCGACGGACGCGTACGCCAAGACGATGGACGCCGTCGTGGTCGAAACCGATCGCGACGACGGGCGCATCCTCCTCGACAGGACCGTGTTCTATCCCGGCGGCGGAGGACAGCCCCACGACATCGGCGACCTCGTCCTCGGGGACGACCGGCTTCAGGTGGTGCGGGTTGCCGAGGACTCCAAGGGTGTCTGGCACTGGGTCGAGGGCGGCCTGCCAAAGGCGGGCACCGCCCTCGTCGGAGCGGTCGACTGGGATCGCCGCTACGAGCTGATGCGTACCCACACGGCCATGCACGCGATGTGTGGTGTGGTCTGGAACCGGTTCCACAGCCCGGTGACCGGAGGGAACATGAAGCCGGGGGAGGGGAGGCTCGACTTCGAGCTCCCCGATTGGGACCCAGACGACCGCGAGCCGATCGAGGTCGAGCTCAATCGTCAGCTGGCATTGGCCCGCGCCGTGGAGGTGAGCTTCCTTCCTCGGGCGGAGGCCGATGCCGACCCGAGTCTGATCCGCACCAAGGTGAGCCTGTTACCGGCCTCCTTGACGGAGGTTCGCGTGATCGACATCGTGGGCCTCGACCGGCAGGCCGACGGCGGCACCCACGTCGACTCGACGGCCGAGGTCGGTCGGATCAGCATCACCAAGGTCGAGTCCAAGGGCAAGGGCTTCCGCCGGATCCGGTTCGAGCTGATCTAGGCCGGGAAGTCGACGAGCACCTCCTCGAGGGCCTTTCTGGTGAGGCTCGGAACCTCGGCATCCGGCGCCGGATAGCCCACGGGAAAGAGGATGAACGGCCGCTCGTTGGGCGGGCGCTCCAGCAATCGGCCGAGGAAGGCCATCGGACTCGGAGTATGCGTCAGCGTCACGAGTCCGAGCCGGTGGAGCGCAGCGATGAACATCCCGCAGGCGATCCCCACCGACTCTTTGACGTAGTAGTTGTGGATCCGTTGCCCATCGGCTCCAATCCCGTAGCGCTGCTCGAAGACCACCACCAACCACGGCGCGATCTCGAGGAAGGGCTTCTCCCAGCCGGTGCCCAGCGGCTCGAGCGCTTCGCGCCACTCCGGCGGGAGCCGGCCCCCCTCGTAGTTCTCCCGCTCCTCGACCTCGGCGGCACTCCGGATCTGCCGCTTGGTCGCGGGGTCGCCGACGAGCACGAACGTCCACGGCTGCCGGTGCGCCCCTGAGGGGGCGGTGGAGGCGGCGCGAACGGCATATTCGATCGCCTCCCGCGGGACGGGCTCGTCGGAGAAGCTGCGAACCGAACGCCGCGTGTCCATCTCCTCGAAGACGGCGCGGGCCCTTCCCACGAGGTCGGCGGGTCGCGGCG
Source organism: uncultured Acidimicrobiaceae bacterium (assembly GCA_964496825.1). Taxonomy (GTDB): domain Bacteria; phylum Actinomycetota; class Acidimicrobiia; order Spongiisociales; family UBA5794; genus JACZST01. Next base: position 5,602 of record CAZCBO010000184.1, read on the forward strand.
GGGGATCGAAGGGGACGGGTTCGTACCGGGCCATGCGCTCATTGTGGCCGCCTGAATACCCGAATTGTGACTATCGGGAAGGGGCCGCAGGCGTACGGGGTTGCCGCCACCAGAGAACCAATGCGTCGCATCATCATGCTGTCGGCCACCGTCGCCCTGATCGCCGCTGCCTGTGGTGGCGTCGAGGGGGTATCCGAGGACCCGACGAGAACCGAGGCGACCACCGCAGCATCCACCACGACGACAGGAGCACCCACGAACGCGGGAAGCTTCGCCGCCGAGGGCGTTCTTCCCTCCGGGCCGTCTGCGCTGGCCACCATGCGATCCGCCGAGTTTCCCGAGCCCCTGGTTCCGATCGAGGAGATCATTTCGGGGGGCCCGCCGCCCGACGGGATCCCGCCGATC
>CAZCBO010000185.1:0-6003 GCA_964496825.1 uncultured Acidimicrobiaceae bacterium
GTCAAGTCAACGACCGCGAGGCCCCATGACCGCGACCCTCGTCAAGCCACGAAGCCGGCGTGTGGCACGGATCGCGCTCGCCCTCCTCGCCGCGGTCGTGGCCGCCGGGTGCATCACCTCTCGAACCGTCGAGACGACGGTTCGACCTGTGCCCGGGCACGGGCTTCCCGACGGCGAGGCCTTCTACTGGGTGGAAGGGGTGAGCGCAGGCGGATTCATCATCGATCCTGCCGAGTTCCTCACCGGTGAAGCCGCCGTCGCTGCCGCAACCGAAGACGGCGTGATCGCTCCCGGCGAGGACCTCCCCAACGACTTCTACATCCGGAACAGCGACGAGTCGACCTCGCTCGTGACAAGCGCACCCGACGCCTCGTACAGCATGTTGTTGTTCGACACAGCCGGTTCGATCAGTCCGACCGCAGTCGACTACGACCAGCTGGTCGCGATCCTGCAGGGCACCGGAACCGACGCCTACGGCGTCTACGAGGGCACCTTCCCAGCCGACGTGATACTCGAGGACGGGGTCATCGTCCAGATCGGCCAGGTGTACCTCCCATGACCATCCTCACCCCAGCGGCGCGCCCCCCTCGATACCGGCGTTGGCGGCGCCGCGCCACGGTGCGACCGACGACGAGCGCCGCCGCCCGCGATCGCCGACTCACCGGCTGGCTCGGGTTGCTCTCGATTCCGCTCATACTGTTCGGAACCACCCTCGCACTGCCGGGGGCGGATCAATCCGCCGCCAAAATCGCTGCCTTCTACTCGGACGAGCGAATGGCGGTCCTCGTGTCCCAAGCATTCGCCATCGGCGCCGCCGCCGTGTTCTTTGCGTTCGCCGGTCGCCTTCCTCGCGCCATCGCACGTTTCGACCAGCCAACCGTGCTCGCGTGGATGGGGCGGTCGGTCGCCATCGTGACGCTTGGAGCGGCAATGGCTGTCGCCTTCCTCGCCATCGCGGCCTCGCCCGATCGTCCTGATCTCACCCTGATGCTGGCTTCTGCTGTCGAGGCGATGGGGACGTTCCAGCTCCTCACCATGGTGGGGTTCGTCGGCCTGATCGCCATCGCAGACGTCGATCTATCGATCGCCTTCCGCGCCCTGGCGGGCGTCGTTGCACTCCTGACGCTGAGCGCAACCGCCGCCCGGTGGGCCGGTGAGACCAGCTCCCTCGGGGTGGTCGCACCACTCGCGTTTGTCACCTTCATTGGCGTGCTCGCCCTCTGGCTCGTCTTCGACAGCGAACCCCACCGGGTCGACCGAGTCGGTCGGGGATAGGCCGAGGTCCGGCACACACGGTCACCCAGCACGGAGAGCCGGTCACAGAAAGGAGCATGAATGGCATCCGCGATACAACCCGACGGGACCGACGTCGTCATCACCGACGAGGGGGTCACCACCCTCGAAGGCGGGACCGGCTTCCTGACACCGATGCGTCGCATGGGCGCCGCCGCGGTCGGCTTCGCTGCGTTGCTCGTCGTCGGGTCGATGCTGCTCATCGCGTCGTGGGACACCGAGGACGAGGCCCTGGCCTGGTATGGCGATAGCGCGAACAACACTCGCCAGGTCATCGGGATGTTCGTGATCGCCCTCGCCGGCCTGGCATTCGTCTGGTTCCTCGTCGAGCTGCGCGATCGCATCCGCATTGCAGGTGAGCAGCGCTACTCCACGATGGCCCTTGTGGCCGGAACCGTGTTCGTCGCCGCGCTGGCAACGGGCGGTGCGGCGCTCGCCGCGCCTTCTGGGTACCTCATGTTCTCCGAGACCGCCTCGGCCCCAACCAGCCTCGAGCTGGTCGGCGTCGTCGAATCGCTCGGCTACGGGGCGATTCTCGGATTCGGGAGCTTCGCCGCGGCCCTGTGCGCGTTCGCCGCCTCACGTGCGGCCCAGCGTGCCCGGCTGTTCCCGATCGGGATCACCGTCACCGGCTATGTGGCCGCAGCCGCGTTGCTGTTCTCGGTCTTCTGGATCCCGTTCGTCGCGCTCCCCATTTGGGCGCTCACCGTCGGCGTCTGGGGCTTGGCCACCAAGCGGCTGTAGGGGGAAGGCAACGGGGGCCGGCTGCGCCGGCCCCCGTTTCCCAACGTCGGAGCGATCGCGTTCCTGGTCGAGCTAGGTCGTCGGTTCGAGCCAGAGCGTGGTGTGCAACACCTCGGGACGGACCATCGAATCGAGCGATCGCCCGCGGTACTTGGCCCGCAACCCAGCGGAGGCCGCCGCGACCGATGCCTCGTCGTCGGCGCGGACCGCGCGGAACGGGATCCGCACGTCGCCGATCACCAGGGCGACGGCCGGGTCGGCGAGGGCACGCTGGTACCACTTCCCGTCGTCGCCCAGGAACGACCGCACGTAGACCTTGCCGTCGGCCACCACGGCCCAGATGACCGTCCGGTAGACCCGACCGCCCGCTCGCGTCTCGATCAACGGCTCCTTCGTCGTGTGGATGGCGTCCAGCTCGTCTTCGGTCACCGACACGGCGGCGATCGTAACGGCCGGCGGGCCTCCAGTACGCTCCCGCCGGCATGGGCACGCTCATCACCGTCCGCCAGCCGGGAAGAGAGCCGGTCCCGCTCGTCATCGCCGGTGATCGTCTCACCGACCCCGACCGGGAGCCGATCGACGACGAGCTCGACACATCTCGCCTCTACGCGCTGCCGGGACTCGCCGACTGCCATGCTCACCTCGGCTACAACGCCATGGCCGAGATGCTGACCGTCTCCGACGACGACGTTCGCCGCAACGCCGAGCACAACGCCTGGATGCAGGTGGAGGGTGGGGTCCTGCTCATCGCCGACAAAGGATCCGGCACCAACGTGACCCTCGAGATCCTCGAGGCCCCTCCCACCCAGCGTCCCGAGGCCGTCATGGCCGGAACGATCATCGCCCCGAACGACGGGTACTACCAGGGCTACGGCCACGAGGTCGACGAGGACGGCCTCGTCGAGGCGGTGCGCGCCACCGACGACCGCGCAGCCTGGGTCAAGATCATCGGCGACTGGCCGCGCAAGGGCACCGGACCGCAGGCGAACTATTCGGAGGCAGCCCTCGCCGCAGCCGTTGAGGTCGCCCACGCCGCCGGGCGCAGGGTCGCGATCCACATCATGGCCCCGGCCGGCGTGCGCCCAGCGGTCGACGCCGGTGTCGACTCGATCGAACACGGGACGTTCCTTTCCGGTGATGACCTGGCCACGCTGGCGAGGAGGGACGGCGCCTGGGTGCCCACCGTCGCCAACACCGAGTTCATCGTCGATTACCTCGGGGCCGAGAGCTCCGGGGGGCGATTGCTCACCGAGGGCCTCGCCAATCTCGGGGACCTGCTGCCTGAGGCGGAGCGGCTCGGGGTCACCGTGCTCGCCGGGACCGACCTCTCGGTGCCCCACGGTGCGGTCGCGGAAGAGGCGATCAAGCTCCACGAGTACGGCCTGTCGGCGGCGGCCGCGGTCACGGCGGTGTCCACCGCCGCCTACAACTACCTCGGCGCCGACGGCCGCCTTGCCCCCGGCGCACCCGCCAACGCCGTGTTCTTCGCTGAGGATCCCCGGGAGCGCATCGACACGCTGCGGTATCCCGAGGTGATCATCCGGGCCGGACGGCTCGTCAAGCCGGCCTAGATGCCGGTCTTCGGCTGAGAAATCGCTGAGAAACCCCGGCATATTCGGGGGTTTTCGCGGGTTGGTACTTGTGTAACCGGTAGGAGTGCGCGATGATGCGCCTGTCCCGCACGGAGGAGTTGCGGGTCTTTCCACGCCTCGGTCCCTCGGGTGACCGTGTGCCGGGAACCCTCCTTACCGCTCGCGACGTCAGACGCACGCCGCTGGGGCCAGAGGGGGGGAACAACCTCCGATGATGCCAGCGTTATGACGCGGCGAGACAAGTGAAGGATTTCACGACATGAAGACGGCAGAACAGATTCGGATGGCGGGCGAGCCCCTCGAGGTTGGGGACTCGCTGACGCGCTATCTCAACGAGATCTCGTATCACGAGCTGCTCACCGCAGACGAAGAGGTCGAGCTCGCCCAGGCGATCGAAGCCGGGCGCGACGCCGAGGAGCGCCTCGCCGCGGTATCGGTTCGCGGGGCGGAGAAGACGCGCCTGGAGCGGGCTGCCCGCAAGGGCCGCGAGGCCAAGGACCGCTTCGTCCAGGCCAACCTCCGCCTGGTGGTCTCCCAGGCCAAGCGGTATCGCTCCCAGTACGGGATCGAGTTCATCGATCTCATCCAGGAGGGGAACCTCGGCCTGATCCGCGCCGTGGAGAAGTTCGACTGGCGCAAGGGGTTCAAGTTCTCCACCTACGCCACCTGGTGGATCCGCCAGGCGATGCAGCGCGCCGTGGCCGAGAAGTCGCGCACGGTGCGCCTGCCCAACTCGCTCCACGACACGCTGGTCACGCTCAACGGCGCCAGGAACCGGCTGCTCTCCGAGCTGGGCCGTGAGCCCACCGAGGAAGAGCTGGCGCACGAGTCCGGGCTGACCGTCGAGGCCGTCTACGAGGCCCAGCTGGTCGCCGACTCGGTGTCGCTCGAATCACCGGTCGGTGAGGACGGTGCCGTGCTCGGCGACTTCGTCGCCCACGACGACGAGGAGGACCCCGTCGCCGAGACCGAGCGGGCCGCCGTGATCGAGGCGCTGCGAGAGGCGATCGGCCGGCTCCCCGAGCGCGAGGCCTACATCCTCTCCATGCGCGTCGGCTTCGAGGACGGGCTGCCGCGGACCCACGAGGAGATCGGCGGCAACCTCGGTCTCGGGCCCACCAGGGTCCGCTCGATCGAGAAGATGGCGCTCTCCAAGCTCCGCCATCCCGCCTTCGGCCTCCGCGAAGAGGCGATGGACTTCTAACGCGGCCACGAACCCAGGGCTCGCAGCCGCGCCCTGCGCGGCTGCCGGCCCACGGTTACCGTACAAGACACCGTTCATCCATGAGCAGCCCGACGACCGACCGGCGCGCCCGCTTCGAGTCGATCGCCGCCGAGGTGTTCGACCCGATCCAGCGCTACGTAGGCCGGCGCGTCATCGCCGACGAGGCCCAGGATGTCTTCGCCGACGTCCTGCTCACCATCTGGCGGCGCATCGACGACGTCCCCGAGGAAAACCCGCTGCCCTGGTGCTACGGCGTCGCCAGGCGAACACTTGCGAACTACCGGCGAGGGGAGCAACGACGACGACGCCTCCTCGAACGACTGGCGAGCGAGCCTTCACCGGCGCCGGCCGCCGAGCCCGACGCGGACCCCGAGCTCTCCGCCGCACTGGCAACGCTCTCCGCCAACGACCAGGAGCTGCTGCGTCTGTGGGCCTGGGAGCAGCTCGAACCCCGCGAGATCGCCCTCGTCCTCGGCACCACGGCGAACGCGGTCAGCCTCCGGCTCACCAGGGCCAAGAAGAAGCTCGCCGCCGCCCACGACAGATCGAGGCCCCTCCCGGACACAAACGGTCGAGACGCCGAGGAGCAGCCTGATGAGTGACGAGTTGCGCGAGCGGCTTACCCGAATCGACCCGATGCACCCCGGCGTGGCAACCGAATCGGTGACGACGCCGTCGTCCCGCCGACTCCTGGAGGAGATCATGAGTACATCGGTCGAAGAACGGCCGACCAGGTTCAACCGCCCGCGCCGGTGGGCCGTTGCCGCGGCCGCCGCCGCGGTCGCGGTGGTGGCCATCCTCGGTGGCGCTTCTATCTACCTCGGCGACGAGGGAGTGGCGCCCATCGCCACGGCTCCACCGCTCGTTCTCGACGCCGGCGAGACCAACTCGCTGGCCAGCTGCATCGCCTTCTCGGTCGAGCAGCTCGCCACGATGCCGGTCGCCTTCGAAGGAACCGTGACGTCCGCCGAGGGCGAGACGATCACCCTCACCGTCGACCACTGGTTCAAGGGCGGCGAGGCGACGGAGGTGAAGATCAATGCACCCCTCGGCCTCGAAGCGCTGATCGGGAGCGTCCCGTTCGCCGTGGGTGAGCAGTTCCTGGTCACCGCCTGGGACGGCACCGTCAACTACTGCGGCTTCAGCGGA
>CAZCBO010000186.1:0-5982 GCA_964496825.1 uncultured Acidimicrobiaceae bacterium
TCGTGGTCCAGCCCGGCCGGCCGTACCTGGAGGACTTCACCGACCAGAGCCCCTTTGGGACTCCGTCCGGGAAGATCCAACTTGCCTCCCGGGTACTGGCCGACGCCGGGCTGGACCCGCTGCCAGTCTACGAACCGACCGAGGAGCCGCCCCAGGGATTCTTCCGCCTGCTCTACGGGCGCCACCCCGCGCATACCTTCGCCAAGACCCAGAACACCCCGGTGCTGTTCAACCTCTATCCGGAGAACGAGGTGTGGCTGAGCACCGGGGCCGCTTCCCGCCTCGGGATCCACCACAAGGATCCGGTGTTCGTCGTCAACAGCGAGGGCACACGGTCCGGCCCGGTACGAGCCAAGGTGACCGAGCGGATCCGCGACGACGCCGTCTACCTGGTGCACGGACACGGTCATCGCTCCGCAGGGCTGAGCAGCGCCGACGGTCGGGGCGCCAGCGACACCGAGCTGATGGCGCGCTACGTCCTCGATCCGGTGTGCGGCGGAGCCGGGATGCGCACGAATTTCGTGACGGTGGAGAGAGCATGACATGACGCGCTATGCCATGGCCATCGACGTGGACCGGTGCCTCGGCTGTGAGGCATGCCTGGTCGCCTGCAAGGCGGAGAACGAGGTCCCCGACGACCGGTACCGGCTGCGGATGCGCGAGGCCACCGTCGGCATCTTCCCCGACCTCATCGGCGAGATCCGTCTGGAGCAGTGCTTCCACTGCGACGACCCGCCCTGTGTCGGGGTGTGTCCCACCGGCGCCACCCATCGCACCGACGAGGGGCTGGTGCTCATCGACCCGGCCAAGTGCACCGGATGCAAGGCCTGCGTCACCGCCTGCCCCTACGGGATGCGCTACGTCCATCCCGGCGGATGGGTCGACAAGTGCAGCTTCTGCGACCACCGCCTCGCCGTCGGGCGGGACCCGGCCTGCGTGGAGACCTGCCCCACCGGGGCTCGGATCTTCGGCGACCTCGACGACGCCTCGAGCCCCCTGCGGCAGGCCATCGAGGAGGCCGATGCCGTCGGCGTCCTCAAGCCGGAGGCCGGTACCGGGCCTTGCCTCTTCTACCTCAACTCCCGCCTGCCGCTCGAGGCCGACGAGGTCGAGGTGACCGTCGTCTCGGAGATCGGAGCGTGACATGACCGAAGTCGATGTGACCGGCGTCAACCCGATCGACTACCCCCAGCTGACGACCTGGGAATGGCCGGTCGTCGCCTACCTCTTCCTCGGCGGCCTGGTGGGCGGGCTGATGATCCTGACCGCGGTGCTGCGCTGGCGACGCGACGACACCTGGGCCAGGGCGATCCGGATCGTCGACCTGTGGGCCCTGCCGCTTCTCGCCCTCGGCCTCTTCCTGCTCCTTCTCGACCTGTCGTACAAGGTCCATGCCTGGCGCTTCTTCCTCGCCTTCGAGCCGACCAGCGCCATGTCGTGGGGGGCTTGGATCCTGGTCGTCGCCGCCGTGGTGCTGGCCCTGCGGGCTTGCCTGCAGCTGCCGTCGACGACCTGGTTCGCCGAGCGCATGCCGGGCTGGATCCGGACGCCGGTGAACGCGGTCGCGTCCTTCCTCGAACCGAGGGTCCGCTGGCTCGACATCGCCAGCATCGTCGTCGGCACTGCCCTCGCTCTCTACACCGGGATCCTTCTGAGCACGATCCCGGCGCGGCCGCTGTGGGACAGCGTCCTGCTCGCCCCGCTGTTCCTCGTCTCCGGCGTGGCGGCAGCGGGAGCGTTCGTGTGCCTCTTCCTCTCCCCCGAGGCGCACCGCCGCTTGACCCCGACGGCGATGGGCCTCTGTGCCGCCGAGCTCACGCTGATCGCCGGGTTCCTGCTCAGCCTCGTCATCGACACCCCGGCAACGCGACGGGCGGTCGAGATCCTGGTGAGCTGGCCCTACGGAGTGTTCTTCTGGATCGTCGTGGTGGTGGGAGGGCTGCTCCTCCCGTTCACCATCGAAGCCATGGAGCTGCGTCGCTTCCGCCTGCCCGAACTGCTGAGCCGGGCGGCGCCGTGGCTGAAGTTGACCGGGAGCGTCGGCCTGCGCCTCGTGATCGTGCTCGCCGGCCTCCAGACCGTGATGTAGGCAAATGAGAAGGGGCGTCGTCCCCTTCGGAGAGAAAGGAAATCGACATGACAACCAGGGCAAGGGCCCGGGCCGTCGTGGCGCTGATCGCCGTGCTCGCGCTGTTCGGCGCGGCCTGCGGCGACGACGCCGCCGACGAGACCACGACGCCCACGACCCAGGCGCCGGCGACCACGGTTGCACCGACGACCGAAGCGCCGCCGGCGACCGAGGCACCGACGACGACCGCCGTCGTCGAGACCTTCGACCTGGTCGAGGCGGTCGATGCCTATGCAGCCGCGATCCCCGAGGGGTTCGGCGCCGTCGGTGACATCACCGCCTTCAAGGACGCGATGACGGCGGGAGCGTACGTGATCGACGTACGCGAGCCGTCGGAGTACGCCGAAGGGCACATCCCGGGTGCAGTGAACATCCCGCTGCGCGAGCTCGGTGACAACCTGAACATGATCCCGACGGATCGCCAGGTGTTCATCTACTGCGCCTCCGGCCACCGGGCCGGCATGGCGCTGTCCTCGCTGGGGATGATGGGGTACGACAACGTCGCCTCGTTCGTCCCGGGCTGGAAGGGCTGGAGCGCCGCCGGTGAAGAGGTCTCGACCGAGGCCGTCACCGCCGAGACCTTCGCCGTCCCGGACATCTCCAAGGAGATGTTCGCGGCCGTCGACGGCTTCCTGGCGACCATCCCGGAGGGCTGGCTCATCGCCGGCGACGCCGCCACGGTCGACGAGGCACTGAGTGCCGGCGCGTTGGCGCTCGACGTTCGGGAGACCGGGGAATACGGCGAGGGGCACATCCCCGGCGCCCTCAACATCCCGCTGCGGGAGTTGGCGGCTCGCTTCGACGAGATCCCGACGGGTCAGAACGTCATCAGCTACTGCATTTCGGGTCACCGGCAAGCCATGTCGCTGCCGATGATCCACGTGCTCGGCAACGACGCAACCAAGGGCTTCCCGGCGAGCTACCTCGGCTGGACCGACGCTGGTATGCCGATCGAGACGACGTAGGGGGGCGTCGGCGTGATCGGGGCCGGTGCGAGCCGGCCCCGATCGGCGCGCCCAAGGACTCGTAAGCTGCGCCGATGCTGATGTCCATTGCTGCACCCGCCGGTTGGTCGGTTCTCGAACTCGACCAAGGGACAACGATCCGTCTCGCCGGCGAAGACCTCGACGCGTCGATCACGCTGCTGCCCAGTCGGCTGCTCGGCAATCTGATGATCGATCTGCCGCATCCGTTGGCTCTCGACGATCTCGTCGAGCACTTGGCCCCACTCCTCTCGCCACTCGATGACGTCGTTGCGCAGCCACCGCGCACCGGTGAGGTAGGCCCGTGGCAAGCCCTTGTCGTTTTCGTCGAGAGACGCGGACGGTCCGGTGAGGTGCTGGTCTTCGAGCCGGAACCAGACCTGCTCGCCATCGCCTCGTGGTCGACAACGCTCGACCGTGAATCCGCGGTCGATGCAGCCCGATCCATCATCGGCTCGCTGGAGGTTGGGGCATCGGTCGATCGACTGCTCTCCGTGATCGATGCGCCACCACCCCCCGACTTCCCGACGGTCTGAAGTGGGAGTAGCAGCGGAAACCACGGCCTTCACCGATGTCACGGTGATCCCGATGGATCGCGAGCAGGTGCTTCCGGGCCAGACCGTGGTCGTGACCGACGAGCGCATCGCCGCGGTCGGCGCCACCGCAGACCTCGACGTGCCTCCCGACGCACACGTCGTCGACGGCTCGGGACGGTATCTGATCCCCGGCCTGGCCGACATGCACTTCCACATATCGGGTGAAGAGCAACGGCTGATCCTGGCCGTCGCCAACGGGATCACGACGGTCCAGGCGCTCAACGCCACGCCGACGGACTTGGCCTGGTCGGCGGAGATCGCAGCCGGACGGCGCTTCGGGCCCCGGGTGTTTGCAGGTCCCCACGCCTCGGGCTTGCCGGCGGCGACGGAGTTCACCGCTGAACGGATCGACCGGGCGGCCGCACCGTTCCTGTCGACGCGGGCCTATCTCGACACCTTTCGTCCCCCCGTCTACTCCTTCCAGACCGATCGGGAGAGCGGCCACGCCTTCGTCACCCGAGCGCGCGAAGCGGGGGCCGACTTCATCAAGACCAGCCTATTCCTGGGCCGTGAGGCATTCGATGCGATCGTCGAAACGGCCGGATCGCTGGGGATGTCGGTCCAGGGGCACGTGTGGGGTGACATCGGCCTCGAGCACTACCTCGCATCCGGCGCTCATCCGCACCATTTCAGCGAGCTCGCGCCCTATCTGTCGGCTCACGCGGTCCAGGGGGTTCCTATCCAGGACTACGACTTCCAGACCATCGATCAGCAGTTGCCTCGACTGGTGGAGCTGATGGCCGAGCACGGGACCGTGTTCACACCGACGGCGAACCTTCTTTGGTATGCGGAACGCAACTTCTCGGCCCTCGACCTCCTCGTCGGTCGCGACGAGGCCCGCTATGTGGCCCCCTCCGTGGTCTCGGCGTGGCGAAGCCCGGAAACCAACTTCGCCCACATCGCCTTCGGGGACACCGGTCCGGAGGACACCCGCCGCTACCTGGAAGTGCAGCAGCGGGTGATCGCGACCCTGCACGACGGCGGGGTGCCGCTGCTCGCCGGTACCGACAGCGGAGCCGCTCCTGGATCGGTCTACGGCTTCGACCTGCATCTCGAGTTGGAACTGCTCGTCGAGTGCGGACTGACGACCCTCGAGGCGCTCGCCGCCGCCACCAGCAATGCGGCGACGTTCAAGGGGGAGACCGGAGCGTGGGGTGTCATAGCCCCCGGGGCGCGGGCCGATCTCGTGCTGCTCGGCGCCGACCCGCTGGAGCGCATCACCAACACTTCGAGGATTCACGGTGTGATGCTGTCAGGGAGATGGCTCCCTCGGGCCGAGCTCGACGCCATGCTCGATGGAGTAGCAGAACACGTGGGTATCGAGACGTGACCCGAGGCGCTGCGCTTGCGATCGCCACCGCGTTGCTGGTCACCTCGTGTGTCCTCGCCGACACCGAGACCCGACCGCCGACCGCCGAGGCGGCGGAACACGAGGCGAGACAGATGCTCGAAGAGATCGGCGCCTCGTCCATGGGGTCGTTGCAGTTCGTGACCGATCAGTGGGCTCCATCCTCCGGTTGTGCCACTCACCCCAACATGCCCGAGCAAGGTGATGTCGGCCTGATCCTGTTCCGCTCCTACCCGGAGGTTCCCGAAGGCGACACGATCGAGACGCTCCTCGCCGACCAGGAGGAGCGTTGGGAAGCGGCCGGTCACACCGTAGGGCGCGGTAGCCCCGAGATGGCCGAGCAGGTCATCACCCGGGTCAACGGGATCGGCTACGCGGTGGTGTCCGCACCGCCGGGGGTCGAGCTGCGCGCCTACGTCCAGTGCTATTGATCGGCGATTGGGACCAAAGGCCCCTGGTTCAGCGCTCCCACCCGTCCGATGCTGAGGGTATGGACATACAGCCCCCCCAAACATGCCTGGAGATGAACCTCCTGGCACCGGAGCCGGAGCCGATCAGCGATGAGCAGGTCGCCGCACTGGCCAAGGCCCTCGGCAACCCGAACCGGGTGAAGATCGTCCGCTACCTGTCCCAGTGCCGGCCGCACATCGAGAACGACATCGTCGCCGAAACCGGGCTGGCGCAGTCGACGATCTCCGAGCACATCCGTGCCCTGCGGGACGTTGGCATCGTCACCGTGGTCGACGATCCGCCCCGGATCTGGTACTGCGTCAACCGCAAGATGCTAGTTTCGCTGGCCGCCGCGGTCGAGCACATCCCGAAGCCCTTCGACGATGTCACCGAGGCGGTTCCTGCGGTCCCGATCTGACCGTCGCGGTCCCGAACCCTGGGCTCGCAGTCGCGCCAGGCGCGGTCCCGAACCCTGGG
>CAZCBO010000187.1:0-3120 GCA_964496825.1 uncultured Acidimicrobiaceae bacterium
GATGTTCTGAGATAGCCGTTGCCGTGGGACAAGGCGATCAGGGCGATCGGCCGCTGGTGTAGTAGACGTGGCCGAGCTTGCTGGTCCATTCGATGCGCCCATCGGCGAGGGGCCGGTATCGCCACCCGTGGCGGTCTTTGCTGGGGTGGTCGTGCCGGCACAACGGGTACTGGTTGCACTCGCAGGTCCTTCCGCCTTCGCTCCACCGGATCCGGTGGTCGAGGTCACAATCGACTGCCGGCATGCGGCACCCGGGGAAGATGCAGGTGCGGTGCCGGGCTTGGGCGCGGCGGCGCAGGGCGGCGGTGGGCCGACGCCGGGTGGTGCCCTCGTGGAGCACGTGTCCGGTGTCGGGGTCGTGGACGGTGTAGCGCCATTCGGCGTCGTGGGAGTCGGCGGCGACCTGGCGGGCGATGTCGGCGACGACCGCGCCGTAGCCGGCGAGCTCACCCGGGTTCTCTGAGCGTTCGAGGAGCGTGTCGAGCGTGACGTGCACTTCGAGGCCACCGCGGAGTGACTTCCCGCCGGTGTGTGTCTTGCCGATGAGGAGATCGGCGGCGACGTCGGCGCGGAGCTGATCGATCGTGCGGGTCTCGTCCTTGGTCTTCAAGCTACGGGCCAGGGAATCGACGTAGCGGGCGGCGGCGGTGGCGCGATCGGGCCCGAGGTCCAACATGAGCAGGTTCGCGGTGCCGGTGTCGTTGGCTTCCAACACCAGGCGACGGTCGCCAACAGCGTCCTGGTAGCGGTTCCGGGCGAGTTCGGGGTCGGCGGCGATGGCGATCTTGTCGAGCCGGGCGCGGAGTTGCCCGCTGGTGAGCTCGCCGGCGTCGGGGAGAACCCGTTCGACGACCTCCCAGGCAGTCCCCGGGGTGAGGTGGAGGGTGCCGAGGGAGAGGACCCGGGCCCTTCGGTAGTCGATGTAACCGGCGAGGAGCGCCGACCAGACCTGGGGGAGGCGTCGGTACAGGTCGCAGGCGAATCCGATGAGGGTCTCGGTGCCGCGGCGGGTGAGGCGGAGCGCGGCGCGAATCTCCCAGGCGGCTTCGTCACGGCCGTATTGGGGATGGTCCTCGTCGAGGGCGTCGACAACCGCCGAGATGGTGTGGTATTGGCGGGCCTGGTAGTGGGACTCCATGCGTTGTTCGGCGCGCAACACGACGATCCGGTCATAGGGCGAGACCTGGTCGACATCGATGCCCTCGAGCACAGCGGCCAGCTCGGGACCCGGTTCCATCTCGTCGAGCCCCGGCGGGATCGGGGTGTATTGCATATCGAACATATGTTCGTATCATAAACCCTACCAGTGACACAAATCAAGGGCTTTCTGCTCCGCCCGAACTCGTCGTCAGCGGCCCTGGATCTCCTCGAGCGTCGGACACGGATCGACGCCGAAGGCAGCGCACTCCTCGGCGTGAACGTCCTCGTCAGGCGCGACCGCGCAATGTCGAGCAACTCGTCGGGGTCGAGCGTGATCACGATCGCGTCGGTCCCGAGGCCCGAGGTGACCAGCAGGTGGCTTTCGTCGATGAACTCGACGTTGGCCATCTCGTCGACGTCGAATTCGATCTCGGTGAGCAGGGACCGGTCGCCAATGTCCCACACTCGGACGAATGCGTCCTCTCCGGCGGAGGCCACCAACGGTCCGGTGGGGCTCACCGCCACGTCGAGCACGCTGCCCTGATGGGCCGGGATCGACCCGATGAAGTTCCACGTATTGGTGTCGATGAGCTCGATGTCGCCGTCGTTGGCCGCGCCGACCAAGAGCGAGCCATCAGGGGTGAACACCATCTCGGCGAACGTCGTACCTCCGGCAACCAAGATTGCGTCAGTCAGTTCGAAGGGATCGAGGTCGTACACCTGGAGCTCCCAATCCTGCGCGCCGACGAGGAGAAACACGACTTGCTGCTCATCGGGTGTGAAGGCGACGGCTCGGACGTTGGCACCGGGGAACGCTGTTCTGCCGATCTCGTCACCGGACTCCGCATCCCAGACGATCATGACGTGGTCATAGGAGTCGGCCATCGCGAGGAGAGTGCCGGCCGGGGAGAACTCCAGGTCCCACGTGAGGCCTGCGCTACCGGAGCTGAGACCACAGCCGGTCGACGGCACCGCTCGGACCGGCATCAGGTACTCGATGCAGGGGACCTCGAGCTCCCTCACTACGTCGCCGGTGGCCACGTCGGCGATGCGCACCGACCCGACCCTCGGGCGCATCCCGGGCTCACCCGCCACCTCGGGCCGGAAGTCGCCGTTGGCGACCGCGATCTCGTCGACGGCCCGATAGGCGAGTCGGGTTCCGTCGGGTGACAGCGCAGGGACTCCACCGCTCACGGTTGTCAGAATGTCGCCGGTCCCGACGTCGAAGACCGTCGTCTCCCACAGCTGCGCTTCCTGGTGAGCAGCGCCAGCCCACAGTGCGACGACATCTCCAACGAGGTCGGCGCTCGCTGCCACATGTACGCGGGGCTGCGAGTGAGCGACGTAGGTCGTGCCCTCGGATCGGGTCTTGTTCAGGTCCCACACCCGGGTGGTGGAGTCGTCGGCGAAGGTCGCCAGGCGACGGCCATCGTGTGACATCGTTGCTGCGATCGGCGCTCCCTCGTGTCCCGAGAGACGAAGGATCTGGTCGCCGGTTGCGGCATCGATGACGTACGCCGAGCCGTCGAGGCTGGTGCCGTAGACGACACGTCCATCATCGCTGAACCACGCTCTGGAGAAGGTGCTCGGGAAGCTCCACACCAGCTCGTTCTCCATCCAGTTCCAGAGCTGGAGCGGAAAACCGACGGCGTGGCCCCCTGCAAGGAGCTGCCGACCGTCTGCCGACAGCGTCGAGATACCACCGTCGAACCTGAACACCTCTTTGGAAGTCTCCAGATCGATGATTTGGCCGCGGACACTGGCGCCTGCAGCCAGGTAGCGACCCGCCGCATCGGTCGTGGGGACGCCAAATTCGTCTCTGGTTCCGGTTGTCAGACCTTCGATGACCTCCCGGACCGACCCAGATCCCGGATCGAGGAGACCGACGTTGACGACGGTCAGGTCACACGATCCGCGGCGCCCGTCCGAGTCTCCCACCAGCGCGGCCGTGGAGACGGTGACCCACGGGATCGGTCCGGA
>CAZCBO010000187.1:3130-5810 GCA_964496825.1 uncultured Acidimicrobiaceae bacterium
CAGCCGCGACGCACCGCCGCGGGTGGGTACGACGACGGACAGGGCGGGATCGGGATGATTCCTTTCTCTTGGCCGGTCGAAGCGTCATAGACGTAGAGGCCGAACGGCACGTTATCCGGGCGATTCGCGCCGAGTGGATCATCGGCAGTCGACCAGGCTACGAGCGCCACGACTTCGGTGCCGTCGGGCGTGAAGCGCACCGAGCGGACCGTGGTGTCCGGCGACGCGAACTCCTGAGACCACAACCGTTGGTCACGCCGGATGTCCCAGACCGCGAACTCCTGACCCTGGGTGGTCGTCACCAGCAGACTTCCATCCGGGCTCAGGCCACCGACCGCCCCGTCGCGGACCGGGGTGTTGCCCGGAAGTTCCTGGAGCTGGTAGATCGTATGGTGCCGTTGCAGGGCCTGATGGACGGCACTCAACGAGTCGGGCTGGATCTCGCGTGACAGCGATTCGGTGGCGAGGAGCAACGCCAGCTCGGGGTCCGAGTCGAGCTGGGCGATGGCTCCGGTGGCCAGGGCATCGGAGCGGGCCTCGAAGGCGAGCTGCTGGGCTGTGCCGCGTTGGTCGTTGGCATAGATCGCCGCGGCGACGGCAACGATCACGAGGATGAAGAGGGCAAGAGCTGCGGTCCAGGCGGTGCGGATGGTGCGGCGATGCTGGCGAACCTCTTCGGACTCCAACTCATCCTTGGGGACGCCCCGGATGGCTGAGGCTATATCGGCGACGGCCGCCCGGAACGAGGGATTGTTCAGGTCGACGTGCTCTTCGGTCCTGGCGAACCGCAGGTCGACCCAACGCGGCTCGTCGGTGAATGCCCCGAACAATGCGGGGGGTGCGGCGGTAGAGGCGGGATCGATGTCACGCTCGGCCCAGCCGAACTCACCGTCGGTGACCACCGGGATGATCCGGTCGCGATCCTTGTGCTCCAACCAGAACTCGACCTCGCGGTCCACCCACTCGGATTCGGCGGCTTCGGGTGAGAGCAGGAGCACGAACCAGTCTGACTCGTCCATGGCGTCGACGATCGAGGCCCACAGATGCGGGTTCGCCGACAGCGATGCCTGGTCGCGGAAGACGTGGAGCGCCCTTCGCTTCCACCACGGCTTGGCGAACCGCTGCAACGCCGCTTGCAGGCGAGGGGCGAGAAGATCGTCGGCGGCGTGGGAATAGGAGATGAACGCGTCGTAGTCGAGATCGACCGGCGAAGGTGAATCGCCGCGGGCTTCGATCGTGTCCATCGCGCTAGCTGGCTACTTCGACACCGTCCCTTGCATGCCGTCAAGTTGCTGGATGCCCGACAACGTGTTGGTGAACGGGTAGGTCAGGTCCGTGTTGTAGAACTCCGTGAACTGGCCGGTGAACAGCACGACGTAGGGCAGATCGTTTGCGATCATTTCCTCCATCTGCCAGACCGCGTCGTATGCAGCGTCGAACTCCGTCTCCGACTTCATCTGGTCGGCCAACGCATCGAACTCAGGGTTGCTGTATCCGGGTGCGTTGTCACCGAGATTGTCCTCGGGGAACCACCTCGAGTGGAAGAACCCCTCGTGGAACGTCGGCCATGCCGGGTTCCCGAGGCTCCAACCGAGGATGTACATGTCGAAGTCGGGCTCGACATCGACGCCGGGCCACACGCGGACGGAGAGGGTGTTGACGTCCGTCGGGTTGGCCTCCACCGGGATGCCCAGCTGCTCGACCCAATCCTCGAACCACAACGCGGCGGTGTGGAACTGGGGAAAACCGGCCGACAGGGTGAGGATCTCCAACTCCGGAACCGCATTCCCTTCGGGGTCGATGATGCCTACACCCGGGCTGATCATGCTGCCGTCGTCGTCAAACTCCGCCGGCGTCTGCCAGGTGAAGCCGTCGGCTTCGAGCGCCGCGTACGCTGCAGCGAGACGCTCGTTGGTGCTCAATCCGCGGTACCTCGCGGCGATCGCTTCGGCGGCCTCTTCGTTGTACCAGGCCTGGTTGCCCTTCGGCACCAGGACGTAGAGCGGGAAGTAGGCGCCCTGGAGAACGTTGCTGGTCAGGTTCTCCTTGTCGAAGTACCCCATGGCCTGACGGAAGCCGAGGAACTTGCCCGGGCTCTTCCGTAGGTTGAAGGCGAGGTAGCTGAAGCCGTTTCCCTCGTTGACCGCGACTGCCAGGTTGTCGGCCTCGAGTCCCTGGCGGCGGAGGTCGGGCGGCATTCCGAGTGGGTTGATCCAGAAATCGATCTCGCCGTTGACCAGAGCGTGCATCGCCGCCGACTGGTCGGCGTAGATGGTGAAGACGGTGCGATCCACGTGGGGGCCTTCGGTGTACTCGACGACCGGATCACCGACGCCGTAGCCGTAGAGGACCTCACCGTTGAGGGCGTAGGAGCCGTCCTCCCAGAACTGATGGATGAACCCGGTGTTGGCGTAATGCTCGTTCCTGGCGTTCTCAATCGATACCCCTTCTTCGCGTCCGTTGTAGACGACCGGACCGCCGGAGAGGTCGCCGACTTCGGCTCCATCCGTTTCATACAGGATGGCCGCGGGGTCTTCGCTGCCCATCGCTTCGGCAACGATCGGCTCCCAAACGGACTTGGGCATGATCGCTGCCTGAACGCCAACCTCATGCGGCCAGACCGCCGCTCCGGGCTTCGAGTCGAAGGTGTACTTCACCGTGTAGTCGTCCACCGCCTCGA
>CAZCBO010000188.1:0-5790 GCA_964496825.1 uncultured Acidimicrobiaceae bacterium
GGAAAGGTGTACTGGGAGATCTGGTAGTTCTTCGGGAGGTCCGGGTAGAAGTAGTTCTTCCGGTAGAACAGCGAGGTCTCGGTGAGGGTGCAGTTGAGGGCGTCGCCGATGGCGAGGATCCCCTCGATCGCCTCCTCGTTGGCCACGGGCAGAGCGCCGGGCAGGCCGAGGCACACCGGGCAGATCGCCGTGTTCGGTTCGTCACCGAAGTCGACCGGACAACCGCAGAACATCTTCGAGTCGGTCTGGAGCTCGACGTGGGTCTCGATGCCGATCACCGGCTCCCAGGTGCTCATGCCTCCCCTACCTCTGAGGTCGCCAGCCGGGGACGTGCACTGAACCCGGCGCTGCGCTCCACCTCGGCCGCCACCCGAAACATCATCGCTTCCCCGAGCGCCGGTGCCATCACCTGGAACCCGATCGGGAGCCCGGCATCGTCGAGCCCGACCGGGACCGACATCGCCGGGTCGCCCGAGAGGTTCGACGGGATCGTGCAGACGTCCGAGTAGTACATGGCAATGGGGTCCTCGGTTCTGGCGCCGATCGGGAACGCCGTCGTCGGGCTGGTCGGGGACACCAGGGCGTCGACGGTCTCGTAGGCGGTGGCGAAGTCGCGGCGCACCAGCGTTCGCACCCGCTGCGCCTGCCCATAGAAGGCGTCGTAGTACCCGGCCGACAGGGCATAGGTTCCGAGCAGGATCCGGCGCGTGACCTCGGGCCCGAACCCGGCGCCCCTGGTCCTTGCCATCATCTCCTCGACCGTCTCCCCATCGACGCGCAGGCCGTAGCGCACACCGTCGAACCGAGCCAGGTTCGCCGAGCACTCGGCGGGAGCGATCAGGTAGTAGGCGGACAGTGCGTACTCGGTTGCGGGCAGTGAGACCTCGGTGACGCCGGCGCCGGCGTCGCTCAGCCGGTCGACGGTCGACCTGAAGGCGGCGAGCACCTCGGGGTCGATGCCCTCGCCGCTCAGTTCGGTGATGACACCGACCCGAAGCCCCTCGACCCCTCGCTCGAGCGAGCCGGAGATCTCCGGCAACGCTCCCCGGTAGCTCGTCGCGTCGAGCCGATCCCAGCCGGCGACGGCCTCGAGCAGCGCCGCCGCGTCGCCCACGGTTCGGGCGATCGGGCCGATCTGGTCGAGCGAGGAAGCGAAGGCGATGAGGCCGTAGCGACTGACCACCCCGTAGGTGGGCTTGACGCCGACGGTTCCGGTCAGCGAGGCGGGTTGGCGAATCGAGCCGCCGGTATCCGAGCCGAAGCCCCCGAGAGCGGATCCGGCCGCAACGGCGGTCGCCGATCCCCCTGACGACCCACCGGGGACGGTGTCGGTGTTCCACGGGTTTCTCGTCGGCCCGAAGGCACTGTTCTCGGTGGAGGAGCCCATGGCGAACTCGTCGAGGTTGGTCTTCCCGACGATGACGGCGCCCGCCTCGCGAAGCCGGGCGACCGCGGTCCCGTCGTACGGCGGCTTCCAGCCGGCGAGGATCTGGGACGATGCGGTGGTGACCACGTTCCGGGTCACCATGTTGTCCTTGAGGGCGACCGGGATGCCGAGCAGGGGACGATCGTCACCCGCGGCGAGGGCCCGGTCGGCGGCCTCGGCGGCGACGAGCGCCCCCTCATGATCGATGGTGAGGTAGGCGTGCAGGTGTGACTCGGTCACCGCGGCCCGTCGCAATACCGCGTCGAGCAACCCGACGGCGGTGAAATCTCCCTGGCGGAGGCCGGCCCTCGCCACGCCGATCGTCAGGTCGGCGAGATCGGTCATGGCTCGTCGAGGATCCGGGGGACGCGGAAGTACCCGTCCTCGGCGTCGGGCGCCTCGGCCAGCACGTCGTCCCGGTCGAGGCAGGCGACGACCTGGTCGGGACGGAAGGCGTTCACCATCGTCAGCGGATGCGAGGTCGGCTCGACACCCTCGGTCGGCAGGGCCTGGACCCTGGCCGCATGTTCGAGGATCTGCTCCAGCTGGGCTCCGTAGCGCTCGAGCTCGTCCTCGGTGAGGGCGATGCGGGCGAGCTGTGCCACCCTGGCGATGTCGAATTCGACCGGCATCGGTCGAATGCTAGGACCCGAGCCCGACGCCCGGTTCGATGAGATCGGGCGGGTCGGGATGGCGCTCGAGCCACTCCTCCCGCAGCTGATCCATCAGGAGGTTGTCGTTCCGGGATCCATCCTTGTAGATCGCCTCCCGCAGCCGGACCGCCTCGCGGAAGCCCAGCTTCGCGGCAGCACCGACCGCTCTCGGGTTCCCCGAGTGGGTCCAGAGGCGCACTGTCTCGAAACCCATCTGATGGAAGAGCAGCCACAACAGCAGCTCGACGGCCTCGATGGGAACACCGGTCCCAAACCACTGCCGGCCGACGACCACTCCGATCGTGGCGATGTGGCGATCTCCCTCGACGCCGTAGTTGACGAACCCGGCGGGCTCGGAGCCTTCCCGATCCTCGATGATGAACATCCCCATCTCGGGGTGATAGGAGAAGTCGCGGTCCCAGTAGCGGCGCCGCATCATCTCGACGGTGTAATCGGTCGGCAGGGTGCGGCTCCACGCCTGGGTGACGAGATCGTTCCGCAGATCGGCCAGGAGCTGCAGGTCGTCCTCGCGGAGCTCGCGGAGCCGGCAGAGGCGGCCCTCGATCATCGCGCCCCCTCCCATTCCCGCTTGAGCAGATCGAAGGCGAGCTCGTCGTACCACGAGTCGTCGCGGCGGCCGGCCCTGCGCACGGCCCCGGCGGGGCTGAACCCGCGACCCTGGAGGAAGGCAATGCCTCCTTCGTTCCACGACGGCGTCCACGACTGGACCATGTGCGCGAGGGTCTGGGTGAAGAGGATCGACAGCGCCAGGTCCATGGCCGCCGATCCGTAGCCGCGCCTGCGGTGTCGGGGTGCGATCGCCACCCCGACGAACGGCGAGCCGGCATCCCATCGCCAATCCGAGACGACGTGGCCGACGACGATGTCGTCGCCGGCGGGAGAGACCACCAGGTTGAGGCTGTGCTTCTGCTCGGACCACCGGTCGACCGCCTCACCGATTGCCTTCACCGACATCGGGGCCAGATGGTCCGGATCCATCTGCCTGAGCCCTCGCATCTCGGGTTCGTTGAGATACGCCGCCAGCGCGTCGCGGTCCTCCGGCTCGATCGGACGCAGGCTGATCCGGTGGTTGGCGAAGGGATCGTTCATGGATCCCAGCGTCGAGACTCGACGGCCGGGAGTCAAATCCGGACTAGCTTCCTCCGGTGCTTCCGATTCCCCGACCCCCGGAGCTATGGCCACGGCTGGCGCGCCTCACGCTCGGCTTGGTGTTGTTCGGGTTCGGCCTGGCGCTCATGGTGATCGCCGATCTCGGCCTGTCCCCATGGGATGTCTTCCACCAGGGCGTCTCGCACCGGACCGGCATCCCGATCGGGACCGTCGTCATCATCACCGGCCTCCTCCTGCTCCTGGCCTGGATCCCGCTGCGGGAGCGGATCGGCATCGGGACCATCGCCAACGCGATCGTCATCGGCGTCACGCTCGACCTCTCCTTGCTGGTCCTGCCAGAGGAGCTGGAGGTGCTGGCGGTGCGCTGGGCCTCGATGCTCCTCGGGGTGATGCTCGTCGCGATCGGGTCGGGGTTCTACATCGGCGCCGGACTCGGACCCGGACCACGGGACGGGCTGATGACCGGCATCACCCGACGCACCGGCTACCCGCTCGGGCTGGTACGGGGCGTGCTGGAGGTGACGGTGCTGGCCGCGGGATGGCTGCTCGGCGGGACGGTGGGCGTCGGGACGCTGGTCTTTGCGTTCGGGATCGGCCCGCTCGTCCAGTTCTTCCTGACCCGGCTCCAGGTGATGCCGGTGGTGGAGCGCTAGTTGTCGACGAGCCTGCTGTTGGCCTCGCGCAGCCGGAGCGACAGCGTCACCAGCATCTTGTAGGCGATGGCGGGGATCTCGCGCAGCACGCCGCTGAACTCCCGACGGGGCATGGTCAGCACCGAGCCGTCCGAGGTCATCATCACCGTGGCCGACCGGGGCTCACCGTCGAGCAGCGACATCTCACCCACCGAGTCACCGGCGCCCAGCCTGGCGATCTTCTTCCCGTTCTTGATCACGTCCGCCTTGCCTTCGACGATGAGGTAGAAGGCGTCCCCGGCCGCACCCTGCCTGGTGAGGACGGCACCGTTCTTGATCGGCAGCTCGTCGACATGCCGGGCGAGCTCCATCCGCTCCTTCTTGGTGAGGTTGCTGAACAGCGGGATGTCGCCCAGTGCGTCGGCCTTCTCAGAACGTCGCCCGTAGATCGCCATATGGTCCCTCCTCGGTGCGATCTTACGCGAGGAAGCGCCGCATCACCTCGTAGGCCCGGTCGAGATGCTCGACCGGCACCGACTCGGTCGCCTGGTGGGCCTGCGCGGTTTCGCCCGGTCCGAAGTTCACCGCGGGGATGCCCCTGGCGCTGAGACGGGCCACGTCGGTCCAGCCCTGTTTGGCCTGCCTGCCATCCACCAGCGCCTCGAGACGCTCGAGATGCGGATTGCCCTCGGGGATCTTCCCCGAGGGCGCACGATCGGTGATGACCAGCTCGTCGGCGGCTTGGGTGACGTCGCGCAACCGCTGCTCGGCCTCGTTGAGCCCGAAGACGGGCGGGAAGCGGTAGTTGAGGTTGACCGCAAACCGACCAGGGATGACGTTGTGGGCGATGCCGCCCTGCGCGGTGGTGACCGAGAACACCTCGTAGTACTCCAGCCCCGAGACCTCGAACCGCTCCGGCTCCATCCGGTGCATCGCATCGAGCCAGGCGCCGGCCTTGGTGACGGCGTTCTCGCCGAGCCAGGGACGGGCCGAGTGGGCGCTGTGGCCGGTGAAGATCACATCGGCGTTCATCGCGCCGTTGCAGCCGAGTTCGAGGCGGAGATCGGTGGGTTCCATTACGACGGAGAACTCGGCCTCACCCAGCCACTCCACCTCGTCGAGGACGGCTTCGAGCCCACTGTCTGCGATCGGGCCCTCCTCCCTGTCGTAGAAGACGCCGGCCACGTCGTACGGGCCGCCTTCGACCAGATCGTCGGCTTCGAGCAGGTGGACCATCACGGCAACGCCCGCTTTCATGTCGGCGGCGCCGAGCCCGTGGACCCTGCCGTCGGCAACGGTCGCGGTGGCGTTGTCCTGGGCCGGCACGGTGTCGGTGTGGCCGTAGAGCGCGATCAGCGGCTTGCCGGTGGGCGCCCCCACCACCAGGGCATTGCCGATGCGGCGCAGCGGCCGCCGTGCCCCGAGGCGAAACTCGAGGGCGGTGGTGATCTCCTCCTCGTCGCCGGTCACCGACGGGATATCGATCAGCTCGACGAGGGTGTCGGTCAGGCTCACACCTCGACCTCGAAGGTGCGGAGCGCCTCGTTGAGCGAGGTCTTGCGGTCGGTGCTCTCCGACCGATACCCGATCAGCAGCGGGGTCTGCAGCTGGTAGCGGCCGGCGGGGAAGTCCTTCCCCCTCGTCCCGGGGACGATCACGGCGTTGGCGGGAACCCTCCCCCGGATCTCGACGGGCTCGTCGCCGGTGACGTCGATGATCGGGACCGACCCCGACAGGGTGGTGTGTGCACCGAGGACCGCACCTTGCTCGACGATCACGCCCTCCACCACGATCGAGCGACTCCCGATGAACGCCCCGTCCTCGATGATCACCGGACGGGCGCTCGGGGGCTCGAGGACGCCACCGATGCCGACGCCGCCGGAGAGGTGGACATCACGCCCGATCTGGGCGCAGGATCCGACGGTGGCCCAGGTGTCGACCATCGTCC
>CAZCBO010000189.1:0-5787 GCA_964496825.1 uncultured Acidimicrobiaceae bacterium
CCATCGGAGGCAACCCCGAGGCGGCCGAGCTGAGCGGCATCAAGACCCGCTGGACGATCATGAAGACCTTCATCCTGATCGGCGTCCTCTGTGCCCTTGCCGGATCGATCGCCGCGGCACGGCTCGACGGTGCCACGCTCGACCTGGGAATCGGGTACGAGCTCTACGTCATCGCTGCATGCGTGATCGGGGGCACCTCGTTCGCGGGAGGTATCGGCACAATCCCTGGAGCGGTGCTGGGTGCCCTGGTGCTGACATCGCTGTCGTATGGCCTCAACTTCATGGGCATCGCGTCGCCGATTCAGGACATCGTGGCCGGCGTCGTGCTGGTGGTGGCAGTCGGATTCGACACGTACAGCCGTCGACGCCAGGCGAGATGATGGAGGCGACCGATCGCGCGCCGCTGGTCGAGCTGCGGAACATCAAGGTCGCGTTCGGCGGCGTCCACGCCGTCGACAACGTGACGGTCGACCTGCACCCGGGGGAGGTCGTCGCCCTCGTCGGTGGAAACGGCGCAGGCAAGACGACGCTGATCAGGACGCTCTCAGGGGCGCATCCCGCCGACTCAGGCCAGATCTCGATCGACGGCGAGCCGGTGGCGATCACCTCTCCCAGGGATGCCAAGGAACTGGGCATCGAGACGATCTACCAGACCCTGGCCCTGGCGGACAACATCGACGCCCCCGGCAACGTCTTCCTGGGCAGGGAGCTGAGAACGAGGTGGGGGACGCTGGACGACTCGGCGATGGAGGATGCGACCCGCAAGGTGATCGGCCGTCTCAATCCCAGCTTCGAGCGCTTCCTCACTCCGGTGATATTCCTGTCCGGTGGCCAGCGCCAGTCCGTCGCCATCGCCCGTGCCGTCGAGTTCAACGCCAGGGTCCTGATCATGGACGAGCCGATGGCGGCTCTCGGGATGGCGGAGAAGGCGCAGGTGCGGGAGCTGATTCGCACCCTGCAGCGGGAAGGCATCGGGATCTTCCTCATCAGTCACGACATCCACGACGTCTTCGATCTGGCGGACAGGATCAGCGTCATGTTGCAGGGAAAGCTGGTGGGGACGGTGAACAAGGCGGACGTCACCATGGACGAGGTGCTGGCCATGATCATCATGGGCAAGCTCCCCGAAGAGGTGACCGACGTCGAGCTCGAAGAGCTGCACGGATAGGGAGCTGCAAGCTCCAAGCTACAAGTTGCAAACTCCGAGCTTGAAGCTTGCGACCTGCAGCTCGAGGCTTCAGCCGCCGTCGATCTCCCCGAGTCTCACGAACGACTCTCTCAGCGACGGGTACAGCTCTCGGTACACGGCATAGGCCTCGTCGTACAGCTCGGTGTTGGGGCCCGGATCGATCTGGTTTCCCACGCTCACGGCGGCGGTGCACGCCTCCTCCACCGAGGCAAAGGCCCCGTCGCCGGTCGCGGCGAGAAGGGCGGCGCCGAGCGCAGCAGACTCCTCCGCCTCGACGACGCGGACGGGCCGGTTCAGCACGTCGGTGATGATCCTGACCCAGACGTCGCTGTAGGCACCGCCACCGGAGACCCTGGCCTCGCCGAGGTCGATCTCCCCGACCATCAGCTCCACCGAGTCCCGCAGACCGAACGCCACTCCCTCCATCACCGACCTCGCCAGGTGGCCGAGGCCGTGGCGCACGGTGAGGCCGACGAACGCTCCGCGCGCCAGCGGATCCGGATAGGGGGTTCGCTCCCCGGTGAGGTACGGCAGGAACACCAGCCCGTTCGAGCCGGCCGGGGCTGCGGCGGCGGCCGCGTCGAGGTCCGAGAAGCGCCGATCGGGAGCGACCGCGTCCCGGAACCAGCGGTAGCTTCCCGCGGCCGACAGCATCACGCCCATCAGGTGCCACGTCTCGGGCACGGCGTGGCAGAAGGCGTGAAGCCTGCCCTCGGGTTCGATGATCGGATGATCGGCCGCGGCGAACACGACGCCGCTGGTGCCGACGCTGAGGGCGACGACCCCCGGGGCCACCGCGCCGACCCCGATCCCGTTGGCGGCCTGGTCGCCGCCACCGCCCATCACCGGGATCCCCACCGAGAGCCCGGTCGCCGCGGCTGCGCCCTCGGTCAGGACGCCGGTGATCGCCGGTCCCTCGTGGGTGGCCGGAAGCCATCCGGCCGGGATCTCCAGTGCCTCGAGGACCTCCTGGGACCAATCCCTGGCGGCGAGATCGAACAGCAAGGTGCCCGAGGCGCCGGCCTTGTCGGTGGCGAACCCGTCGGTGAGCCGGTACCGCACGTAGTCCTTTGGCAGCAACACGTGCTCGACGGCGGCGAAGATCTCGGGCTCGTTGTTCCGCACCCACAGGATCTTGGGCGCGGTGAAACCGGTGAGGGCGTCGTTGCCGGTGACCTCGATCAGGCGCCGCCCGCCGACCCGCCGCCTGATCTCGTCGCATTCGGCACCCGTGCGCTGATCGTTCCACAGAATCGACGGGCGCAGAACCTCACCGGAGCCGTCGAGCAGTACCAGCCCGTGCATCTGGCCGGTGAGCCCGATCGCAGAGACGTCGGACCCGTCGAGCTCGGCGGCAGAGAGAGCCCCGGCGATGGCTTCCACGGTGGCGTCCCACCACAGGTGCGGCGACTGCTCGGTCCACAGCGGCCGCGGCGTCTCGAAGTCGTACTCGGATCGCCCGACGGCCACCACCGCGCCCGCGGCATCCAGCAGCAGCGCCTTGGTCGCCGTGGTCGATGTGTCGATGCCGATGTAGTGGCTCACCCGATCAGCTCCGCAGGTCGTTCGGGCAGGGAGGCTAGAACCTCATCGCGGGGACCGCCGTCCAACGGGATCAGGGTCCACGCCTCGCGATGCTGGATCGAGCCGCCGGGCTCGAGGTCGGTGAGCGGTCCGAGGGACTCGAGCTCGAGGAATCGGTGATCCCGGTAGCACTCCACCGAGGCACCGAGGTCGGCGTAGTCGAGCGAGTCGTCGTGCAGGGGCGACCACTTGACGAACACCTCGTCGTCGAGGTGGTACGCGGTCCATCCCCGCCGATTCGGCTGACCGACCTTCGTCCGGGCCATGGCGCCGGTGGCGTAGATGCTGACCTCGTCGGGCCTGATCCCGATCTCCGGTGAGGAGGGATCGGTGTAAGGCCAGAGCACGATGGTGCGGTTGGGGAGGACCCCGTCGGGGTCCGCGGGGCCCGATGGCTGGGGGAGCACCGCCGTGCCTCCCGGCGCAAGCTGCGTGATCGCCCACGGCGCACAGCGGATCGGCCGGTCCCCCCCGTTGAGGATCGTGTGATCGACCACGGTCACCGTGCCGTGTTGCCACAGGGCGATGGCCTTGACGATGCCATCGTCGTCGGCCGCACCGCCGATGTGCACGACGTCCCCGTCGCGATCGATCGCGACGGGAGCGCCGTCCGGACGGTAGGTCACGGCGGGTACCTCGGGGGCCCGCCACAACCGGTGTCCCCCGATGAATTCGAAGGGCGGGCCGTCCCGGCGCGGGATCTCGTCACCGGGCAGGTCGGCGAACACCTGGGGCCCGTTGTGGCGTGAGTACCCCAGCACCCGCGGCCCGGCATCGAGCACGACGGTGACCACGACGGGTCCAAGGTCGAACGTTTCGGTTTCGTGGACCGGCGGCATCGTCCCCCGATTCCGTTCGGCGGTGTCGGGCGACTAGTTTCGCCTCCGCACGGGTGAGAGGCGAACCGTGGACGACAACCCGGTGATCGACATGATGGGGCGGCGGCTGCGGCTGGCCGTCATCGGTGGCGGCCCGGGGAGTTTCATCGGAGCGATGCACCGGACGGCGGCTCGCCTCGACGATCGCTACGAACTGGCCGCCGGCGCGCTGTCGGCCGACCCCGACCGCTCGCACGCTGCCGGGATCGGGATCGGCCTCGATCCGGATCGTTCCTATAGCGACGGGATGACGCTCCTCGACGCCGAGGCGGCGAGGCCGGACGGCGCCGACGTGATCGCCATCATGACGCCGAACGACAGCCACCATCGCTTCTCCGCCGCCGCTCTCGATCGCGGTTTCGATGTCATTTGCGACAAGCCGATCACCAACACCCTCGAGGAGGCACTGCAGGTGGCGCGGCAGGTCGAAGAGACCGGGCTCGTCTTTTGTCTCACCCACAACTACACCGGCTATCCCATGGTCCGCCAGGCCCGGGCGATGGTGGACGACGGTCAGCTCGGCGAGATACGGCTCGTCCAGGTCGAATACGTCCAGGGCCACAAAGCCGACGAGAACGATCCCGATCCCAGTGGCGAGGTGCCCTGGCGCTACGACCCGGTGCGGGGTGGACCATCGTTGGTCATGGGCGACATTGGAACGCACGCGCACAACCTCGCTCGCTTTGTCACCGGCCTCGAGGTCTCCGAGGTGGCGGCCGAGGTCGGTCATATCGTCCCCGGCCGCCTCGTCGACGATTACGCCGCCGCAATGCTCCGGTTCGACAACGGGGCCAGGGGGAGCTTCTGGGTGACCCAGGCAGCGGCCGGGGTCGAGAACCAGCTGCGGATCAGGGCTTCGGGAACCCTGGGCACGGTCGAGTGGATGCAGGAGCAGCCGACCGTGCTCAGCTTCAAGCCGCTCGAGGGTCCCGCACAGATCCGTACCCCGAACGGTCCCGGCACCTTGCCGTTGTCGGCTCGCGCCAGCCGTATCGTCGCCGGGCATCCCGAGGGTTTCCACGAGGGGTTCGCCACCATCTACTCGGACGCCGCCGAGGCGATCGCGGCGCGTCGCGCCGGGAAAGAGGCAGACCCGCTCGCTCTCCACTTCCCCAACGCCGAGGACGGAGTCCTCGGCATCCGCTTCGTCGATGCCGCAATGACGTCCAGCGCCGCGGGCGGTGCCTGGACGCCGGTATGAGAGGAGTGCCATGTCCCAGCGTCGTGAGCTGAACCACACCGAGGCCCAGCAGATCATCGACGTGGTACGTCGCGAGCTCGAGGCGCGCAACGCCGGGGCTGCGGTCGCCGTCGTAGATCCCCATGGGGAGCTCGTGGCATTCCTCCGTACCGACGAGTGTCCGCTGCCGTCGATCGACAACGCCATCCACAAGGCATTCACCGCGGCCAGGGAGGGCGGCGAGTCGGCTGCGCTCGGCGAGCGGTCCCGGCAGGAGCGGTTTCCGATGACGAACTTCGGAGACCTTCGCTACACGGGATGGGGCGGCGGTGTTCCGATCATCGACGAGGGCCGGGTCATCGGCGCCGTCGGCGTGAGCGGGCTGCCGGAGGACGTCGATGTCGAGTTGGCGCGGCTGGGCGCAGCCGCCGTCGTCTAGAACAAGGAGCGAAACGTGGACACAGTTCGTTGGGGAGTGCTGAGCACCGCCGACATCGGCATGGTGAAGGTCACGCCGGCCATCCAGCAGGCCGAGAACTGCGAGGTGGTCGCCATTGCCTCCCGCTCCTCGGAGCAGGCAGAGGCGGCGGCTGCCCGGCTCGGGATCCCCGGCTTCCACCCGAGTTACGAGGCGCTACTCGAGGCCGACGACGTCGACGCGGTCTACATCCCTCTGCCCAACAACCTGCACCGCGAGTGGACGATCAGGGCGGCCGGGGCCGGCAAGCACGTGCTCTGCGAGAAGCCGATCGCGCTCACCGCCGTCGAGGCCGAGGAGATGGCGGCGGCATGCGACGCAGCCGGTGTGAAATTCCAGGAGGCGTTCATGTACCGGCATCATCCGACCTGGGTCGAGGCGATTCGCCTCCTGGCCTCGGGTGCGATTGGGGAGCTCCAGGCCGTGCAGAGCTGGTTCAGCTACTTCAACGACGACCCCACCAACATCCGCAACCGGG
>CAZCBO010000190.1:0-5657 GCA_964496825.1 uncultured Acidimicrobiaceae bacterium
GAGGTGCCCTGCGACATCCTGATCCCGGCGGCCATGGAAATCCAGATCACCACCGCGAACGCCGAGCAGATCGATGCCAAGGTCGTGATCGAGGCCGCCAACGGGCCCACCACGCCCGAAGCGGACGAGATCCTGTGCGACCGGGGAATCCCCGTGGTGCCCGACATCCTGAGCGCTGCGGGCGGGGTCGTGGTCTCGTATTTCGAGTGGGTGCAGAACCTCGCCAACGAGCAGTGGAGCGAAGCCGAGGTGAACGATCGACTGCGCAACAAGATGTTCGCGGCGACCGACGCGATGGTCACCACGCGTGCCGCGCTGCTCGACCGCCTCGACTACTTCCAGGAGGCGTGGGCCGAGGTACGGCCGAACGACGAGCCCCTGCCGCGGCCGACGCTGCGGACCGCCGCCCAGGTCGTGGCCCTCCAGCGGTGCCGGCGGGCGACGGAACAGCGGGGTATCTGGCCGTAGGGGCCGGGCACGACCGGGCCAACGGCTGCGAGAATGCAGCCATGGCCGGAAGCGAATCGATGTTCTCGCGCCTCGTCGACGGGGCTGCCGCCCTGGCAGGTAGGCCCACCGACTCCGATGAGGAGCGGCTCCAGAAAGCGATCTTCGCCATCCTGGCACTGACGGGAGCATTGATCATCACTCCGGTCTGGGGGACGCTGTACGTCTTCCTTGGGGAGCCGGTTGCGGCCCTCGGCCCCTACGGATTCATGGCCGTCACCACGGCCTTTGTGCTCTATGCCCTCCGCACCGGCGGCGTCGGACCCTTCCCGTACGTGCTCGCGTACTACAACCTTGCCTCCTGCATCTGGATCCACGCTGCTCTGGGGGGCTTCGACGGCTCGAGCGCGATCATGTTGTGGGCCGTCTTCACCCCGGTCGGGCTGCTGCTGTTCCTCGGCAGGCGCCCCGCATTCGTCGCTGTCCCGTTCTTCGTGGGTGCACTCGTCGTGCTCGCCTTCCTCGATGGTCGACTCGCCGAGAGCGCCGATCTCCCCGAGGCGGTGATCGCTGCGTTCTACGTGCTCAACATCGGAGCGGCGTCGATGGTGCTGTTCGCCGTGCTGCTGTACTTCCTGGCGCAACGCGATGAGGCTCAGAAGCGCTCCGACTTCCTCCTCCTCAACATCCTCCCGCGAAGCATCGCCGAACGCCTCAAGCGTGCCCCCGGCACCATCGCCGACCGCTTCGACGAGGTCACGATCCTCTACATGGACCTGGTCGGGTTCACGCCGCTGTCGGCAGAGCTCCCCGCCGGGGACATGGTCCGCTGGCTCAACGACGTCTACACCGACATCGACTCCATGGCCCTGGAGTATGGGGCGGAGAAGATCAAGACCATCGGCGACGGTTACATGGCGGCGGTCGGCGTCCCGGAGCCCCGTGTCGACCACGCGGCAATCGCCGCGCGCCTGGCGATCGACATCAGGGACTACATGCTGGCCTGCGCGCCGCTGGCGGGCCACACGATCAGCTGCCGCCTCGGGCTCAACTCCGGGCCGGTGATCGGGGGCGTGATCGGGACCCACAAGTTCCAATACGACCTCTACGGCGACACCGTCAACACGGCGAGCCGGATGGAGTCACACGCCGAGCCGGGCGAGATCCAGGTGTCGCGTTCGACTTACCAGCTGATCGCCGATCGCTTCGAGTTCCGCCCACGCGGGTTCGTCGACGTCAAGGGCAAGGGCCCTATGGAGACCTACTACCTCGTCGGCGAGAACCTGGGCGAGACCGCGCCCGTGTGATTCAGCCGACGCGGAACACGTCCCGGTGGCCGGCAAAGGCCGGAAGATCGCAGTCGCCGGACAGAGCGAGGTCGGCGAGGATGCGGCCCGTGGTGGGGCCGAATTTGAATCCGTGCCCGGAGAAACCGGCGGCGATCACGATCCGCTCGTCTTCGGGGTGGAGATCGATGATGAAGTCCTCGGTCGGAGTGTTGGTGTAGAAGCAGTGCTCGGAGCCGACCAGGACCGGCGCTTCCACCGTGAACTGCTCGACGACGAAGTCGCGGATCTCCTCGAGGGCCACGGGGTCGGCCTGGTCGCGAGGATCGTCCGGGTCGTCGGCGGTCGCCGAGACCACGTGGCGGGCCGCCTTGAAGCCCGGACGGCCGAACTCGGGCAAGCCGTACCACAAGTCGTTCTCTCCAGCACCGAGGTAGACCCAGACGGGAAACGAGCCCAGGCGGTAGTCCGCCGCGTCGGCGCCGGCGTCCCAGTACGCCACGGTCTGTCGCGACGGGGTCGCTCTCGCCCCGAGGAAGGGGAGCAGATGAGGGGCCCAGGGTCCCGCCGCTACCACGATGCGCTCCGCCTCGACGACGCCACCAGCGGTCTTCACGATGAGCGGATCGCCACCGATCCCGAGCTCGAGCACCGGAGTCTCGTCACGGATCTCCACGCCCGCCCCCCTGCACAAGCGGGCCAGCGCGGCGAGCGTCGCCTCGGCAGCTACCAGCCCGGCCGTGTGGTCCACGAGGACGCCGATCGCGTCGGGAAACCGGAACTGGGGATACCGCAGCCGCGCCTCGGCCACCGCAATCTCTTCGACGTTCACGCCCGCCTCGGTCACTGCGGCCGCGAAGCTGCGGTACTGCTCTCCATCGGGTCCGAAGAAGAGCCCTCCGGTGGGATGGAGGAGCTGCTCCCCGGCGTCCGTCTCCAGGGCGGGCCAGTCCTCACTGTGGGCATGGCGAACGAGGTCGATGTACACCGTGCTGTGATACGAGCTCCTGGTGATCCTCGATTGACCATGGGAGCTGCCTCTGGCGTGCCCGAGTGGGAACTGCTCGAGGACCAGAACCGGACCGACGCCCCGACGGGAGAGCTGCCACGCCGTTGACAGCCCGTTGATCCCGGCCCCGACTACGACCACGGCATGCCGCTCCGTCATCCCTCCACTCTGCCACACCCTCGTTTGGGCCGAACTCCTCTACGGCCCCACAGTCGAGCAGAGGCACTCTGTAGGTTGAAGCGCGACGGAGGAGGTCGCGGGTTGGCGCGCGCAATCAGAGTCCTGGTCATCGCGATCATGCTTGCCTCGGCCGGCGTACTTGCGGCCTGTGGCGACGACGACGCGCACGAGAGGGGCTCGGGGGAGGTCGTGCTCTACACCTCGCTCCCCGACCCCGTTGTCGACCGTCTGCGAGGGGTGATCGAGGAGCGATTCCCCGACATGGAGGGTCGCTTCTGGGTGCCGCTCAGCGGTGAGGGCATCACCCTGCGGGTCGTTCGCGGCCGTACGGCCGACATCGAACGGCTGATCGCCGAGGAGATCGAAAACGGCGGCGTCCAAGCCGACGTGCTGTGGTTGGCGGAGCCTTCACCCTACGAGACCTACAAGGAGATGGGACTCCTCGCCCCGTACGATCCTCCCTCGGACGCACCCATCCCGCCTTTGTATGTAGATCCCGACGGCTTCTACGTCGCCGGGAGGGTGATCGCCATGGTGCTGGCCTGGAACACGGACCTCCGGCAGCAGGGCCTCACCGACTGGCCCGATCTTCAGACCGTGGCTACGAAGGCGTTTCCCGCTCCGGAGTCGGGTGCGGCCCGGGCGACGATCCAGGCCCTGCTCGACCGGTACGGCAACTCTTACTTCACTACCCTCGAACGCAGCGGCGGAGTGTCGGTTCCCAGCAACGGGGCCGCTCGCGACGGGTTGACGGCACGCAGGTACGAGGCCGTGGCCGTGCTCGACTACATGGTTCGCGAGGCGATGGCCGACGGTCTGCCGGTTGACTACGCCTACCCGGCGACTGGGACGGTGTTGATCCCGAGCCCGATCGCGATCACCGCCACCGCGCCGAACCCCGACGCAGCAAGGGCCTTCGTCGACTTCCTGCTCTCGCAGTCCGGTCAAGAGATCGTCGTGCAGATCGGGAGCTTCTTCCCGGTGCGTGATGATGTCGAGCCACCCGAGGGCGCCCCGTCCCTGGATGAGATCACCGCCTTCGAGGTCGACTGGAAGGGGCTCGCAGAGGACGCCGAAGCAATCAACAGGTTCTGGGAGACCTGTTTCGCCAAGCCGATCGACCCGACCTGAGCACAGGGCTGTACGCCCCTAGTGCCCGACCGGTCGGCCGCATAGGTTCGAGGGATGACGACAACCGCAGCGGCACTCGTCGAGGCGCATCGGTGCCTCATGTGCTGGGATGCTCCGTGCACCAGGGCGTGCCCCACGGCGATCGATGTCCCCGGCTTCATCAAGCGCATCGCCAACGGCGACGATCTCGGCGCGGCGCGGGTCATCCTGGAGGCGAACGTGCTGGGCGACTCCTGCGCCCACGCCTGCCCCACCGCCGTCCTTTGCGAGGGAGCCTGCGTGATGAACGACGTCGACGGGAGGCCGGTCGCCATTGGGCAGCTCCAGGCATACGCCACCGGTCCCGTGGTCGCCGACGGCATCCAGCCCTTCGCCGTGGCGCCTGCCACGGGGCGGATGGTGGCGGTGGTGGGCGCCGGTCCGGCTGGCCTTGCCTGCGCCACCGAGCTGGTCCGACGCGGCCATGAGGTCGTCGTCTTCGACGCCGCATCGACTCCCGGGGGTCTCAACGCACACGGTGTGGCCGACTACAAAGTCCCGCAGGCAGCCGCCCTCACGGAGATCGAGTGGATCGAGTCCGGCGGCGTGGAGATCCGACGCGGCAGCGCGGTCGGATCCGACATCGGGTTCGACCGGCTGATCGCAGAGTTCGACGCAGTGTTCGTCGGTGTGGGGCTCGGCAAGATTCGACCCCTCGAGATCCCGGGCGAGGATCTCGAGGGCGTCTACGACGCGCTCGAGCTCATCGCCGCGGCGAAGGCCGGCAGGCTGGGGGTCGGGGCCTTCGACGGTCGATCGGTAGTCGTCCTCGGCGGGGGCAACACCGCGATCGACGCCGCCCGCCTCACACCCCGTCTCGGCGCGGCCCGCACCACCGTCGTCTACCGGCGCGGTCGCACCGAAATGCCCGCCTACCACCACGAGATCGAGGAGGCTCGCTCCGAAGGGGTCGAGTTCAGCTACTGGCTGGCACCGGAATCCATCGCGGGCGTCGGTCGGGTCACCGGAATCCGGTGCCTGGTGACGACCCCGGGGGAGCCGGATCGCGACGGCCGACCCGCAGCCGTCGCCACGGGTGAGCACGTCGAGCTCGCCTGCGACGTCGTCATCGCCGCGACCGGACAGGAGCCCAGGGCCGCCTTCCTCCGCGATGTCGCCGGCCTCGAGCTCGACCCAAGCGGGCGGGTGGTCGTCGACGAGGAGTACCGGACCTCCAATCCGCTGATCTGGGCGGGGGGTGACTGCGTCAACGGCGGCAAGGAGGTCGTCAATGCCGTCGCCGAGGGCATGGCAGCGGCGCACAGCATCGACCGCGTTCTCGACAGGAGGTGACGGTATGGCCGACCTTGCCGTGAGCATCTGCGGCATCGAGTCCCCCAACCCCTTCTGGCTGGCCTCGGCGCCACCCACCAACACCGGTGACCAGGTGGTTCGCGCCTTCGAGGCGGGCTGGGGTGGTGCGGTGTGGAAGACCCTCGGCGAGCCGATCGAGAACACCTGGTCGCGTTACAGCTCGGTGGATCTCAACGGGCAACGGATGATGGGGCTGAACAACATCGAGCTGATCACCGACCGACCCCTGCATCTCAACCTCAAGGAGATCA
>CAZCBO010000191.1:0-5648 GCA_964496825.1 uncultured Acidimicrobiaceae bacterium
TTCTTGACGGAGCCGCCGGGGATGGCGTCCTTGACCGTCCCGACAACGGTATCGCCGAGCGATCCGTAGCGCCTGCCCGAGCCGCCGAGAACACGGATCACCAGCACCTCCCTGGCACCGGTGTTGTCGGCGACCTTGAGCCGTGACTCCTGCTGGATCATCTCGCCCGCTCCACGATCTCCTCGATCCGCCACCGCTTGGTCTTCGACAGCGGCCTGGTCTCGACGATCCGCACCGTGTCACCTCGGCTGGCCTCGTTCTCCTCGTCGTGAACGTGGAATCGACGGCGCACCGGCACGGTCTTGCCGTACTTGGGGTGACGCTTCGAGTCCCTCACCTCGACGGTGACGGTCTTGTCCCTGGCGTCGGAGACGACGATCCCGGTGCGCACCTTGCGACGTGCCCGCTCCATCTACGCCTCCTCCAGCTGTTCTTCCCAGGCCGCGATCTCTTGCTCGCGCATCAGCGTCTTGATGCGGGCGATCTCGCGTCGGACCTGACCCAGGCGGTCGGTGTTGTCGAGCTGGCTGCTGACGAGCTGGAAGCGGAGGTTGAACAGCTCCTCCTTCGCCTCGCTCAGCTTGTCGCCGAGCTCTTTGTAGTTGAGGGCACGAAGCTCGGAGGCCTTCATATCTCCTCCCGCTTCACGAACTTGGTTTTGACGGGCAGCTTGTGGGAGGCGAGGCGCATGGCCTCGCGGGCCAGGTCTTCATCGACCCCCGCCATCTCGAACATCACCCGACCCGGCTTCACCACAGCCACCCAGTACTCCGGATTCCCCTTGCCGGAGCCCATGCGGGTCTCGGCGGGCTTCTCGGTGATGGGTTTGTCGGGGAAGATCGTGATCCATACCTTGCCGCCACGCTTGATCTTGCGGGTCATTGCGATACGGGCGGCCTCGATCTGACGGGCGGTGATCCAACCGGGCTCCTGTGCCTGCAAGCCGTACTCGCCGAAGGCCACGCGCGTGCCACCCTTGGCCTTGCCGGCCATACGGCCCTTCTGGACCTTGCGGTACTTGGTGCGCTTTGGCATGAGCATCAGGACTCACCCCCCTCGCTCTGCTCGGGAGCTGGGTCAGCTTCAAGCTGCAAGCTGCCAGCTTCAAGCTCGTCCTCTTCGCTCGTAGCTTGCGGCTTGTCGCTTGCGGCTTTCTTGTGCGTTCCGGCCAGCTTGAAGCCCGCCGCCTGTGCCGCCTCCTCGGTCTCGAACCACACCTCGGCCTTCGTCCGTCCGTACATGCTGCTGTCCTGACGGTGGTAGAGCATCGAGTCCTCGTTGCCCTTGATGGTGAAGGCGGGTGGCGGGTCTTCGCCGCGGTAGGCGCCTGCCGGGGTCGCCACTTCCTCTGGGGTTGTGTCGTTGGCTTCCTCGGCTGGAGCCTCGGAAGCGACTACGTCCTCTGTGGGCGAGGTATCGGGCAGCGATTCGGTCGCGACTACATCTTCCTTCGCAGGTGTCTCGGAACGCGATTCGGTCTCGAGCAGCGACTCGGTGGCGAGCTCCTCGGCTTCCTCGCGGGCCTCCTCGAACTCGACTGCGGCGTCGGCTGCCGTCGACTTCCGTTTGCCGCCACCCGCTTCGATCAGACGCCGTCCACCCTTGTCGCCGCTGGCCTCCACCGTTCGCTTGCCACCGCCGGCCTCGATCAGACGTCTCCCACCGGCCCGGTCGCCGGCAGCCGCCTCGGCACGGGCCCGTGCCGAGCGCCGGCGTTGCGATGGTCCGCCGGCGGCGAGCCGAGCCTCCGCCGCGATCTTCTCGCTGCGAAGCACCGCCGTGCCGAGCAGGTCACCCTTGTACACCCAGCACTTGATCCCGACTGCGCCAACACTGGTCCGGGCCACCGCCTGACCGAAGTCGACATCGGCGCGCAGCGTGTGGAGCGGCACTCGGCCCTCGAGGTACCACTCGCGACGTCCCATGTCAGCACCGCCGAGCCTGCCGCTCGCCTGGACCCGAACACCCTCGGCGCCCGCCTTGAGCGCAGTGGAGACGGCTCGCTTCATCGCACGGCGGAAGGCCACCCGGCCCTCGAGCTGATCGGCGACGCTGCGAGCGAGCAGGGTGGCATCGAGCTCGGGGTTGCCGACCTCGATGACGTTGAACTTGACCTCGCGCCCGGTGAGGTCCTCGAGCCCGTTCCTGAGACGGTCGGCCTCGGCGCCACCGCGCCCGATCACGACTCCCGGACGGCCGGTGTGAATATCGATCTGGACCCTCTTGTCGCCCAGCCGCTCGATGTCGATGCGCGACACCGCCCCACGGGTCAGCTCGTCGCGGAGGTATTTGCGGATCCGATGATCCTCGTTGACCTGCGCGGCATACTCCTTCTCGCTATACCAGCGAGACTTCCAGTCGGTGATGATCCCGAGCCGGAACCCGTAGGGGTGGATCTTCTGGCCCATCAGGCGTTCTCCTCGTCGTCGGCAACCACGATCGTGATGTGGCTGGTGCGCTTGTTGATGCGCGTGGCACGCCCGCGAGCCCGGGGTCGATACCGTTTGTACGTCGGCCCTTCGTCGGCGTAGGCCTCGGCGATGAACAGCTCGTCTCGATCGAGGGCGAAGTTGTGCTCGGCGTTGGCGACCGCCGATCGCAGGGTCTTGAGGATGGGCTCTGTGGCGCGGCGCTGCGTGTGCTCGAGCATCACTTCGGCGTCCTCGACGGGCAGGCCGCGCACCAGGTCGAGGACGCGCCTCACCTTGTACGGCGATTGCCGGACGAACCGCATCCTGGCGTGGGCTCTCATGTGTGCCTCGCTGCCCGCTCGCCGACGTTGTGGCCGCGGAAGGTCCGGGTGGGGGCGAACTCACCGAGTTTGTGCCCGACCATGGACTCACTGATGTAGACGGGGACGTGCTTGCGCCCGTCGTGCACCGCAATGGTCAGTCCGACCATCTCGGGGATGATGTCCGAGCGGCGGCTCCAGGTGCGGATCACCTTCTTGTCTCCGGACTCGTTCGCCTTCTCGACTTTCACCAACAGGTGCTCGTCGACAAACGGGCCCTTCTTCAGGCTGCGCGCCACCGGTTACCTCCGTCCCTTCTTGCTCCGGCGACGAACGATGTACTTGTCGCTCTGCTTGTTCTTCTTGCGCGTCCGCCCCTCCGGCTTGCCCCAAGGGCTGACCGGATGGCGTCCGCCGGAGCTCTTTCCCTCGCCGCCGCCGAGCGGGTGGTCGGCCGGGTTCATCACCACACCGCGCGACTGGGGGCGCTTGCCCTTCCAGCGGTTGCGGCCGGCCTTGCCGATCTTGACCAGCTCGGCTTCGGTGTTGCCGACCTGGCCGACGGTTGCCCGGGAGTCGAGCGGCACCTGACGCATCTCGCCAGAGGGGAGGCGCAGCAGGGCGTGCTTGCCCTCCTTCGACATGAGTTGGATGGCGGTACCCGCCGAGCGACCCATCTTGGCGCCTCCGCCGGGGCGCAGTTCGACGGCATGGACGATGGTGCCGGTGGGGATGTTGCGCAATGGAAGGGCGTTCCCCGGGCGGATGTCTGCCCCCGAGCCCGACTCGAGCATGTCGCCGGCCTCGATGCCCACCGGGGCGAGGATGTAGCGCTTCTCTCCGTCGACATAGTGCAGGAGCGCGATCCTGGCATTGCGGTTGGGGTCGTATTCGATGGCGGCCACCTTGGCGGGGACACCATCCTTGGTCCTGCGGAAGTCGATGACGCGGTACCGCCGCTTGTGACCGCCGCCGCGATGGCGCGACGTGATGCGCCCGTAGGTGTTACGGCCCGACGATCGCTTCTGCTTCGCCAGCAGGCTCTTCTCGGGCTTGGATTTGGTGACCGCTTCGAAGTCGGAGACGGTCTGGAACCGGCGGCCCGGCGATGTCGGATTGAGCTTCTTCACACCCATCGCTACACCTCGAAGATGTCGATCGAGTCGCCTTCGGCGAGCTTGACGAGGGCGCGCTTGGTGTCCTTGCGCCTGCCCGTGACGTAGCCGGTGCGCTTGACCTTGCCCTTGCGGTTCATCGTGTTGACCGAGAGGACCTCGACGCCGAAGATCGCTTCGACGGCCTGGCCGATCTGGATCTTGTTGGCACCGCGGTCGACGACGAACGTATACGTGTTGAAATCGTCGATGAGGTCGTAGGACTTCTCGGAGACGACCGGTTCGAGGATGACGTCGCGATGGTCGCGGATGCGGCGCTTCATTCGGCGCCTCCTTCGGAGCCGCCGGCTTCAGGCTGCGAGCCATCAGCTTCCAGCTTTGGATGCGTCCCTGCCAAGGTGAAGCCCGCCGCTTGAGCAGCCTCCTCGCTGTCGAACCAGACCTCGGCCTTGGTGCGGTCGTACACGGAGCTGTCCGAGCGGTGGTAGAGCATCGAGTCCTCGTTGCCCTTGATGGTGAAACCGGCAGGTGGGTCTTCGCCGCGGAAGCTGCCTTCGGGAGTCGCAGCTTGCAGCTCGTCGCTTGCGGCTTCTTGGGTTGCAGCTTGCGGCTTGGAGCTTGCAGCTTGCTCCGCGTGCTCTTCCGTACCCCGCGGCACGCTCTGCCCCAGGTCCAGGGTGCCCTTGGACATGATCACGGTCTCGGCCCACAACACGTCGTAGGTGTTGGCCTGTCCCAGATTCGAGGCGATGACGCCGTCGATGTTGCGGAACGATTTGATGGCCACGCGCTCATGGTCTTCAGCGAGCAGGAGCACCTTGCCCGACACGCCCATCGCCTCGAGCAGGGCCGTGGCGTTCTTGGTTCTCGGGGCATCCCAGACGTCGAACGTCTCGACCACCTTGATCTGACCTTCGGCGGCCCGCGCCGACAGGGCGGATCGCAGGGCGAGGCGCTTCATCTTCTTCGGGGTGCGCTGGGAGTAATCGCGCGGCTTCGGCCCGTGAGCGACACCGCCGCCGGCCCACTGCGGCGAACGGATCGAACCGTGCCTGGCACGTCCCAGGCCCTTCTGCCGCCACGGTTTCCGCCCGCCACCGCGCACTTCGGCGCGGGTCTTGGTGGAGTGGGTGCCGGTGCGGGCCGCAGCGAGCTGGGCCGTGACCACCTGGTGCATCACGTCCGTGTTCGGCTCGATGCCGAAGATGTCCGGGTTGAGCTTCACCTCGCCGGTCCGCTTGCCGTCGGCGCTATACAGCTCGGCGGTCAGGTCAGGCACTGGCCTTCACCGCCTCTCTGATCAGCACGACCGAGCCCTTGGGGCCGGGAACGGCACCCCTGAGCATCAGCACGTTGCGTTCGGCGTCCACGGAGACGACCTCGAGGTTGAGGACCGTGGCCTTCTCACCGCCCATCCGGCCCGGCATCCGCTTGCCGCGGAAGACCCGGGCCGGGGTTG
The DNA here is from genome assembly GCA_964496825.1 of uncultured Acidimicrobiaceae bacterium. Lineage (GTDB taxonomy): Bacteria > Actinomycetota > Acidimicrobiia > Spongiisociales > UBA5794 > JACZST01. The sequence goes on from CAZCBO010000191.1 coordinate 5,306, forward strand.
CGCAGGCGCCGATCGCCCCAGGCGCGCGGTGCACCTTGTGGGCACCGTGGCTGGCGCCCTGGCCGGAGAAGCCGTGGCGCTTCATGGCGCCGGCAAAGCCCTTGCCCTTCGAGATGGCGGTGGCGTCGGCCTTCTGGCCCACCTCGAGCACCTCGCCGATGGCGATCTCCTGGCCGACCTCGTACTCGGAGGGATCCTCGACCCTCACCTCGACGACGTGACGGTGTGGGGCGACACCCGCCTTGGCGAAGTGCCCGGTCTGGGCGCGATTGGCCATCGCCATCTCCTTGTAGGCGATCTGCACGGCGGCGTAGCCGTCCTTGTCCGGCGTCTTGATCTGGGT
>CAZCBO010000192.1:0-5645 GCA_964496825.1 uncultured Acidimicrobiaceae bacterium
GTGGTACTCGACGATCCGGCTGTGGAAGCCCCCGCTGCCCGAGGTGTAGTGGACTAAGAAGCGTCCGTTGCCGGCGTAGTCGGGGTGGAATGCCAGCCCGAGGAACCCGCCCTCGCCACAGGTGGAGACACCGGAGATGGTGAGGAACGGCGTGGCCTTGACGCTCCCATCCTCCAGGACCCTGATCCTCCCGCCGCGCTCGACGATGAAGAGCCGGTCGTCGCCGGGCGGGGCCGTCGCCATCATCGGGGCGTTGAGCCCGGTGGCGACGGGCGTCAGCGCCAGGTCGGGGACGGCGGGGATGCCACCCCAGACCCCGGCGACGGGGGCCGAGGTGGTGTTCCCATAGGGGAAGTACTCGTCGGCGACCCCCTGGCTGTTGCTGTGCTTCAAGTAGAACCTGCTCTGGGAGGGGCGGAACACCCCGGGGGTGTCGGTGCCGTCCCCGGTCCAGTCCCCGCCGACGAAGCGGTCCCCGGGGTTCCCGAAGAAGAAGTCGAAGTCGGCGACCCCCTGGGTGTGGGAGTTTCGGAAGTACATCGACCCGGTCGACTCCCGGTACAACCCGACGGTGTCGGTGCCGTCGTTGTCGAAATCCCCGGTGAAGGGGGTGTCCCCGGGGTTCCCGAAGTAGTAGGCGAACTCGGCGGATCCCAACCCGGCGTCGCCCTCCCCTAACTTGTTGATGATGTGAACCCTGCCCTCTGACTGCCGGTAGATCGACACCGTGTCACAGCCGTCGTCGTCGAAGTCCCCGGCGATCGGAATGTCACCGGGGTTCCCGAAGAAGAAGGAGAGGTCGGCGACCCCCTGGCTGTTGCTGTTGCGCAGGTACACATACCCGTCGGATTGGCGATACAGCCCCGGGGTGTCGATCCCGTCACAGTCCCAGTCCCCGGCGAAGGGGAAGTCCCCGGGGTTCCCGTAGTAGAAGGTGAACGTCCCCCCATCGGCATCGCGCAGCGACCACAATCCCTGGCTCTGATCGACCACCCCGACCTGATCCTCGGGCTCCGCAGCTTCCGCCGCCGAGGCGATCCCGGCGAGCAGCGCGACACCAACGACGATGAGGCAGAGCAAACGGGTGGTGGGGAGCATCCTGGTCGTCCTGGCCGCTTCGGCTGGTCCTGTCGGCACCGGGGGTGCCGTGACTAAGCCCCACCATCCTGACATGACTAGCTCGTTATCGGGCATGGGCCAAACCACGCCTACACTTCTCGCCATGCCAGGACTCAATCTCGCCGTCATCGGAACCGGGTACGTCGGCCTCACCGCCGCCGCAGCCCTCGCCGAGCTCGGACACACGGTCACCGGGGTCGACATCAACGCCGAACGGATCGCCGAGCTCAACGAAGGGATGGTCCCGATCTTCGAGCCCGGTCTCGGCGAGCTCATCGAGCGCGGCACCGCCGAGGGCCGGCTCGCCTTCACCACCGATCACGTCGCCGCGGTCTCCGACGCCGACGCGGTGTTCATCACCGTAGGCAGCCCGACGACGGCACGCGGATCGGCGGACCTCTCCTACGTCGAGTCGGCCCTGCTCCAGATCGCACCGGCACTCCGGCCCGGAGCCGTGATCGTCGTCAAGTCGACCGTGCCGGTAGGGACCACGGAGATGCTGCGCTCTCTCCTCGACGAAGCCCGTCCCGGCCTCGATGCCGAGCTCGTCGCCAACCCCGAGTTCCTCCAACAGGGAAAGGCAGTCCACGACTTCCTCCACCCCGACCGAATCGTCGTCGGGGCCGACTCCGACCACGCCGTCGCCACCATGCGCCGGATCTACGACCCGATCCTCGCCGCGGACGACTCGATCGATGCCCTGTTCACCGACACCGCCACCGCAGAGCTCGTCAAGTACGGCTCGAATGTGTTCCTCGCCATCAAGCTCTCTTACATCAACGAGATGGCGGACCTCAGCGAGGAGACCGGTGCCAACATCGAGGACGTGGCCCGCGGCATCGGTCTCGACCCGAGGATCGGGCCGGGGTTCCTACGGGCCGGACCGGGCTTCGGGGGGTCCTGTCTGCCGAAAGACACCCAGGCGCTGCTCCATAGCGGCCGCACCCGCGGCGTGCCCTCCCGGCTGGTCGCCGCGGCCATCGACGTCAACGAGAACCGGAAGCGCCATATGGTCCGCCGCATCCTCGCCGCCATCGACGCTCCCCATACCGACGCAACCGTCGCCGTGCTCGGCATCACCTTCAAGGCGGGAACCGACGACCTCAGGGAGAGCCCCGCCGTCGATTTCGTGCGCGAACTGATCGGCCACGGCATCAACGTCCGGGTGAGCGATCCGGAGGGCATCCCCAACGCCCGGGTGCTGCTGCCCGCCGCCGACTACTTCGAGGATCCCTACGACGCCATCGAGGGAGCCGACGCCGTCGTCATCGCCACCGAGTGGCCGGAGTTCGCCAAGCTCGATCTCGGTAGGGTCGCCGAGCTGGCGGCTCGTCCGGTCGTCGTCGACCTGCGCAATATCGTCGACCCCGAAGCCGCTGCCGCGGCTGGACTCCGCTACTCATCGATCGGCCGACCCCGGGGCGACAACGCGGGTTAGGCCGGTTCGGTCGCCGGCGCCCGCCGGTGGGCCGCCACCGACATCCCCACCAGCAGGACCGTTGCGGTCGCTTCCCCGGTGAGGAAGGCGGTGGCCACCCGGTCGATCGGCTCGGCCTCCACGACGAAGAGCGCAGTGGCCGCGGCACCGAGCGCCGCGATCCAGATCGCGGCCAGCCGGCCGGTCTCCCCCCTGGCCACGAAGATCTGGTTGAGGAACAACGACCCCAACGCAAAGCCGACGGCTGCCGCCGCCAGCGCCGCGACCCGGGCGGTCGGTACGAATTCGTCGCCGTAGAGCAACTCGACCACGACCGGTCCCAGGAACCAGGCAGAGACCGCGAAGAGGCCGGCGAGGCCGACGCTGGCGAGGCCGATGCGCTCGGCCCACACGTTGAGCCGGTGCTCCTCGCCGCGGGCGGCGAGGACGGTGAAGTCGGGTAGAACCCTGGCGATCAGGTTGTAGGACGACGTCACGGGACCCCGGAACAGCGTGAAGGTGACGAACACCACCGAGACCGCCGTCGCCGTCCCCCCGATGAAGCTGACGATGACCGGCTCGACGGCAAGGATGATCTGCGAGGCTCCGGTGGCAATGACGAGGGCACTGAGAAACCCGGCCCCGGCCGGCACGCTCTCGGCCAGCACCGGGATGTCGACGTGGGTGCCGAAGGGCCGGGTCAGCAGCACCGTCAGAGGCGACAACGCCAGGATCCCGGCGAAGCCCAACGCCGACGGGTTGGCCCCGGCCACGACGGCGGCGAGCGCCACCAGCGCCACGCCCTCGAGGGCGATCGCCACGCCGTAGGCGAGGAAACGCCTGCGGCCGGCGAGGAACGCACGACCCACGGTGAGCACGTTGCGCGACGCGAAGATGGCGGCCGCGACGGCGATGAACGTCGCGGATCCCTCGAAGAAGCGGTCCAGGGTGATGGCGACGAACCCCACCCCGAACAGCAATCCGACCACCAGCGGTGCGGCTGCGATGAGCACGGCGCGTCGATCGGGGATCCAGCGCCCGCCGCCCAGGATGAGCCGGCGGGTCAAGTACTGCTCAACCGGGATGTTGAGCACGGTGAACACGAGGAACATCACCGTCCAGATGGCCCCGATGGCGGCGAAGACCTCGCTGCCCAGGCTGCGAGCGGAGATCACCTGGTACAGGTAGACGCTGATCGCGCTGACCGTGGTCCCGGCGATGATACCGACGGTGCCGCCGCGATCGCTGGGAATCACGGCGGCGTCGGTCGGCTGGGCGGCCCCGGTCATGGCCCGTTCCCCGAGCGAAGCTGGGCCACCAGCGCCGGCAACCCATCGTGGTAGTCGGGAAGCGCGGCCAAGCCGAGTTCGCCGAGCCGAACCGAGTCGAGGACCGAGTTTTGGGGACGAGGCGCCGGCCGGGCCAGGTCGGCCGTGGAGATCGGCCGCACCCGGATCTCGTCGAGCCCTGCTGTCGCGGCAATCTCGACGGCCAGGTCGAACCAGGTCGTCACACCCTGGTTGGTGAGGTGCAAGATGCCCGTGGCCTCCTTATCGACCGCGGCGAGCGTCGCCGCAGCGAGATCGTCGACGAGGGTCGGATGCCCGTACTGATCGTCGACCACGTCGACCGGCCCCGCAGCGAGCCGTCGCAACATAGTGGCGGCGAAGTTGGGATGGGTGCCCGACAGCAGCCACGAGGTGCGAACAACGAGTGTCCTCGGATTCGCAACCAGGGCTCGTCGCTCACCGTCGAGTTTGGCCCGCCCGTATGCGTTGATCGGATTCGGTTCGTCGTCCTCGACGTACGGAGCATCCTTGGTTCCGTCGAACACATAGTCCGATGAGAACGTCACGAACCCGGCGCCGAGATCAGCGGTGGCAGCGGCGAGGGCCTCGACGGCGTCGGCGTTGACCGCCCGGGCGGCTGCTTCGTCGGCTTCTGCGGCGTCGACGGCGGTGTGGGCGGCGCAGTTGATCACGAGGGTCGGCGCGAGCGAGGTGATCCGGGGCGGGATGGCGGCGGGATCGGCGAGGTCCAGGTCGTCGCGGGTCAGGTACGTGGCCGCCTCCCCGAGCCGGTGGCGGAAGGCAGTGCCGAGCTGGCCGGTCGCCCCGGTGAGGACGATCACGAGGCGGGGTCGGCCCCGGCGACGAACCGTTCCAGATAGTCGCGATACCCCGATGCGGGGAGGGCCCGGACCAGAGTCGCGAAGTGGTGGGCGGTGATCGTGCCTTTGCGCAGGGCGATCTCCTCGAGGCACGCGATCTTGAGACCCTGGCGATGCTCGATGGTGGCGATGAAGTTCGCCGCGTCGAGCAGGCTGTCGTGGGTTCCGCCGTCGAGCCAGGCGATGCCCTGCCCGAGCCGGGTGGCCTGCAGGGTCCCATCGTCGAGGTACGCCCGGTTGAGGTCGGTGATCTCGAGCTCACCGCGAGCCGACGGGGCGAGCTTCTCGGCCATGATCGGGGCCCGCTCGTCGTACAGGTAGAGCCCGGGCACTGCCAGGTTCGACACCGGTCGGGCCGGCTTCTCCACGATCGAGACGACCCGGTCTTCGTCGTCGAGCTCGACGACCCCATAGCGCTCGGGATCGCGAACGGGATAGCCGAAGATGTGGGCCCCCGTGGTGAAGGAGGCGACGAGCCCGGCGAGACCGAGATCGCCATGGAAGATGTTGTCGCCCAGGATGAGCGCCACGGGTCCGTCGCCGATGAATCCCTTCCCGATGATCACCGCTTCGGCGATGCCCCTGGGCTGTGTCTGGACGGCGTAGTCGATCTGCATCCCCCACTGCTGGCCGTCGCCGAGGAGGTCGACGAACCGGGGCGTGTCCTCGGGCGTAGTGATGAGCAGGACCTCGGAGATCCCGGCCTCGAGCAGCGTCGCCAGCGGGTAGTAGACCATCGGCTTGTCGTAGACGGGCTGGAGCTGCTTGCTGGCGACCCGGGTGATCGGGTCGAGCCGCGAGCCGGCCCCGCCGGCGAGGACGATTCCCTTCATGGCGCCACCTTCAGCGGGCGCCACCAATCCTCGCGATCTCGATACCAGTCGATGGTCGCGACGAGGCGCTTGGAGAAGTCGGCCTGCGGCCCCCACCCCAGAGCCC
>CAZCBO010000193.1:0-5637 GCA_964496825.1 uncultured Acidimicrobiaceae bacterium
AGTCGATAACCCGGGTGCTCTCGGCTTGGCAATACGGGCAATGCACGGCGGTGCCGAGCGTACTGCGACCGGAGGGCATGCGATGGTGTGCCTCAGCCGTCGGCGGGTACGTGAAGCACGTCGCCGGCGTGGATGAGCGCGCCCGGTAAATCGTTGAGCTCCCGGATCTCGGACACGATCCGTCGCAGATCCGCCCCCTCTGGGGCAATCTCCTCGGCGATGGACCACAGGGTGTCGCCACCGCGAACCTGGACGTCGACGGTGGCGGTCGGGGCCGGCGTCGACAGGGCGTGCACGGCGGTGGCGAGGAGGAGCACGAGCGACGCAACGATCGTGGAGATGATGACCAGAGCGCGGGCGCTGGCAGTTCGTTGCATCGCCATCTCGTGCTGCCTCCTCGGTGGTCCGCCGTCCTTCGTGGGCAGGACGCCCGAAGACGCTGCCCACGGCTCGAACGTACCGCTCGGGTGTGACACAAAGCCGAGATCCGTTGCCGGGATCGCCTGCACGCCTACCTCCGAACGTGTGTTCGTTCAAATCCCACCCTATCGAACAAATGTTCGCTCGTCAAGTCGAACGGGTGTTCGCTCTGAGGGTCAGGACGACAGTCCGATGCGGTAACGGACGCGTGGAGCCGAGCTCCGAAGGGGTCATCGGTCCTGGTGGCGTCGTCGAGCCGCCAACCGCCCAGCCGGCCACGGCACGGTCCAGCGTCCGGCGATGGAGCACCTCGTCCGGCATCAGCCCGCGATAGGTGCCCTCCCACGTATCCACATGGACCCGGGCAACGCCTGTTGCGTCCGCCGCCGATGCCCACCTGATCATGCCGACATGGTGGCCGGATAGCACGACCGATGCGACCGCATCGAACATATGTTTGGTTTCCGTGCCGAATCCCACTAGCGTGAGTTGAGAGAACAGTGAGGAGCGCCGCCATGGCACAACGACAGGACCTGACCGACCGGCAGCGACAGATACTCAATCTCATCACCGAGACGGTGAACGCCAGGGGGTATCCCCCATCGGTTCGCGAGATCGGCGACGCCGTCGGCCTCTCGTCACCCTCGACCGTCCACAGCCACCTCTCGGCGCTGGAGCGCGCCGGATACCTGCGGCGTGACCCGTCGAAGCCGCGCGCCATCGAGGTGATCGACGACGGAGCAACCGAGCGTGCGCTCCAGCGAGCCCCCATCCGTGACGTTCCCCTCGTGGGCCACATCGCGGCGGGTTCACCGATGCTGGCCGAGGAGGACATCGAGGAGATCTATCCGCTGCCCACCGAGCTGGTTGGCAGCGATCCGGTCTTCATGCTCAGGGTGCGCGGCGACTCGATGGTCGATGCCGGCATCTACGAGGATGACTACGTCGTCGTCCGCCGCCAGCCCGACGCCAGTGACGGCGAGATCGTCGCCGCGCTCGTCGCCGACGAGGAGGCGACGGTGAAGCGCCTCCGGCGCAAAGACGGCCGGGTAGTGCTCGAGTCGGAGAACCCGGCCTACGCCCCGATGGTCTTCACCGAGGGCGTCGAGATCCTTGGCATCGTCGTCGCCCTGCTGCGGCGAGTGCGTTAGGGAGAAGTTTCCCCAGCCGGGGCGAAGGTTCGTGTTAGCTTCCCGATTCGCGATGGGGATGGAGGAGGATGACCCTCGCCGAGAAGCTGCGCAAGAGAGCGGCAGCGAGCAAGGAGACCTTCGACGAGAGGCGGGCGGCCGTCTATCGCACCGCCGCCGAGGCTCTCGCCGAGACCTACATCCTGGAGACGGCGCTGCGCGAGGGTGACGAAGCACCCACGTTCGAACTCCCCGACGCGTTCGGGAACACGGTGTCTCTCTCCGCACTCCTCGACCACGGCCCGGTGATCGTCTCGTTCTACCGCGGGCCCTGGTGCCCGTTCTGCAGCCTCGAGCTGGCGGCGCTCCAGCGCGAGCTCGACGCGGTCGAGCGGGCCGGCGCAACCCTGGTCGCCATCTCGCCGAACCGGCCCGACCTGTCGGCATCGGTCATCGAGGAGCACGGGCTGTCTTTTCCCGTCCTCTCCGACACCGAGAACCGAGTGGCCAGACAGTTCGGCATCGTCTACGAGATGGAGGAAGGACTGATCGGGTACTACCGCGAGATCGACCGAGACGTTGCCGGGATGAACGGGTCGATGGCGTGGGAGTTGCCGGTTCCTGCGACGTATGTCATCGATCGCGACGGCGTGATCCGCTACGCCTTCGTCGACCTCGATCACCGGGTTCGAGCCGAGCCGGCGGAGGTCGCGGCCATCGCCGCCGCCCTGCCCGCGCACCAGCCTCGCTCGGAGACCACCGCGTAGGATCGATCCCGAGCCCCGAGCAAAGGGACCGGATGGCGCAGGAACCCGTCGAGCTGATCGTCCTGCATCAGTGGGCGAGTTACATGACGATCCCCATCGGCGTCTTCGACCCCGAAGGCAACCTCGTCTACTACAACGAACCGGCCGAGCGCGTGGTCGGTCGCCGCTTCGATGAAGCCGGAGAGATCAACGCGAGGGAGCTCGCGTCGTTGGGCTCACCTACCGACCTGGAAGGTCGAGCCGTTCCCAACGAAGCGTTGCCGACCCCGATCGCACTGAGCCAGAACCGCCCCGCCCACCAGCGCCTCCGCATCCGCGGGCTCGATGGGGCGTGGCGACAGATCGATTCCCTCGCCTTCCCGCTCGTTGGGAGCGGTGGCCGGCTGCTCGGTGCGTTGACCGTCTGGATGTCTCCGCCATGACAGGTGAACCCGCAGCTCACAGCGAGCCGCGGTAGACGATCGAAGCCGGTCCCGTCATCCACGCCCCGTCCTCCTCGAACTCGATGAGCAGCTCACCTCCCCGAAGCTCGACCGTGATCGCATCGCCCAGTTCCTGCGCCGCCCGGGCTGCGTAGGCGGCCGCGGTGGCCCCGGTCCCAGAGCCATTGGTTTCGCCGATGCCACGCTCCCACACCCGGACACGGACTCGATCCTCGCCGACGGGCTCGACGAACTCGACGTTGACCCGATCAGGAAACAGCGGATCGTGCTCGATGACCGGTCCGATCGCGTCGACCGGCGCCTCGTCGACGTCATCGACCAACAGGACCGCGTGCGGATTGCCCACGCCGACCGGCCGCACGGTGTGGCCGGCAACCGTCATCTCCTCGGTGCGGAATGCATGCGGTCTCCCGACGAAGGCCCGCACCAGGCCGTCGTCGAGCACCGTCACCGGATGATCGCCGACCGCGCTCTCCACGACGAAGCTGTGCCCGTCGACGAGGCCGTCCATGACCGCCAGCAGCGCCAGGGCCCTCACCCCGTTGCCGCACATCTCGACCTCACCCCCGTCGGCGTTCCAATACCGCATGGCAATCCGACCGGGGTCGACCGGAGTCAGCAACAGCACCCCGTCGGCGCCGATGCCCGTGTGGCGGCGACACCAGGCGATGACGTCTTCCGCATCAGGCTCTTCGCCTACGACGATGAAGTCGTTGCCCAGCCCTTCGACCTTCACGAATTCCATGCAGCCTCGAGATGCGACCACGCGGCCGCCACGCGTTCATCGGGATCATGGTGCCACGCCAGCCAGTGGATTCGGGGATCGCGTCGGAAGAAGGTCCGCTGGCGCTTGGCGAGGGCGAGGGTCGCCCGGAGCGCGGCACCCCGTCCTTCCTCGATGGTGTGTTCACCCGCGACGACCGGGAGCAGCTCCTTGTAGCCCACGGCCTGGCGAGCCGTGCGGCCCATGATCGGCGCTAGTGCTGCGACCTCCTCGACCAGTCCGGCATCGAGCATGGCCGCAAACCGCGCCTCGACCCGCGCACCGAGCTCGTCTCCCGGATCGATGCCGAGACCGACGAAGGGGCGGGTCGGCGCATATCTCCGGACGGCGGTTGCCTGGGGCGATACGACCCTGGCGGATGGGGTCTCTCCGGTGAGACGGAGGACCTCCACCGCCCGCAGCACCCGCCGGGGATTGGCCAGGTCGACGAACTCCCCCGCCCCGGGATCCGCGTCGATCAACTCCTCCAGCAGCTCCCTCGACGTCACCGCTTCGAGCTCGGCCCTGAGCTCATCGTCGGTGGGCGGAAACTCCAACGGATCGACCAACGCCCGCAGATGGAGCCCGGATCCGCCGGCCAGGATCCCGGCCCGCTCGCTCGCCGCGAGCTCATCGAGGACGGCGCTCCCTGCGTCCTGGTACTCGGCCACCGTCAGCTCCTCCGACGGCTCGACGAGATCGATCAGGTGGTACCCGTAGCGACCTCGCGCCGCTGCGTCGGGCTTGGCGGTGCCGATGTCCATCCCCCGGTACACCTGCATCGAGTCGACCGAGACGATGTCGGCCCCGAGCCGGTCGGCCAATGCTTCGGCCAGCATCGACTTCCCCGAGGCGGTGGGGCCGACGATGGCGACGAGCCTCAGACGAGCGCTCCTTCGAGGTAGTGCGGTGCCGCCCTCGTGATCCTGACGTCGAGGAACGAGCCCGGTGCGAACTCGCCCTCCACGTGGACGATCCGGTTGCCCTCGGTGCGCGTGGTGGCGATCGACGTATCCCGGCGCGACGGCCCCTCGACCAGCACCTCGGCCACGGCGCCGACGGCGGCGCGATTCGCCTCGAAGGTGATGCGGTTCTGCAGTTCCACAAGGCGATCGAACCGTTCCTGGACCACGTGGGCGTCGACCTGCCCACCCATGGCGGCCGCCGGTGTTCCCGGCCGCGGCGAGAACTGAAACATGAAGGCGCTATCGAAGCGGGCCGATTCCATCACCGCCATCGTCCGGTCGAAGTCCTCCTCGGTTTCGCCGGGGAACCCGACGATGACGTCCGTCGATACCGACAGGTCCGTGACGATGCGTCGCGCCATCGCCAGCTTTCCCAGGAATCGTTCGGCGGTGTAGCCGCGGTGCATCGCGGCCAGGATGCGATCGCTCCCGGACTGCAGCGGCAGGTGGAGCTGCGCGGCGACGGCAGGTGTCTCGGCCATTGCCTCGACGACATCCTCGCGGATGTCCTTGGGGTGCGGGCTGGTATAGCGGACACGGCGGATGCCGTCGACGGCGCCGACTCTCCGCAGCAGGTCGGCGAACAGCGGCTTGCGGCCGTTGAGGTCCAGGTCACGGCCGTAGGAGTTCACGTTTTGACCGAGCAGGGTCACCTCGACGACACCGGCGGTGGCGAGCCGCTCGACCTCACCGATGATGTCGCCCGGACGCCGGCTGATCTCGCGGCCCCGCACGATGGGGACGATGCAGAACGTGCAGCTGTTGTTGCACCCGATCGTGATCGTGACCCAGGCCGAGTGGTCGCTCTCGCGATGCACCGGCAGGTGCGAAGGGATCTCGTCGCGGTCGGTGGTTTGCTCCCACACCTCGGTGACCGGCCCCCACTCCTCGGCGTGGTCGAGCAGGTCGAGCACGCGGTGGGTGTTGTGGGTGCCGAAGACGACATCGACCCACCCGGCTCGCTCCCGAACGAGCTCCTGGTCCTTCTGCGCTGCACAGCCGCCGACCGCGATCCGCATCCCCGGACGCCGGACCTTCAAGGGCTTGAGTCCACCGAGATAGCCGTACAGGCGCTGGTCGGCATTGTCTCGGATCGTGCACGTGTTGAGCACGACGAGGTCGGCATCCTCGACTCGGTCCACCGCCATC
>CAZCBO010000194.1:0-5617 GCA_964496825.1 uncultured Acidimicrobiaceae bacterium
CACATCGTCGCCTACGGCGAGGGCTGGGGTCTGTACTCGGAGCGCGTTGCCGACGAGATGGGCATCTACGGGTCTCAGCTCGACCGGATGGGTCTGCTCTCGAACGACTCGATGCGGGCGGCGCGGCTCGTCGTCGACACCGGTGTCCATGCCCTCGGCTGGTCCCGGCAGCAGGCGATCAACTACCTGGCGGAGAACACGCCGATGACCATGCACACGATCACCGAGGAGGTCGACCGCTACATCACGTCCTTCCCCGGCCAGGCCCTCTCGTACATGATCGGCCGGCTCGAGATCGACCGAATGCGCGCCGAGGCAGAGGCGGCGCTCGGGGACCGCTTCGACATCAGGGCGTTCCACGATGTCGTTCTGGGCTCCGGCGCGGTGCCGCTGGAGACGCTCGAACGCATGATCCGGGAATGGAGCGCGGCATGAACGCCGACCTGAAGCGGCTCGGCGACGAGTACTGGGCCTTCAAGCTCGAAGCTTCGCCAACCAACGCCATCCTGCTCGGCTTCCATGCGTACGACGACCAGCTCGAGGACGTGTCGCGCGAAGTAGAGGACGAGCACATCGCCGCGCTCGACCGGTTTGCAACCGCCGCCGAAGCCATCGACCCCGCTGCGCTCACCCCCGAGGAGCAGGTCACCCGTGAGGCGCTCATCTTCGAGGCCTCCTCGGGTGCCGACAACCTCCGCTCACGCTTTGCGGAGTTCGACGTCGATCCGTTCAACGGAGTCCAGGTCGTGCTCCAAACGCTGATCCCGCAGATCACGCTGACCGCGCCCGAGCACGGCGAGGCCATGATCGCCAAGTGGTCGCAGACCGGCAGGCTCCTCGACCAGGCCATCGGGCGCCTGCGTCAGGGCCTGGCGCGAGACCGGACGCCGCCGGTGGTCGGGACCGAGAAGACGATCACCCAGCTCGACACGTACCTCGCGTCGCCCACGGAGCAGGACGCCATCGTCAACATGAACCCCCCTCCGCAGTGGGATGACGAGAAAGTCGCCGCCTGGAGGGAACGCCTCACGGAGGTCGTGGAGACCGATGTCCGCCCCGGCTTTGCGCGCTACCGCGCCGCGATCGTCGACGAAGTGCTGCCGAGGGCGCGGCCCCAGGAGCGCAGCGGCGTGGTCTGGTTGCCCGACGGCGAGGAGGTCTACGAGCGGGCGATCCGGGTCCACACGTCCCTGCCGCTCAAGGCCCTCGACATCCACAGCGCCGGGCTGGCCGACATCGCCCAACTGGAGAACGAGTACCGGACCCTCGGTCGGGCGGTGCTGGGCACCGACGATCTGGGCACGATCTACGCCAGGTTGCGGGATGACCAGGACCTCCGCTTCGAGAGCGGCGAGGAGATCGTCGCCGCCGCACAGGGTGCTCTCGACCGGGCCGGCGCCGCGATGTCGAAGGCCTTCGGTCGGCTTCCCAAGGCGCCGTGCGTCATGGCCGAGGTCCCGCCGCTCGGCGCCGAGGACGCCCCGCTCGCCTTCTACTTCCCACCGGCAGACGACGGATCCCGACCGGGGACGTTCTTCGTCAACACCACATCACCCGAGACCCGCACCCGCTACGAGTCCGAGGCGCTGGCCTTCCACGAGTCGATCCCCGGCCATCATCTCCAGCTCGCGCTCGCCCAGGAGATGGAAGGCATGCCGGCGTTCCGCAAGAACGCCTTCATCACCGTCTTCCACGAGGGGTGGGGGCTCTACTCGGAGCGGTTGTCGGACGAGATGGACCTCTACAGCGGAGATCTGGAGCGCCTCGGCATCCTGTCGTTCGACTCGTGGAGGGCGGGGCGCCTCGTCGTCGACACCGGCATGCACGCCCTCGGCTGGTCTCGCCAGGAGGCGATCGACTACCTGGAGGCGAACTCGCCGCAGGCGATGAACAACATCGTCAACGAGGTCGAGCGCTACATCGCCTGGCCCGGCCAGGCCCTCGCCTACAAGACCGGCCAGCGCGAGATGCTCGAGGCACGGGCGAGAGCCGAGGAGGCACTCGGCGACCGTTTCGACCTCAGCGCCTTCCACGACACGCTGCTGGGGTCCGGGTCGGTGCCGATGACGACCATGCACCGCCTCGTGGACGAATGGGTCGACCGTCAGTGAGCCACCGGGCGTGACATCGTTCCGCTTCCTCTTCATGGCCGACTGTCAGCTCGGCGCCTATGCCACCTTCAGCGGCATGACGGAGGATGACATCGTCAACTTCGACGCCCGCGGGATGAGCGTCGAGATCGTGCCCAAGGTGGAGGGCTTCGAGTGGGACGCCGATCGGTATCGCCTCGCCATCGACATGGCCAACGCGATGCGGCCGGAGTTCGTCGTGATGGGTGGGGACATGATCGACGACAACACCGATGAGGCCCAGCTCGAAGAGCTGCTGCGGATCACGGGCGACCTCGACCCGGCGATCCCGATGCTGTGGGTCCCCGGGAACCACGACATCGCCAACGACACCGTGGTCCCCACCGCGGACAGCATCGCCGCATACCGGGAGGTGTTCGGAGCCGACTTCTACACCTTCGACCACGGCGAGGCGCGCTTCGTGGTGCTCAACACCGTCGTCATCGATCACCCGGAGAACGTTGAGGACGAGTACGCCGAGCAGCTGGCCTTCATCGAGCACGAGTTGTCCCAGGCCGGAAACCGGACCCACACCATCCTGCTCGGGCATCACCCGTTCTTCGTCGAGTCGGCGGATGAAGACGACACCTACTGGAACATCCCCCTCGAACGCCGACGCCCGATCCTCGACCTGGTCCACCGGAGCGGCATCAGAATCGCCTTCGCCGGCCACTGGCACCGCAACTCGCTGGCCTACGACGGCGAGTTCGAGATGGTGACCTCGGGGCCCGTGGGATACCCGCTCGGCAGCGATCCGTCGGGGGTGCGCATCGTCGACGTGGGTCCGAATCGAGTCTTACATGAATACATACCGCTCAGCTGACACGCTCCGGCGGGGGGCCGGTATCGTCTGATCACGGAAGGGAAACCATGGCAACACCGATCATCCTGGCGGTGGACGACGATCCACAGGTGCGCAACGCGGTGCGGCGCGACCTCAACGCCCACTTCGCCCCGGACTACCGCGTCATAGACGCCGGATCCGGTGCCGAGGCCCTCGAGGTGGCTGAAGGATTGAAGGCGAGGGGCGACGTCGTCGCCCTCTTCCTGGTCGACCAGCGCATGCCGGAGATGACCGGCACCGAGTTCCTCATCGAGGCTCGGCAGGTCCATCCCTTCGCCAAGAAGGCCCTGCTCACCGCGTACGCCGACACCGACGCGGCGATCCAGGCCATCAACGAGGTGGAGCTCGACCACTACTTGATGAAGCCCTGGGATCCGCCGGAGGACAACCTCTATCCCATCCTCGACGAGCTGCTCGACGACTGGGTGGCCAACGTGCCGGCCCCCTTCGACGGGATCCGCGTTGTCGGTACGACGTGGTCGCCTGCGACCCACGAGGTGAAGGACTTCTTGGCCCGAAACCAGGTGCCCTATCGGTTCCTCGACATCGAACGCGACGAGGAGGCCGAGGCCATCCTTCGTGCCGGCGACGGTGACCAGACCATTCCCGTGGTGCTGTTCGCCGACGGCACCCGGCTCGTCAACCCGAGCCGGCGGACCATCGCCGAACAGGTTGGTTTGCGAACCGAAGCGGACAACCCCTTCTACGACCTCATCATCGTCGGGGGCGGGCCCGCCGGGCTGGGCGCCGCCGTCTACGGGGCATCGGAGGGCCTGCGGACGGTGATGATCGAGTCCGAGGCTCCTGGGGGCCAGGCGGGCACCAGCAGCCGCATCGAGAACTACCTCGGGTTCCCTTCCGGCGTGAGCGGAGCCGACCTGGCGCGGCGAGCCGCCACCCAGGCGGCCCGACTGGGCACGGAGATCCTGACCGCCACCACCGTGACCGACGTGAAGACGGAGGACAACGTCAAGGTGGTGACGCTCGACACCGGTGTCGAGCTGCGGTCCCACGCTCTGCTCATCGCCAGCGGCATGGAGCTGCGAAGGCTCAACGTCCCCGGCTACGAGCGGTTCGAAGGCGCCGGGGTCTACTACGGCGCGGCCCTGTCGGAGGCGGCGACGTACAGCGACAAGCCGGTATACGTGATCGGGGGAGCCAACTCGGCGGGGCAGGCTGCGATGCTGTTCTCGAGGTACGCCTCTCAGGTCACGATGGTGGTGCGGGGCGAATCGCTCGCCCTCAAGATGTCCCAGTACCTGATCGACCAGATCGACGGCACACCGAACATCGACGTCCTCGTCAATACCCAGGTGGTCGAGGTCGAGGGCGAGAACACCGTCGAGCGGATCCGCCTGAAGAACACGAAGACCGAGGAGGAATCGGACCACGAGGCTGCGGCGATCTTCATCTTCGTCGGCGCCGTGCCGCACTCGGACTTCGTCGAGCACCTGGTGGCGCGCAACGACCGGGGCTTCATCTACACCGGCCCCGACATCGCCCTCGCCGAGGACGTCCACTGGCCGCTCGAGCGCGACCCGTATCCACTCGAGACCAGCGTTCCCGGGATCTTCGCCGCAGGCGACATCCGCCACGGGGCCATCCGGCGCGTCGCCTCTGCCGTCGGTACCGGGGCCATCACGGTGAGCATGGTCCACCAGTACCTCGAGACGGTGTGAGTCGGTGCGGGAAGAGCTGCGCGCCGTCCCGCTCTTCGCCGAGCTGACCGACGAGGACCTCGACTGCCTCGAAGAGGGTGCCACGGTGATGGAGCTCGACAGGGGCGAGAGCCTGTTCAACGAGGGGGACGAGGGCGACGAGGCCTATGTGATCACCGACGGCGAGATCGAGATCATCAAGATCACCGGCGAACGCGAGGTGCTGCTGGCCCGCCGGCTGCCCGGTGAGGTGATCGGAGAGATGGCGCTGCTCGACTCGGCCCCGCGGATGGCGTCGGGGCGAGCGGCGGAGAAGACCCGGTTGATCGCCATCCCCAAGACCCAGATGGACCAGCTGCTGCAGACCAGCGCCACGGCGGCACGGGCGTTGTTCTTCATCCTGCTCGAGCGAGTCCGTCAGACCGAAGCGAGCCTTCGCCAGTCGGAGCGCATGGTGCAGCTGGGAACGCTGACTGCGGGACTCGCCCACGAGCTGAACAACCCGGCGGCCGCCATTGCCAGGGCCGCAGGGCTGCTGTCGCCCGAGCTCGACGCCTTCGGGCGGGCGATCGCCAACCTCGGTGGTGTCGAGCTCGACGAGGAGCAGCAGGCCCAGGTGGAAGCCTGGCTGACCGCCGCCGCCGAGCCCGGTCCCACCCTCGGCGCGCTGGAGCGATCCGAGCGCGAGGCCGAGCTGGACGCGGCGCTCGCGGCAGCGGGGTGTGCAGAGCCGTGGGCGATGGCTCCGCCGCTGGCGCTGGCCGGTTGGAACGCGGCGGGCGTCAAGGAGGTCCACGACGCCTACGGCGAAGGCGCGCCCGTCATCCTCGACGCCGTCTCGATGACCTACAACGTCTCCGAGCTGCTGCGCGAGATCAACGAGGGAGCGGGACGCATGTCGGAGATCGTTGGGGCGCTCAAGTCGTACACCCACCTCGACCAGGCGCCGCTGCAGGAGGTCGACGTGCGCAAGGGCCTCGCGGACA
>CAZCBO010000195.1:0-5617 GCA_964496825.1 uncultured Acidimicrobiaceae bacterium
CCGATGCCCCGGCCGACGTCGGCACCGCCTACGACCTCGATCTCAACTACGGCGGGTCGGACCTTGCCATGACCTATACGATCACCGAGTTCGATGCGCCGCATCGCGTCGTGCTCGAGGGTGATGGGGCCCGGTCCGGCGCCGTGGACCGCATCAGTTTCTCCGACGTCGAGGGCGGAACCCGCATCGACTACGAGGCCGACATCCGCCTCAAGGGGCTGTTCCGCCTGACCGAGCCCTTCCTCGGCAAGCTGTTCGACCGGGTCGGCGAGGGCGCTAGAGCAGGTCTCGATCGGCGCCTCGCCGAACTCGCCGCCGAAGGATCATGAGCCCGACCCTCGACGGTCTGCTCGAGACCACGGTCCTCGGGAGCTTCACCAACGTCGGCTACCGGCTCCGGAGCCGATCCTGGTCCGGCCTGCTCCCGGCGATGGACGGCGAGACGGTGCTCGTCACCGGCGGATCGTCCGGGATCGGCCTCGCCGCGGCGCGCCGGATGAAGGAGCTCGGCGCCCGCGTGATCGTCGTCGGCCGCAACCCCGAGAAGCTGGATGCCGCGGTCGCTGCCCTCGAGGACATACCCAGGGGCGAGGTCGACGCCGTCCGGGCAGACCTCTCCACCATCGCCGGGGTGCGCGACCTCGCCGAGCGGGTGCTCGACGATGAGCCGGGATTGAGCGTCGTCGTCAACGGTGCCTCGGTGCTCCCGGTGAAGCACGAGCTGACCGCCGACGGCATCGAGCTGACGGTGGCGACCAACCTCGTGGGACCGTTCCTGTTGACCGGCCTCCTGCTCCCCCGCCTCGCCGAGAACGCTCCGGCGCGCATCATCACGGTTTCGTCCGGCGGGATGTACACCCAACCCCTCGAGGTCGACACCCTGGAGTTGGGAGCGGACGACTTCAGCGGCGCCACCGCCTATGCCAAGACCAAGCGGGCTCAGGTGGTGCTCACCGAAATGTGGGCCGAGCAGCTCGAGGGTACCGGCGTCGTCGCCCACTCGACGCACCCCGGATGGGTCGACACACCGGGCCTCGCCGATTCGCTGCCGGCATTCCATACCGTGATGGGTCCGCTTCTGCGGAGCCCCGAACAGGGCGCCGACACCATCGTCTACCTCGCCGCAGCCGACGAGCCGATGCAGACCAGCGGCGGCTTCTGGCACGACCGCAGACCGCGTCCAGTTCACCGGCTGCGCAGGACAAAGGAGCGCCCCGGGGAACGCAAGCGGTTGTGGGAGTATCTCATCGACCGCAGTGGCTGGAAGCTGCATTCGAACGGCCCTGCCGCGGAGATTGGCTGATGGCGGACATCACCGTCTCCATCGACATCCCCAAGCCGATCGTTGTCGTCTGGAACGAGGCGGCCCGGCTCGAGCGCCACGCCGAGTGGATGGCCGACGCCGAGCGCATCGACTTTCTCGACGACCGGCGCACCGGGATCGGGACCGCGATGCGGGTCAGAACCCGGGTGGGCCCGATCGTGCTCAACGACGACATCACCGTCGAGGAGTGGGCCGAGCCGCGGCTCATCTCCGTCACGCACCGGGGCCTGGTCACGGGCTCGGGCTCGTTCATCCTCGAACCGATCACCACCGGCACCCGGTTCACCTGGGAGGAGGAGCTTCGATTCCCCTGGTACCTCGGCGGAGGCATCACCGCCTGGTTCGCCCGGCCCGTACTGCGTCGCATCTGGCGGGCCAACCTGGAACGGTTTGCGGCGTCGGTCTCCTAAACGAATTCCTACTAAATGCACATCCACCCACGGCGGGTGCTCCGTACAGGGGGTAAGCCCGCATCAGCGGGACGAGCTGTAGGAAAGGAACATCACTGATGAGAAAGCGACTCGCCTTCGTCGTGGTGCTCACGGCCTTCGCCCTGATCGCGGCGGCCTGTGGCACCAGCGATGAAGAGCCGACGACGACGGCTGCACCCGTCGTTGAGCCCGAGACCACCTCGGTGCTCGACCTCGCGGTCGAAGCCGGCCAGTTCTCGACCTTGATCGCCGCCATCGATGCAGCCGGCCTCGAGTCGACGCTGCAGGGCGCCGGGCCCTTCACGGTCTTCGCTCCCACCGATGCCGCGTTCGCCGATGCTTTCGAAGCCCTCGGCGTCAGCGCCGAAGAGCTCCTTGCCGACACCGACACCTTGACCCAGATCCTCACGTACCACGTTGCGCCACAGGCCGCAGACTCGCAGCTGGTGGCGACGCTCGACGGTCGGGAAGTCGCAACGGTGAATGGCCAGGGCGTCCGAATCTCGGTCGACGGTGGGCAGATCAAGGTCAACGACGCCGACGTCGTCTCGGCCGATCTCGAGGCCGACAACGGCATCGTCCATGTCATCAACGGCGTGCTGCTGCCGCCGGACATCGCCATCGAGTTCGACAGCGGCATGGAAGAGGAAGCCGCCACGACCACGACGATGCCGGCCGAGCCGACCATCGCCGAGATCGTTGGTGGGCTGGCCGAAGCCGACGACGGGGCTGAATTCACCATCCTCCTCGCTGCGCTGCAGCAGGCAGCGCTCGTCGAAGCGTTGAACAACCCCGAGGATGAGCTCACCGTGTTCGCTCCGACCGACGAGGCGTTCGCCGCGGCCCTCGAGGCCCTCGGCATCAGCGCCGAGGAGCTGCTGGCCAGCGAGGACCTTGCCGCCATCCTCCTCTACCACGTCGCCCCCGGCGCCTTCGACGCCGCGACGGTCGTGGAGAGCGCACCGATCGATGCGCTGGAGACGCTCAATCCCGATGGGGCGACGCTCGCCGTCGAGGTCGTTGACGGTTCCGTCGTGATCAACGGGGCCTCGACGGTGGTGACGCCGGATGTGCTCGCCAGCAACGGCGTGATCCATGTGATCGACGCGGTCCTCCTCCCGTAGACCCCGATCACGTGAGGCGGGTTCTCAACCAGCCCGCCGCAGACGAGGGCCCGGTGCTCAGGCACCGGGCCCTCGTCGATCTCGCCTCATCGCGACACGCCCGCACACACATCCGCCACCGCGGGCGGTCTCGAACGTATGTTGGGCACCACGCCCAGGACGGAGGGGACGCGGGCTCCCAGCCTCCCAAGGGGAGCCTTCCCCTCCTTCCGGCGAGGTGCGATGTTCGCAGGAGAAGAGGAGAGGCGGAAACGATGAAGATCCTCGTCACCGGAGCATCCGGCTATGTCGGCGGCCGTCTGGTACCGGTGCTCCTCGAGGCAGGGCATGAGGTGCGCTGTCTGGTCCGGACTCCACGCAAGCTCGCCACCGCGCCATGGCGAGACCAGGTCGAGGTTCTCGAGGGGGACCTCCTCGAGGCGGAGGGGCTCGAAGGCGCGATGGCAGGGTGTCACGGCGCCTTCTACTTCGTCCACTCCATGGAGGGTGGCGACTTCAGTCGACGCGACCGGGTCGCTGCCATCAACTTCAGGGAGGCCGCTGCACGCGCGGACCTGCGCAGGATCGTCTATCTCGGTGGTCTGGGCCGCGGCGACGATCTGAGCACCCATCTCGCCAGCAGGCAGGAGGTGGGCCGTCTCCTCTCCGACGGACCAGTCCCGGTCACCGAGCTCCGGGCTGCGGTGATCATCGGATCGGGATCGGTGTCGTTCGAGATGGTTCGCTACCTCACCGAGGTGCTTCCGGTCATGGTGACGCCGTCGTGGGTGCGAACTCGCTGCCAGCCCATTGCGATCGCCGATGTGCTCGCCATCCTCACCAGGGCCATCGAGGACGATGACGGTGCCGACCAGGTGTACGAGATCGGCGGCCCCGACGAGTTGACCTACGAGGAGATGATGCGGATCTATGCCGAGGTGGCGAACCTGCCGCGACGCTGGATCATCCCCGTCCCGGTGCTCACCCCGAAGCTGTCGAGTCATTGGATCGGCTTGGTCACCCCCCTACCGACCGGGATCGCCAAGCCGCTCGTCGACAGCCTTCGCATCGAAGTCACCGTCGGGGACAACACCTACGCCGAGCGGGCGGCCGGACCACTGCTCGGCTACCGAGATGCGGTCGAGGAGGCAATGACCCGGTCCGACACCTTCGAGATCGCCACCCGCTGGTCGGACGCCGGCACCGGCCCGGCCCAAGCAGCCCCGACCGATCCCAAATGGGCGGGAGGTTCGACGCTGATCGACGCACGCACGGTGCCGACCGGCGCCACCCCAGAAGATCTGTTCTGGGCCTTCTCCCGCATGGGTGGCACGGTCGGCTACTACACGATGAATTGGGCGTGGTCGCTCAGGGGCCTGCTCGACACCGTCCTCGGAGGCGTCGGGCTCCGTCGGGGTCGACGCCATCCCGAGGAGCTACGACCGGGAGAAGCGCTGGATTTCTGGCGCGTCGTCGAGGTCGAGCCCGGACGGGGCCTCCAACTCTATGCGGAGATGAAGTTGCCGGGGGAGGCCTGGCTCACCTTCGATGCGCTCCCCTCCGATGACGGCTCAGAGCTGAGGCAGACCGCGGTGTTCGTCCCTCGCGGGCTGATCGGGCGGCTCTATTGGTGGGCGCTGCTGCCGTTCCATGTCGCCATCTTTCGACGTATGGCGCATCGCATCGCCGCGACCGCCGAGGCTCGTGCCCCGTAGGAAGCTCAGGCCTGAAGGTGTGCCTCGAGGAACCAGAGATGCTTGTCGATCGTCCTCGAGATCTCGGTGAACAGATCGGCGGTGTCCTTGTCACCGTGGTCGTCCGCGAAGTCGATGGAATCGCGCACGCTGGCGGCGTATTCGCCATAGCGGTCGGCGAGGGCGGTGACGTGCTCGGGACCGTCGAGGAGATCGTGGGGGTACTCCGGAAGCGTCGAGGTCGACGCAGTCATCCGCGCCGTTCCCATTGCGGTACCACCCAGCGCGGTCGCTCGCTCGGCGATGACGTCGACGTACGCGATGAGGGCCGCCGCCAGCTCGTCGAAGAGCTCGTGCAGCTGGATGAAGTCCGATCCCTTGACGTTCCAGTGCGCCTGTTTGGCCTGGGTATAGAGATCGAGCGTGTCGGCGAGTCGGGCATTGAGCAGCTCGACGAGCGCTTTGCGTTCGGGGAGATCGATCCGGGTGTCGTGCATCGTGGGCCTTTCCGTGGTTCGAAGAGGGAGGGTAACCGGCCACCGCTTCTGGTGGTCATCCGGGAGAGGCTGCGGGACCGAACACCGTGAAACGGCAAGACAAGGGACCCAATCGTGACCACCCAGACCAGGCAAGCAGCGCTTCGCACCCTGTCGCCCTTCCATCGCGCCAAGCTGATCTCTGTGGGCGCAGCGTTCGCATCGTTCCTGTTCTCCGTTTTGCTGTGGTTCTTCGTCGACCGGGAGCTCGGCTTGTTCGTCGGACTGTGAGTCCCTGCGATCCACTCCCTGGGAACGTTGGTGCTGACCGGAGAGGACCGATGAACGATCCCCTCATCTTCCTCGCCGGCAGCGTGGTGTTCATCACGACCGCCTGGGCGGCCTTCGCCTTCGGGCTCGCCCGATTCGACGAGCTGGCACGACGTGACCAGCAGGCCGAACTCAAAAACTCCGTCATCCGAAACGCCACGCGGCTCCGAAGTGGAGGTAGGGCACACCTAGCCCGAGACGGAGGGGGGGGCAGGTTCTCGGCCTCCCAAGGGGGGAGCCTCCCCTCCGTCCACCTGAG
>CAZCBO010000196.1:0-5570 GCA_964496825.1 uncultured Acidimicrobiaceae bacterium
GGATTCTCCGTCCTCGGCGTTGCTGCGGCGGGCCGAGCTCGTGCTCGTCGATCTGGGCGGCGTCAGCGGCCGAGAGCCGGCGTGGTGGGCGGTGCGCCAGCTGGCAGCCGCCGACATCGGGGTGATCGTCCTCGAAGAGGCCGACCGAATCGCCGTCACCCACCCGGAGCTCGTGGGCGTCGCCCGCTTCGCCGTCGACCCCGCCACCGCCGGCATCGACGAGCTCGTCGCAGCCATCGCCGCGACCGCCAGGGAAGCCGCCGAACGGCCCGAGCCGCCATGGGACGGGCGCGAGCGCCGGTCGGCCCAAATCATCAGTTTTGACGATGCGTCGCACTGACCGTCACTGCGACGATTCACGGATCCGGGGCCGGCGCCCGGTCGGAAGCGATGGGCGTCGCTTCGGGCGGCCTCGTGGGAGGCGAGCAGGGAAGGCAGGTTTGGGTGGTCGCTTGGACTGACCCCGAACGTACCTCCGGGGGAAGCGTCGCAGAGAGTACGGGCGAGCTCGCCTCCCCACGGGTCGCGCTCGTCGATCCGCATGCGCTGCTCACCCACGCTCTCAGCGAGGAGCTGAACCGCTCGGGCATGCCGAGCGCGGCGGTGTGGGCCTTCTCCGCAGAGGAGGTGCTTCGCCAGGTCGAGGCGAGCCATCCCGATGTCGTGCTCCTCGAGCACGAGCTGCCGGCGCCGCCCGGTACGCCGGAACCGCTGATCAGGGCCATCACGATCGCCGGAGCGAGGGTCGTCATGCTCACCTCGACCGCCGACCACCTCGGCCTGGCCTCGTGTCTGGACGCCGGAGCCGTTGGCATCGTGGACAAGAAACAAGCCTCGTTTGCCGAGTTCATCGCCGCGATTCGCGCCGCCGCCTGGGGCGACGGCGCCCTCAGCTGGCAGTCGAAGACCCTGCTCGCCGAGCTCCGCCGCAGCCAGGCCGAGGAACAGCGACGACAGGCCCCCTTCGCCCAGCTCACGGCGAGGGAAAGCGAGGTGCTGCAGATGATGTGCCAGGGCCGGGGTCCGTCCGAGATCGCCGAGGAGACCTACGTCTCACTGGCGACCGTCCGTTCCCACGTCCGCTCCATCCTGCTCAAGCTCGGCGTCCATTCCCAGCTCGCCGCCGCCGCCAAGGCGTACAGCAGCGGCTGGTATCAGGTCTGAGGAGGTGTGTTTCATCAATTCTGACGATGACTGGTCGTAGCGACTACCGCACGATTCAGGAAGGCACGAGACCCAGCGGGGTCTGGGGGAAAGGAAGAGGTATCCGTTTATGACGAAGCTCGTAGCCAGATGGCAGGTGTTCAAGGGGACCGACGAGCGCGGTGCGACGATGGTGGAGTATGGGATTCTGGTCGCGTTGATCGCGATCGTCGCCATCCTCGCGATCGCCGCTCTCGGACTGGACGTGTTCGACGCGTTCGACAACGCCCAGAAGCAAGTCGGTCCCGTTGCGCCGAAGGCGCCAGGCTAATCGGTGAGGTGCTACTCACGCCGGACGTGGTCCTCGCCCAACGCGTGGGCCGCGTTCGGGTAGTAGCTCCGAGAACTTCATGGAACGCGAAGGGTCCAGGCGAGCGCGCTCGGGCGGCCTCCACGAGTAGGGGAAGACACAAGGATTGAAGACGGAAGCGATCAGCAATCGGCGAGCGGAAAACCAGCGCGGTGCCGCCATGGTCGAAATGGCGATCGTGCTCCCGCTTCTCCTGATCCTCGTCCTGGGGATCATCGAGATGGGCCGGCTCTACAACGCTCAAGTCACGATGACCCACGCCGCCCGCGAGGGCATCCGCCACTACGTCATCTACGAGGACTACGCCGAGGCCCAGCTTCGAGCGCAGTGGGCGGTATCCAGCACCATGGCTCCTCCCGCGCTGGGCGACATCATCATCTCACCGGATCCATGCCTCCCGGGCGAACCGACCACGATGACAATCGAGTATCCGGTTGGTCTCAGCATTCCGTTTCTTGGCGAGCGAGTCGTCACGATCGTTGCCGAGGGGGTGATGCGATGCGGTGGCTGAACCGCTCCGAGCGCTACGTTGTCGCTCGGAGCAGCAACGAAGCCGGTGCGACGATCATATTCATTGCCGTCGTGTTGCTCGGGCTCCTGGCGATGACCGCCTTCGTCATCGACTTCGGTCGGGTCTGACAGGAACGGAGGGAGCTCCAGACCGGCGCCACGGCAGGCGCCTTCGCCGTCGCCGAGGATTGCGCGCGGGATCTTCCGTGCGAGCCGGTTTCCGCTGGGGATACCGCCGACCTCTACGCCGACCTCAATGCCAGCGACGGAGCAGCCAGAATCCCATTCGCTCCGGCCATCGACCTCGATGCCCAGACCGTTCACGTGGTCACCGCTACCGAAACCGAAACGGGTGGCGACTCGATCGGAATGTTCTTTGCGGGAATCGTTGGTTTCGACAGCGCCGAGATCGGGGCGGAGGCCATCGTGGCGTGGGGAGCGTCCGATATGGCGTTCACACTCCCCCTCATCTTCTCCGAATGCGAATGGGAGCGGGACCTCCCGGGGTGGCCAAGCGGGAGCCCGGACGGGCTTCCATGGGCAGGCGAGGAGCTGACGGCCTATCCGATGGCCACGATCTACTTCCACGACCCGCTGGACGACGAGGCCGTCGACGATACGTGCACCGTGCATCCTGGACTCGACCTGCCGGGAGGGTTTGGCTACATCGATACCAGCGGAGCCTGCACGACTGAAATCGAAGACGGAGGGCTCACCGGGGTATACCCGGGAAACGCACCACCTTCAAGCTGCAGCGCGTCCTACTTCGCTGACCTCCTCGCGAGCGGCGAGCCGGTGCGCATTCCGTACTACGACGGAATTCCGCTCACACCGAACGGCGATTACAACGTGTCGGGTCATGGCCTCTTCGTGATCGGAGGCTACCGCCTCGTTGGACCGTACCAAGGCGGAGACGCGCAATGCGGGCCGCCAACATCCTGCCTGTCGGGCTGGTTCGTCAGAGATGTGGATCCCGGAGGAACCCCGGGAGGGCTGGGGGGAGATGACCGGGGCGACATCGTGCTCGAGTTGATTGGCTAGTAAGGGAGATTTTCATGAACAGACGATGGGTCGGGGTCATCGCCTCAATCGCATTGGCACTACTCGGAACATTCCTGCTCGTGCGTTACGTGCAGGGGGCCGATGAACGTGCCCTTGAGGGTGAGGAGACCGTCGAGGTCCTCGTCGTCAAAGAACCTGTAGCCAAGGGAACGGCCGCCGAGGACCTCGCGGGGAGTGTCGACACCGTCCTCGTTCCTGCCAAGCTGCAGACTCCCGGGAGCGTTGGCGACCTGGAGTCACTCAGCGGCACCTACGTGTCGACCAACCTCGTTCCCGGCGAACAGCTGATCTCTGCTCGCTTCGTCACCGCCGACACTCTCGCCGCCCTTGACGAGTTCCCGCTTCCCGACGGGCTCCTCGAGGTCACGCTCTCGCTTTCGCCTGAACGTGCTCTCGGCGGCGCACTAACCCCCGGCGACGAGGTGGCGGTCATCGCCTCGTTCAGTCCGTTCGACCTGAGCTCTGAAGAGACGGTCGAGACGACAACGGTCGGAACCGTGAACGCCGGCGAAGAGGGGGTAGAGCCCGAGAATGTTGCCTCTGTCGAAACGACGAGCGTCGAGACGCGGACGCCGAGTTCGACGCATCTCATCATCCACAGCGCGCTGGTCACCAACGTGCAGGTCGAACGCCTCCCCACTACCTTCGGCGAGGAGACCGTCGAGCAGAGCGATGTCAATCTCGCCCCGACCGGAAACCTCCTGGTCTCTCTCGCCATGAATCCCGAAGATGTCGAGCGGAGCGTCTTCACCGCCGAGTTCGGGTTCGTGTGGCTGGCGCGCGAGTCCGACCTCGCTCCCGAAGGCCCCACCAGCGTGCAGACGCGAGGCACGGTCTACCTCGACCCTGCAGGGACTCTCGACCAGGCGAGCGTGAAATGAGCCACGTAGTCCTCGCAACCGCCAGCGCCGCCTTCGAGCAGAAGGTGCGCAAGGCTTTGGGCGGAGATTTGAACGGGACGTTGCGCCGCTGGCACGACGAGATCATGCTCACCAACCCGACACGGGCGGTCAAGGAGCTCGCCGAGGAAGATGGAGCCGACGTCGTCAGTATCGGGCCCGGCATCGAAGTGCAGCTCGCGCTCGAACTCGCCAGGGCCTTCGATGCCGATCATCCGGAGATCCCGGTGATCATCATCACCGAGCCGACTCGAGGGTTCTGGCAGCAAGCTCTCCGGGCCGGAGTGCAGGACGTCCTGACCACCGAGGCCGACGACGACGAGATCAAGTTGGCCTTCAACCGGGCGTTGGAGACCGCACAACGCCGCCGCGCCAATCTGCTCAGCGAGATCGGCGAACACGGGGCAACGGCACGGATTCTCACGCTCGTCGCCCCGAAGGGCGGTTCCGGCAAGACGGCACTCGCAACCAACCTGGCAGTAGGGCTCTCACGGATGGACAAGCGCGTCGTCCTTGTCGACCTCGACCTCCAGTTCGGTGACGTTGCCGGAGCTCTCGATCTCAAACCCGAGAACACCTTCGCTGACCTCTCGACCGCCCATGGACAGCTCACCGCGACGACCCTCAAGGTCTTCCTCACCCCGAGGAGCGAGAACTTCTTCGTCCTCTGCGCACCAGGCTCCCCAGCCGAAGGCGAGGAGATCGCCGAGCGAGACGTGGAGCAAGCGGTGCGGCTGCTGGCAAATGACTTCGACTTCGTGGTCATCGACACCTCGGCTGGGCTGTCCGAGGCGACCCTGGCCGCGATCGAGATCTCCACCGATCTCGTCTTCGTTTGCGATCTGTCGGCGGCTGCGGTGCGGGCGCTGCGCAAGGTCATCGATGCGCTCGACCGGCTCGGCATGGATCACCAGCAGCGGTACTTCGTGCTCAACCGAGCCGACAGCAGGGTCGGCATCGAAGCCGACGAGGCCGCAGCCGTCGTAGGAATGCCGATCGCTGCGACCATCCCCAGCTCGCGCTCGGTGCCGCTGTCGATGAACCAGGGAATCCCGATCACCGAATCGTCGCCGCGCTCACCGATCAGCAAGAGCTTTCTCACTGCAGCTGAGTTGTTCATCGACTCACCTGCCAAGCGCTCGCGCTGGTCCAATCGGAGGAGCACTCAATGAAGCTGAACGAGCGTCTCAAGCGAACCGAAGCGAAGGACAAGCAACCGGCGGCCGCATATCGCCCGGGACAGAGCCAACCTGGAACCGACCCCCTCGCCCACCTCAAGCGGCGGGCCCAGGAGGTGCTCTTCACCAAGTTGGGCTCGAGGCTCTACGACCCGTCATTGTCCGAAGCGGACCTCGACGAGTTCGTCTCCAACGAGCTGGCCGATGCGATGGAAGCGGAAGCCGTCCAGCTGACGCCGGAGGAACGGCGCGCCCTGGCCGCCCAGATTCGCGACGACATCCTCGGCTTCGGACCAGTCCAGATGTACCTAGAGGACCCGAGCGTCACCGAGATCATGGTGAACGCTGAAGAGGCCATCTACATCGAGCGCGACGGCAAGATCATCCTGACGGACACCCGCTTCATGT
>CAZCBO010000197.1:0-5562 GCA_964496825.1 uncultured Acidimicrobiaceae bacterium
TACGTGGGGCGCGGCCTCAGCCTCCTTGATCTCATCCAGGAAGGGAACCTCGGGCTGATCAGGGCGGTGGAGAAGTTCGACTACCGGAAGGGCTTCAAGTTCTCGACCTACGCCACCTGGTGGATCCGCCAGGCGGTGACCAGGGCGCTCGCCGACCAGGCCAGGACGATCCGGGTCCCGGTCCACATGGTGGAGACGATCAACAAGCTGGCCAGGGCCCAGCGGACGCTCGTCCAGGAGCTGGGCAGGGATCCCACCATCGAGGAGATCGCCGAGGAGCTGGAGCTCGAGCCCGAGAAGGTGTCCGAGCTGCGCCGCATCGCCCAGGATCCGGTCTCACTGGAGACCCCGCTGGGGGAGGAGGACGATTCGACGCTCGGCGACTTCGTCGAGGACCCCGATGCCGAGATCCCGGTCGAGGCCGCCTCGTTCAAGCTGCTACAGAGCTACCTGAGCCTGACCCTCGAGGGCCTCAACGAGCGTGAGCGCGAGGTGCTCATGATGCGCTTCGGGCTCGCCGACGGGAAGGTCAGGACCCTCGAGGAGGTCGGCGCCCACTTCAACGTGACCAGGGAGCGGATCCGCCAGATCGAGACCAAGGCCCTCGCCAAGCTGCGCCAACCGGCCAGGGCACGCAAACTCGAGGGCTACCTCGAAGGAGCCTGACCGCCGCGAGCCCAGGGCTCAGAGGTGCACAGAGTCCCCCTGACAGCCCAGGGCTCGCAGGTGCACAGAGTCCCCCTGCCAGCCCACGGAATCGCGATTGTCAGCCCTGGTCGTCGCCGGCGCTGGCTTCGATGACGTCCGAGGCGCTCTGCAGGCCCTCGTTGGCGGCCTTGCGGATTTCCGCCGTGCCCTGGTCGAGGAGATCGGTGAACTGCTGCATCGTTTCCTCGCCGAGGACGCCCTCCAGCGCGGCGACGATCTCGTCGAACCGCTCCCGTCCGGCGGCGGTGCCGAGGACGTATCCGACACTGCCGCCGATGAGCAAACCGAGTAGGAACTTCATACGCCGATTCTGGCACACCGCCGGAGGTGTCCGGCCACCGGGTTCTCACCGTGTTCTTAACCCGGCTTCAACACCCGATCATGGCGCTGTGGTTAGCTCAGATCATGAGACGCGTATTGATCGCAGCCGTGTCGATGGCCGTGCTGCTCGCCGCCTGTAACGGGACCGCAGAGGGAGTCGCGACCCTCGAGGACGATGCCGGGTCGGGCTCCGGGCAGGTCAAGGACGACGAGCTCGCCGTCACCGACGAGGAGGCCTTGCTCGCCTTCGCGCAATGCATGCGGGACAACGGCGTCGAGGACTTCCAGGATCCGAGCTTCGGCGCCGACGGGTCGATCCAGTTCGGGTTCGGCGGGCCCGAAGAAGGGGACGGCCCCTTCGGTGGTGTCCCCCGCGAGACCGTGCAGGCGGCGTTCCAGGCGTGTGACGAGCACCTTGGGAGCCTTGCCCTGGGTCCCGGCGGCGGTGACTTCGACCCGAGCGAGATCCAGGACAACCTGGTCGAGTTTGCCGCCTGCCTGCGGGAACAGGGCCTCGACGTCGACGATCCGGACTTCTCCAGCCTCGGACCGGGCGCCGCCGACCAGACCGAGGGCGAGGACGGCGGACCGGTGTTCGTGAGCCCGTTCGGCTCCAACTTCGATCCGACGGATCCCGAGGTACAGGCTGCCATCGAGGCGTGCCAGGAATTCATGGGCGGTTTCGTCCGGCGGGGCGGTCCCGGTGGCCCCGGCGGTCCCGGTGGAGGTGGCGGCTGATGGACTCCACCAGAATGGAGCCGATGACCGACCAGGAAGTCACCGAGGAGGCCGTCGCCGGATCACCCGAAGAGCGACCTCCTGAACCGGCGGAACGGCGCGACCGGCGGCGTTGGGCATGGGTCGCCGCCGTAATCGCCGCCCTGGCATTGGGCGGTGCGCTCGTCGCGGCGCTCCTCGCCAACGGAAACGGTGACAGCGGCGCCGAGACAACGCTCAATACGGCAACCGTCCGCCGGAGCGATCTGGTGGCAACGACCACCCTCGACGGTGTCCTCGGCTACGGCGAGGGCGAGCAGATCGTGTTCCGGTCCTCCGACGATGGGGTGGACACCCTCCCCGGCGGGTTGAGTGGCGTCGTGACCGCCGAGCCCGTGGTCGGCGCCTACTACGAGCAGGGCAGCGTGCTGTACGAGGTGAACAGCGAGCCGGTGGTCGTGCTGTACGGCGACCGGCCGGCGTACCGCACGCTCAGCACCCGGGCCGACGACGGCGAGGACATCCTCCAGCTCGAGGAAGGCCTCGCCGCCCTCGGCTACAACGGGTTCACCGTCGACGACGAGTTCACCAGCGCTACCCGCGACGCCGTCGAGGAGTTCCAGGAGGACATCGGGGCCGAGCCCGATGGGGTGCTCGACCTCGGCGAGTACGTCTTCGTTCCGGGTCCGCTGTACGTCGCCGACTCGTTCGTCGGCCTGGCGCAGACCACCCAGTCGGGATCGCCGGTCGTGGCCTCCTCGGCCGTGATGGGCACCACGGTGACCTGGGTGCCTGAGGAGGGAGCGATCATCGATCAGGGTGGTGTGCTCTACGCCGTCGACTCGCGCCCGGTGGTGCTGATGCTCGGGGACGTCCCCGCCTACCGGGCGCTCACGGTCGGCGACACCGGGCCGGATGTCGAGCAGCTCGAGCAGGCATTGACCGACCTCGGGTACGCCGAGGACGCGGGACTCGCCGTCGACGGGGTGTTCGACGGGCAAACCCGTGCCGCCGTAATCCTGTGGCAGGCGGACATCGGGGCCCACACCGACGGCGTGGTGAACCTGGGTGAGGTGGTGTTCCGCGGCGAGCCCATCCGCGTCGTCAACCGATCGGCCATGCCGGGTGATGGCGTGCAGAACGGGGCGCCGATCTTCGAGTCGTCTGCCAGCTTCACCTTCGTGACGGTGGAGCTTCCCACCGACGATCAGGACCTGGTCGCGGTCGGCGATGGGGTGGCCGTCGAGCTCCCGGACGGGGAGGTGGTCACGGCGACCGTGACCGAGATCGGCTCGGTGGCCCAGGTCGGCCAGGGAGGCGGCAGCTTCTTCGAGATGACGGTGACGCTGGACGATCCGGAGGCGGCGCCCGGGCTTGACGAGGCCCCGGTCGACGTCGAGGTCGTCAGCGACTCGGCCTCGGATGTACTGGCGGTCCCGGTGACGGCGCTCCTTGCGCTGGCCGAGGGCGGCTATGCGGTGGAAGTGGTCAACGAGGATGGGACGACCTTCCTCATCGGTGTCGAGCCCGGGCTGTTCGCCGACGGGCGTGTGGAGGTCGTCGGTGAGGGGCTCGCCGACGGGATGCTGGTTGCTGTGCCGTGACCATCACCGGCGACCCCGTGCTCGCCAGGACGGCCCTCGCCCTGCGCGGGGTCTCCAAGGTGTACGCGGGGACCTCGCCGGTGCGTGCGCTGCATGCCGTCGATCTCGACATCGACGACGGTGAGTTCGTTGCCGTCGTCGGGCCCTCGGGGTCCGGCAAATCCACGCTGCTCCACATCATGGGGACGCTCGATCGGGCGACCGACGGAACCGTGCGCGTCGCCGGCTTCGACGTCGGCGAGCTGAGCGACAGGCACCTGTCGGCGCTGCGGGCCCAGCACATCGGGTTCGTCTTCCAGCAGTTCTTCCTCCTCGCCGGCGAGACCGCCCTCGACAACGTGGCCGACGGAATGCTCTACACGGGCATGTCGCTCGACGATCGCCGCGACCTGGCGAGACTGGCCCTGGATCGGGTCGGGCTGGCGAACCGTGCCGGTCACGAGGCCACGGCGCTGTCCGGGGGAGAGCGCCAGCGAGTGGCGATCGCCAGGGCCTTGATCGGGACGCCGCGCATCGTGCTCGCCGACGAGCCCACCGGCAATCTCGACAGCAAGACCAGCGCCGAGCTGGTTGCCCTGCTCGAGCAGCTCAACGCCGAGGGAACGACGATCGTCGTCATCACCCACGACCGGGAGATCGCAGGTCGACTGCCCCGCCAGGTGTCCCTCCTCGACGGCGAGGTCGAGGACGACACGGGATGGCGCTCGTGACGGCTCCGCCGGCGATTGCGCCATCGAAGCTCGCACCGGCGGACGCCTTTCGGGCCGCCGGGATCGGTCTGCGCACCCGGCGGCTGCGCAGCGTGCTGTCGGCGCTGGGGATCATGATCGGCATCGGTGCCATGGTTGCCGTGCTCGGCCTGTCGGAGAGCTCGAAATCCGACCTCATCGCCCAGCTCGACCGGCTCGGGACCAACATGCTGCAGGTGCAGGCCGGGACCGGGATCGGACTCGGGTCGGGAGAGCTCCCGGATACGTCGACGGCGATGGTGGGGCGGATCGGGCCGGTGGAAACCGTCGCCGCGGTCTCCGAGGTGGACGGGGCCCGCGTCTACAAGAACGATCTGATTCCCAGCGGCCAGACCGGAGGGCTCAGCGTGCTCGCCGTCGACACCAATCTCCTCGACGCCCTGCAGGGATCGATGGCCGCAGGGTTCTTCCTCGACGAGGCAACACCCGACTACCCGGTCACCGTGCTCGGGTCCGTCGCCGCAGATCGAATGGGAATCGCCGAGCTCGACACGCCGATCGCGGTGTGGCTGGGAGGGGAGTGGTTCTCGGTCGTCGGCGTCATGGAGTCGATCGAGCTCTCGCCGAACCTCGACCGGGCCGCGCTGGTGAGCCCGGGTGCGGCCGAGGCCTACCTCGATGCCGATCTCGTGCCGACAACGCTCTACGTCCGCACCGATCCGGCGTTCATCGACGACGTGCGCCGGGTGATGCCGGCGACGGTGAACCCGGAGAACCCCGACCAGGTCGAGGTGACCAGGCCCTCCGACGCCCTCGAAGCGCGCGAGGCCGCCGAGTCGACGCTGACGAACCTGTTCCTCGGTCTCGGAGCCGTGGCGCTGCTCGTGGGCGGAGTTGGCATCGCCAACGTCATGGTGATTTCGGTGCTGGAGCGACGGGGCGAGATCGGGCTGCGCCGCGCCCTCGGCGCGACCCGTCGCCACATCTCGGTCCAGTTCCTCGGCGAGTCACTGCTGCTGGCAGGAATCGGCGGTCTGGGCGGCGTGTTGCTCGGGGTGGCGGTGACCGCGGCGTGGGCGATGTTCCAGGGCTGGGGAATTCTGATCCCTCCGATCGCCGTCATCGGCGGCATCGTCGCTGCACTGGCGATCGGCGCCGTCGCCGGGCTCTACCCGGCGATGCGAGCGGCCCGGGTGTCGCCCACCGAGGCGCTGCGGACGCTCTGAGGGCTACCGGCCGCCACTGGTATCCTCCTGGCGATTTCCGGGGTAGCTCAATCGGCAGAGCAGCGGACTGTTAATCCGTTTGTTGAGGGTTCGAGTCCCTCCCCCGGAGCGAAGCGGATCCCTATGCGGTACAGGGGAATCCGGTGGAGCGGTTCCACAAGACGATCCGCAGCGAGTTCCTTCAGGGTCGGGTGTCCGACAGCATCGAGGAGGCACAGCGGGAGCTCGACGAGTGGGTGACTCATTACAACACGGTCCGGCCGCATCAAGGGATCGGGATGGTGCCGCCGATTCGCC
>CAZCBO010000198.1:0-5561 GCA_964496825.1 uncultured Acidimicrobiaceae bacterium
GGTGGCCCAGGTATCGACCATCGTCCCCGACCCAACGTAGGCGCCGATGTTGACGTAGCCGGGCATGACGATCACACCGGGCTCGCAGTACGCCCCGTAGCGGACGGTGCCCGGTGGGACGACGCGGATGCCTGCCTCCGCGAGCCCGGTCTTCGTCGGGATCTTGTCGTGGTACTCGAAGGGCCCTGCGGTCATCGTCACCAGGTCGGTGATCCGGAAGTAGAGGACGATCGCCGCCTTCACCCACTCGTTGACCAGCCACTCGTCTCCGATCTTCTCGGCGACGCGTACCTCGCCGGCGTCGAGCGCCCCGACCGTACGGTGGACGGCGGCCTCCGCCTGCGGGAGACGGTCCAGGTCCTCGTAGGCGGCGAGAATGAGGTCGGCGTCGGCCATCGGCCGGGATACTACGACGCGCGGCTGCGAACCCAGGGCTCGCAGCCGCGCCCAGCGCGGCTGCGAGCCCTGGGTTCGCACTCGCGCTACCCGAGGACCGACCGCAGGGTGTCGGCGGCGGCGCCGCACTCGTCGAGGGTCGGGACGAGCGCCAGGCGGAGGTAGCCCTCGCCGCCGGGGCCGAAGAACCGGCCGGGGCTCACCACCACACCCTCGTCGAGGAGCCGTTCGGTCGCCTCCATGTCGTCGTCGACGGCGACCCAGAGGTAGAGCCCGGCCGTCGAGGCGACCACCTCGAGACCGAGATCGTCGAAGGCGGCGCGCAGGATGCGCCGCTTCTCGGCGAAGATCTTCCTCCGCTCCTCGGCGTGCGCGTCGTCACCCCACGCCGCGATCGCGGCGGACTGGACGAACTCCGGCGAGGCCGTGCCTGTGGAGGATCGCAGTGCCCGCAGCGCGGCGATCGCCTCGGCGTCCCCGACCATCGCCCCGGATCGATATCCGGTCATCCCGGATCGCTTGGAGAGGCTGAAGTAGACGATCGCACCGTCTGCAGCCGACCCGGTGACCTCGAGCAGCGAGGGTGGCCCCTCCGGGTACGCCGTCTCCTCGTAGACGTCGCCGTAGGCCTCGTCGGAGAGCAGCAGCGCACCCACCTCGCGGGCCCGTTGGTAGAGAGCGGCGAGGTCATCGCGTTCGGTTACCGCACCCGTCGGGTTGTGGGGCGAATTGGTCCAGACCATCGCGGCCCGCTCCCACACCTCCTCGGCGATGTCCCCGGCCCGCAGCACGAAGTCGCCGCCGAGGCGGATCGGGATCGCCTCGGCACCGGCGAAGCGGGCACCCCGCTCGTAGATCGGGTAGCCCGGTGTTGGGTACACGACGGCGTCCCCGGCATCCCGATCGACGAAGGCCAGCGGCGTCGAGAAGATGGCCTCCTTCGCCCCGCTGGCCGGCAGGACCTGGGTATCGGGATCCACCGCGACGCCGAAGCGGCGACCCACATAGCCGGCGACGGCCGACCGGAAGGCGGCCAGGCCGCCCGACGTCGGGTACTGAGAGACCTCGGGTACGGCGTCCACCATCGCCTGCCTGATGAACTCCGGCGTCGGCTCGCGCGGGTCGCCGATCGAGAAGTCGACCACCGGCAGCCCGGCATCACGACGGTCCCTGGCGCGGGCCTGGATGGTGGCGATGGGATAGTCGCCGAGCTCTGAGAACACCGGGTTCAGTCGCACTCGCGCAGTCTACGGGCCGGGCACCTACCCTCGTCCGGCGATGACCCGCACCAGATACCGGATCCTGCTGCTCCTCCTGGGGGTCGCCTTCATCGCCGTCGTTCTCGGAGCGGTCCTGTTGGCGCCTCGAGGGTCCCCCTCGGCTCTGCCCGACGCCGTCAACCGGATCGAGCCCGGCGATGGCGTGCTGGTGTTCGGCGATCCCTCGCTGGTCCTCGACCTCGAGCCGGGCTACCGGGCGGTCCTGGTCGTCGACGGCGTTCGCATCCCCGACGAGCAGGTGATCTGGACCGAGGCGACCGGGCTGCACGTGTTCGATCCCGGTTCCGGGAAGGCGATCGAGTCCTGGGCTCCCGGTCTCCATCTCGTCGAAGCGGCGTGGGATGGACCGGCCGAGGCGCCGGACCCCGGGAACCTGGCGTGGACGTTCCGCGTTCAGTAGGCGGCGAGGAGGAGCATGACGGACGACTACACCTACGACCCGGAGACGCTGAGCCCATGGCTGGCCGGTCTCACCGCCGGGGCCGTCGCCGGTATCGCCGGGACCCTCCTCGCGTTCACGCTGCGCAGCCCGGACGACATCGTGGCGAACTCGGTGACGGTCACCATCGGTGCCCTCCTCATCGGCCTGGCCTCGGGAGCGCTGTGGCGGCAGGTCCGCGCCACCACCAACGGGCTCCGCACCTTCCGTTGGGCCGTGGTCGGGGGCTTTGTGGTCACGCTGATCGCCATCGCCATCATCGACCAGGTCGCCCTGGCTCGGCTGATCCCGTATGCGATGCCGATCGATGCGGTGATCTTCGGGGTCATCGGCCTGCTCACCCCCTACTTCTCGACGATGCACTGGCCGTCCTGGCTGGTAGCGGTCCCGGTCGTGATCGTGGTGGTGCTGGCGATCGGGCTGTTCGGTCGCGGCAATGTCGCCTCGGGAGAGTTGAGCCTCGACGATCTCACCACGACGACGCTCGCCCCCACGCCGATCACCCCGGCCCCCGACGTCACCACAACCACCGCGATCCCCGACGACACCGTTGCCGGAGACCAGGAGACCTTCACCCAGTTCACGATCACCGAAGGCACCGCCACCTGGACGGTCCCCGAGACGCTTCAGGGCCTGTCGGCGGTGGCCGTGGGGCGGAGCGAACGGCTGACCGGATCCATCATTCCGGGTGAAGGGTTCGAGTTCTCCGTCGACCTCACCACCTTCACCTCGGATCAGGACCGCCGTGACCAGTTCGTCCGGCGCATGTTCGCCGGCCAGCCGTTGGCCGTCTTCTCCTCGGACAGCTTCGAGCTCCCCGATGCCCGCGATGGTGAGCGCATCGCCCTTCAGGTGCCCGGCACCCTGACCGTCAACGGAACGCCGCTCGACGTGGCGTGGGAGGTCGAGGCACAGAAGGACGGGCCGGTGGTCTCGGTGACCGGTGAGCTCGACATCGTGCTCACCGACTTCGCGATCACCCCGCCGCGCCTGGCCTTCGTGCAGGTCGAGGACGAGGCGCACCTCGAGGTGTTGTTCCAGGCCGAAGGGTCCTAGGACCCGAGGACCGAGGGACCTTCCTCGAGAAGACGTGCAAAGGCGACTTCGTCGAGCACCGGGATCCCCTTTTCCTCGGCGCTCGTCGCCTTCGAGCCCGGTGAGGCGCCGGCAACGACGGCGGACGTCTTGCCCGACACCGATCCGGTGACCTTCCCTCCCAGGTCCTCGATCGCCGTCTTGGCCTCGTCCCTGGTGAAACCGTCGAGCGTCCCGGTGAGCACGATCGTCACTCCGGAGAGGAGGTCGCCCGTCGTCGACTCGTCGACCGGATCTTCCATGCGGACGCCGGCGGTCCGCAGCTTCTCGATCAGCCGCCGATTGTCCTGGTCGGCGAACCAGGCGACGACCGAGCTCGCGATCTCGGGCCCGATGCCGTCGATGGCGGTGATGTCGTCCTCGGTGGCGGCCGTGAGCCGGTCGATCGAAGGGAAGCGCCTGGCCAGCGTCCGTGCCACGGTTCCGCCGACGTGATCGATGCCGAAGCCGGCGAGCAGGCGCCACAGCTCGCGATCCTTGGCGGCATCGATCGCGTCGAGCAGGTTGCCGACCGACGTCTCTCCCCACCCCTCTCTGCCGAGCAGATCGTCGGGCTCGATCGTGAAGATGTCGGCGGGGTCGCCGATGATCGACTCGCCCAGCAGCAGGTCGATGGTCTTGTAGCCGAGGCCCTCGATATCCATCGCACCGCGGCCGGCGAAGTGGGCCAGGTGCTCGCGGATCCGGCTCGGACAGGTGTAGCCGCCGGTGCACTTCGCCTTCGCCTCGCCCTCGGGCAGCACGATGGGGTTGCCGCAGAACGGGCAGCGCTCGGGCATCTCCCACACCCGGGTGCCCTTCGGGCGCTTCGACAGGACGGGGCCGACCACCTCGGGGATCACATCGCCGGCCCTGCGCACGATCACGGTGTCACCCTCGCGCAGATCCTTGCGGTGGATCTCACCCTCGTTGTGCAGCGTGGCGTTGGTGACCGTCACGCCGCCGACGAACACCGGGTCGAGCACGGCGTAGGGTGTGACCGCCCCGGTCCGGCCCACGTTGACGAGGATCCGCTCGAGGGTCGTCGTCTGCTCCTCGGGCGGGAGCTTGTAGGCGACGGCCCAGCGCGGGCTCTTGGCGGTGAACCCGAGCGCCCGCTGGTCGGACAGCGAATCCACCTTGATCACGATCCCGTCGGTCTCGTAGTCGTGGGCATGCCTGGCCTCTTCTGCGGCGCGGACATAGGCCTCGACGGCCTCGATGTCGCCGACGGTCCGGTTCTCGGGGTTGACCGGCAGGCCCAGCTCGCGCAGCCACGCCATCTGCTCGGTGTGCGTCTCCAGCGGCGGTCCTCCCTCCAGGTGGCCGATCTGATACGCCCAGACCGACAACTTCCGCTGCGCCGTCGCCGCAGGGTCCTTCTGGCGAACCGAGCCCGCGGCCGTGTTACGCGGGTTGACGTAGGGCCGTTCCCCTGCCTCGGCCTGTCGGGCGTTGAGCGCTTCGAAGGCGGAGACCGGCATGTAGATCTCGCCACGCACCTCCATCAGCGCCGGCGGCTCACCGCGCAGCACGAGGGGAACGGCGCCGATGGTGCGGACGTTTGCGCTGATGTCCTCACCGGTGACGCCGTCGCCCCGGGTCGCCCCTCGGGTCAGCTTCCCGTCCTCGTAGGTGAGCGAGATGGCGAGGCCGTCGATCTTCAGTTCGACGGCATACGCCTCGGGCTTGCGGCCGAGGATGCGCTCGAGACGGCCCTCCCAGGCCTCGAGATCCGCCAGGTTCTCGACGTTGTCCATCGAGAACATCTGCTCCCGGTGCCGGACCGGCGCAAACAGGTCGGAGACCGGGCCGCCGACGCGCTGGGTCGGCGAGTCCGTGGTGACCAGCTCGGGATGGGCTTCCTCGATGGCAACGAGCTCGCGAAACAAGGTGTCGAACTCGATATCCGAGATCTCGGGGTCGTCGAGCACGTGGTACCGGTAGTCGTGGTAGCGGAGCTGCTCCCGCAGCTCCTCTGCCCGCGCCGCGACCTCGTCAGCCACGGATCACTCGATCGATCACCCCACCCCCGAGCACCTCGTCTCCGTCGTAGAAGACCGCGGACTGACCCGGCGCCGGTGCGGGCACCGGCTCGGCGAAGCTGACGCGCCAGCTCCTCCCCCCGGCGGGTTCGATCGTCCCAGGGACCGGCTTCGAGCGATAACGGACCTTCACGTCGACGTCGGACGAGGAGGGAGGCCGGCCGGCGACGAAGGTGACCTCCGCCACCTCACAGCCCTCGACGAGCAGCTCGTCGTAGGCGCCGATCACGACCTCGGCGGTATCGGGTCGGATGTCGACGACGTACCGGGGCTCGCCGACGCCGACGCCGAGCCCCTTGCGCTGACCGATGGTGAACCCGCTGGTGC
>CAZCBO010000199.1:0-2418 GCA_964496825.1 uncultured Acidimicrobiaceae bacterium
GGTATCCCGATCATCGGGATCGACATCCTCTCCGGTGCCGTGCCGCTGGAGTCGACCGCGCTGCCGGAGCGGTGCGTGCTGCTCTTCGGTCAGGAGGGGCCGGGGTTGTCGGCAGAGGCGAGGGAGGCCTGCACGATGGTGTGCTCGATCACCCAGTTCGGGTCGACCCGGTCGATCAATGCGGGCGTGGCGTCCGGCATTGCCATGCACGAGTGGATCCGCCGGCACGCTCTTCCCTAGACCACGACGTTCACCGCCTCGTACCCGTGGATGACGAAGGCGGGCTTCCGGACGGGCGGCTCGGCCAATCGCATTCCGGGGGTGAGTTCCGCCATCCGTTCCACGGCCACCGAGACCTCGAGCCGTGCCAGGGGCGCCCCGATACAGGTGTGGATCCCGCCCCCGAAGGTGATGTGCGAGGCATCCCCACGCCCGACGATGAACCGGTCGGGGTCCTCGAAGTGTCTCGGGTCGCGGTTGGCCGAGCCGAACAGCATGGCGAGCTTCTCGCCCCTGGCGAACTCCCTTCCCCCATACTCGACCCCGTCATCGAGCACCCAGCGCTCGAAGAGCTGGAGGGGCGGGTCGTAGCGGATCAGCTCCTCGACGGCGGTTCGAGGCTCGACGGCGCCATCGGTGACCTGATCCCACGCACCGGGGGTCGACAGCGCCGCCGTCATCCCGTTTCCGATGGTGTTGACCGTTGCCTCGTGTCCGGCGTTGAGTAAGAGGATGATCGTCGAAACGATCTCGTCGTCGGACAGCATCCCGTCCTCGGTCTCCACGAAGCACAATCCGGTGATGAGATCGTCCTCAGGCTCCGCCCGGCGGTCGGCGATGAGCTCGCGGCACCACGCATCGAACTCCCCCGAGGCGGCGACGGCGGATGCGGCCTGTTCCTCGGTGGTGTCCAGCTCGTACATCTTGACGATCCGGTGCGACCAGTCGAGGAAGCGCTCCCACACCTCGGTCGGTGCTCCGAGCAGCTCGGCGATCACGAATACGGAGAACGGTTGGGCGAACCCGCCGAGCAGGTCGATCTCACCGCTCTCCCGTGCGGCTTCGAGGAGCCGTTCGGCATGGGTGGTGATCGTGGGCCGCAGCGCCTCGACGCGCCTCGGGGTGAAGCTGCGATGGATCAGCTGGCGAAGCCGCCGGTGCTCAGGGGGCTCGAGCATCAGCAGCGACCATCGTTCGATGTCGTAGTAGGGCTGCCAGTCGGGTCGCAGCGGCGGGAGACCCACCTCGTCGCGGGTCATCACGGGCTCGGGTACACGGCCGAGTCGCCGATCCCGCAGCGCCTGGAAGACGTCGTCGTAGCGGGTGAGGAACCACCGTTCGATACCGTCGTCTCCGGTGACCGGGAAGATCGGCGTCTCCTCCCGGATGGCGTTGAGGATCGGATACGGGTCTGCCTGGAAATCGGGGTCGGACAGATTGATCATGCGGGCAACGCTAGACCGTGTAGCTTGACGCCATGACAACGGCCAGGACCCTCCTCGTGGTCGCGCTGGCCGCGCTTGTCGCCGCGGCATGCTCGTCGAGCGAAGACACCACCACGACGACCGCGACCGACACCACCACGACGACGGCGGCGGCACCGACGACGACCACCACTGCTCCGACCGACACCACCGGTACCACCGTCGCCGGCGAGACGACCACCACGGCAGAGGGCGAGACCACGACCACGCTGGCTCCTGCCGCCGTCCCGCCGACGGCGGTCATCGGCCTGCTCGAGCCCTACTCCCCCGCCGGCGGTGAGCTGTTCCCCGCCGGCTCGGTCGAAGCGCACTGGTACCAGTGGAACGGCTTCTACGTCGTGCTCTACCGGGGTTTCGACGCCGCCGCAGGCCGGGAGATCTGTGCAGGGAACTCGGCCCTCGTCGAGGGCACCGGGTTCGTGGCCGTCACCAACTCCCCCTACCTGGGAGCGGCCGACGCCATCTGTGTCGACCCCGTTGGCGCCATCCTCGAGCCGCCCGCCGGAGTCAGGGCCTGTGGTCCGCTCCTCTACTACCTGACCGTCATCCCCATCGATACCGAGGGCACCCTCTACGGCACATTGGAGATCGGTTCGGGAAACAACGTCTGGGAGGGTCAGACGAGCCAGGCGACCGCCAACCCGGGGGTCCCCTCGTTCGAACCCGACCTCCCCGCCTATGCGCTGCCGCCCAGCGACGTCGACGATCTGACCACGGTCACCTGCGCCGTTTAGGCCTAGCGGGGGCCCATCCGCAACGCGCCGTCCAACCGGATGGTGGCGCCGTTCAGATAGCCGTTGCGGACGATCTCGAGGACGAGCGAGGCGTAGTCCTCGGGGGTGCCCAGCCGCTTGGGGAAGGGAACCGACTGCTCCAACGCCTCGCGGAACTCGACGGTCACCCCTGCCAGAAAGGGGGTGTCGATGACGCCGGG
>CAZCBO010000199.1:2428-5552 GCA_964496825.1 uncultured Acidimicrobiaceae bacterium
GGGAGCGATGGTGTTGACCCTGATGCCGACCGAGGAGAGATCACGGGCGGCGGGGAGCGTCAATCCGACGATGCCGGCCTTCGATGCGGCGTAGGCGACCTGGCCGATCTGGCCCTCGAAGGCGGCAACCGAGGCGGTGTTGATGATCACGCCCCGCTCGCCGTGATCGGCCGGTTCGTTGACGGCCATGACCGCGGCCCCGCGCGCCAGGACATTGAAGGTACCGACCAGGTTGACGTCGATGACGGAGCGAAAGGTGTCGAGGTCCGCAGGACGGCCCTCGCGGTCGAGCGTTCGGCCCGCGGTCCCGATCCCCGCACAGTTGACGACGACACGCAGCCGGTCGACGGCATCGACGGCGGCCGCCACATCCTCGACCGACGTCACATCGGCACGGAGGAAGTTGCCGCCGATCCCCGCGGCGACGGTCACGCCGAGATCCTCCTGGAGATCGAGGACCAGGACCGTGGCGCCCGCTGCACTCAGGGCCCGCGCCGTTGCGGCTCCGAGACCCGATGCGCCGCCGGTGACGATCGCCCCGGTTCCCTCGATGTTCACGGCGGCGATGCTACTTCCGTGGGTTCGGAGCGCGATCTGGACTAGCGTCGCCGTATGGAGGTGAAGAGCGACACCACCGGCCTCGATGCCGACCTGCGGGTGCTGGTCGACCACAAGGGTGAGTGGGCACGGCTGTCGGTGGCGGCAAAGATTCGTCTTCTCCAAGAGGTCCGGCGCCGTATCGGCTCGGTCGCCGGGCCGTGGGTGGCGGCGGCCATGGCGGCCAAGGGAATCTCCCCCGACAGTCGGCTTGGCGGGGAGGAATGGACGGCGGGTCCGTTTGCGCTGGCTTCGGGAGCTGCTGCCTACGAGGACACGCTGCGGCGCATCGGTTCGGGTCGGCCGATTCTCGATGGGTACAGGACCAGGAGGCTCGAAGACGGCAGGGTGGCGCTGCGCATCTGGCCGGCGACGCTGGACGACCGGTTCTTCCTGTCCGGCCACCGGGGGGAGGTATGGATGCAGGACGGCATCACCGAGCCAGACCTCGAGGGCCTGACCGCCCGCTTCTATCGCGACGAGGATCCGGGGGGCGCGGTAGCCCTCATCCTGGGTGCGGGGAACGTGGCCTCGATTCCCCCCCTCGACCTCCTCTACAAGCTGTTCGTCGACGGTGCGGTGGGAATGGTCAAGCTCAACCCCGTCAACGAGTACCTCGGGGAGTACTTCGAGGAGATCTTCGCCTCGATGATCGAGGCCGGGTACGTGCGCTTCGCCTACGGCGGGGTCGACGTCGGGAGCTACCTCACCCGACATCCGTTGATCGACACCATCCACATCACCGGGAGCGAGAAGACCCACGATGCGGTGGTGTACGGCGTTGGTCCCGATGCCGCCGACCGCAAGGAGCGGGACGATCCGATCATCGACGTTCCCGTGACCACCGAACTCGGTGGAGTGGGGCCCACGATCGTCGTCCCCGGTGGGTGGTCGGATGCCGATATCCGCTACCAGGCCGAGCACATCATGTCGCAGAAGCTCCACAACCACGGTTTCAACTGTGTCGCCTGCCAGGTACTGGTGCTCCCCGGGACGTGGGATCAGGGCGATGCGCTGCTCGAGGCCATGCGTTCGGTCGTTCACGGTCTCGACGATCGCCACGCCTACTACCCGGGCGCAGGCGATCGGCACGCGACTGCCGTGGCGAACCACGCCGACGCCGAGATCCTCACCGACGGATGGGCGCCGATCACCTTCTGCACGGACGTGGACCCGCTGGCCGCCGACGACGTCGCCTTCACCATGGAGTTCTTCGGGTCGGTGCTCGCGGTGACCCGGCTCCCGGGCAAGACGGTGGCCGAATACCTCGACCAGGCCGTTGCGTTCGCCAACGACACGTTGGTGGGCAACCTGGGAGCCAACGTGCTGATCCACCCCGCCACGATGCGAGCAGGCGAGGACGCGCTGCGACGAGCCGTCCGCGACCTTCGATTCGGCGCGGTCGCCGTCAACACCTGGGTCGGTGTCGTCTACGCGATGATGCGGGCCCCGTGGGGCGCCTATCCCGGCAACCCGCGCAACCACATCCAGAGCGGATCGGGCGTGGTCCACAACTCGTTGATG
Source organism: uncultured Acidimicrobiaceae bacterium (assembly GCA_964496825.1). Classification (GTDB taxonomy): domain Bacteria; phylum Actinomycetota; class Acidimicrobiia; order Spongiisociales; family UBA5794; genus JACZST01. The sequence continues at coordinate 4,550 of CAZCBO010000199.1, forward strand.
CTCGAAGGCACGGAGAAGGTCGTCGTCCAGGGGGCCTTTGCCCCGTTCCCCAGGACGTTGCGCCAGGGCGTCTTCCACACCGAGCCCTTGCCCCCACACTTCGTCACCAACCAGAAGGCCGCCACGCTCGGCCGCGCCCTCACCGACGCCGCGGTGAGCGGTTCCTGGCGTGACCTAGGCCGCGTCGCCGTCGCCGCCTACCGTCCCTGAGCGCACGCCCGCCCGCTCCAGCGCCGGAACGATCGCCTTGAGGGGGAGGCCGATGACATTGCTCCGCGGCCCCACGATGCCGGTCACGAACCGCTTGCCCGCTCCCTGGAGCGCGTAGGCACCCGCCTTGTCCATCGGCTCGTCGCTCTCGGCGTATGCCCTCGCCTCGTCCTCGGCGATCGGTCGCAGAGTGAGCAGCGTGACCTCGAGCCCGTCCTCGATCACCACGCCATCCCGTGCCAGGGCCCAGCCCGTGACGACGGCGTGGGTGCGGCCGCCGAGGCGAAGCAGCATCGCCACCGCGTCGTCGCGATCGGTCGGCTTTCCCAGGGTCTCTCCTTCGAGGACGACGGCGGTGTCGGCGCCCAGTGTCACCGCGTTTGGGGGGTTGGCGGCGAGGGCCTTGGCCCTGGCGAGCCGCACCACGAGCTGCTCGGGCGACTCGTCGGCGAGGGCTGCTTCGTTGAGTTCTGGTGAGACCTGGGCGAACTGGTAGCCCGCCGTGCTCAACAGCAGGGCTCGCCTCGGCGAGGAACTGGCGAGGACGAGATCGTGCATTCCGGCATCCTGGCACGAAGCGAAGCGGTAGCGTCGTCTCATGCAGCGCACGATCTTCGAACCCGAGCACGAGCTGTTCCGCGAGTCGGTCCGTCACTTCGTCGACACCGAGATCGTTCCGCACGATGCCGAGTGGAACGAGGCCGGCATCGTCGACAAGGCGATGTTCCTGGCTGCGGGGAGCGCCGGCCTGCTGGGCATGGCGATTCCGGAGGAGCATGGCGGTGGTGGCGTC
>CAZCBO010000200.1:0-2768 GCA_964496825.1 uncultured Acidimicrobiaceae bacterium
CACCAACGACGCCCTGCAGGGAAACCGTCTGCTCGAGCTTCTCGAGACCATGCCCGACCTCGAGGTGTACCTGATGTCGACGGGGCGGGTCGGCGGCGGCGAGGACGATGCGCGGTCCAAGAAGGTGCACATCAGCCACAGCTCGGCGGTGGTCCAGGGCATCGTGGAAGGGACGATCACCTGGAAGGAGGATCCCGACTTCGGGTACTCCGTCGCCACCGATGTTCCCGGCTTCGACGACCCGGAGCTGCTCCAGCCCCGCATGCTCTACGAGCGGCAGGGGCGTCTTGAGGAATACGACGCGATCGTCGACCAGCTCGGGAAGGAGCGTCGGGAGTATCTGGAGAGCTTCCCCGGGCTGCATCCGTCCATCATCGAAGGTCTCTGATCCCATTCAGGGCAACGGTTTTCGCTGGCCGGGGTACGATGCATAGGCATCAAGGGGACTGGTGGCATGACCGATAAAGCAACTGTGAGCAAGTCACCCCAGCTGCCCGCCGCTCTGGATGAGCGCGAGTTCTCGACCGCCCGAAAGGGATACGACAAGAAGGAAGTCAAGGCCTACTTGGCGGAGCTCGAGGCGAATTTTCGCGAACTCGAGGCGTGGGCAGACGAGACCAAGACAAAGCTCGCCCTCGCCGAAGATGCGAGCTCGAAGGAAGAGGTCGACGAGGCCATGCTCGCCGTCTTCGATGCCAAGGATCGGGTCCTCGAACGCGCCCGAACGCAGGCGGAGAAGATCGAGAACGAGGCGAGAGAGCGTGCCGCCGCCATCGAGGCCGGCGCCATCGCAGCCAGCGGAGGTGACGAGGTGGCGGCATCCAGGATCGCAGAGGCTGAGCGCCGCGCCGCCGAGATCATCGCCGACGCCGACCGGAGGGCGGCGGAGGTTTCTGCGGTCATCGCCAACAGCGGGGATACGACTGCCCTCATCCAGGAGCGGGACCGGCTGGCCGGCGAGGTTGCCCAGCTCACCAACGCCCTCGCTGCCGCCCAGGCCACACCACAGGAGCTCGAAGGAGGCGTCGCTGCGCTGCGCGCCGAGCGTGAGGAACTCCTGGCCCAGATCGAGGCGGCAAAGGCCGGCCAGGCAGTCGCCGCCCGGGGTGTGATCGCCGAGGCCCAGGAGGAAGCGCACCGGATCATCGAGGACGCACAAGCGGCCGCGCTGCCGCCAACCGAGCAATCGGTTCTCGAAGCGGCGAGGGCCGAGGCAGACCGGATCGTCGAGGGCGCGAAGTCAGAAGCCGCCGAGCTCATGCAGAAGGCAACGCGAAACGTCGAGGAGTCCGAGGCCCTCAAGGCGAGCCTCGCCGAGCGGGTTGCACTGCTCGATGCCGACGGGATCGCCGCCGCCGACATCGCGACGCAGCTCGAAGCCTCGGCTCAGAGCCAGGCGGATGCGATCATCTCGCGCGCCGAAGCGACGGCGGCCGGCATTCGTGACGAGGCCAACCGGGCTCGTGAACAGGCCGATCTCGACCGGCTCGAAGCGGCGCGCAAGGCCGCCGCCGCACAGCGACAAGCCGACCAGCTGGTCGCCGATGCCGAGGAGCGGGTGCAGACGATCCTCGCGGGGATCAGCGAGAAGGCCGAAGAAGCCAAACGGGCAGCCGATGAGGAAGTCGCTTTCTACGTCGAGCAGCTGCGTGGCGAGGCAGCAGCGAAGCAAGGCGAGTCGCAGAAGGTGTCGGCGGATCGGGTCAAGGAGCTCGACCGCTTGGCCGCCGAGTTGAAGCAACGCGAGGCCGATGTCGTCGCCGCCGAGGAGAACACCAGCGTCGAGCTCGCCGAGATGCGGGCCGAGGTGGAGCGGTTGCGCACCGAGGCGACCGAGAAGGAAGCAGAGCTGGCCAAGCAGCAGGAGATCGCGACCCGGCTCAAGACCGAGGCTGAGCAAGCCGCGGCCAAGGCAAAGGCGGAGGTCGAGTCGCTCGGCGCCAAGGCGGAAGACGTCCTCGACGCACCGCTCAAGGCCGCTGAGGCTCAGGCGGAAGAGATCATCGCCGACGCCAAGCGACTCCACGAGGAGGCGGAGTCGGTGCGGGCCGCCGCCGCCGAGGAGAGTGAGGAGGCGCGGGCCGAGGCAGCGCGGATTCGCGATCAGGCCGAACGAGACGCCGCGGCCACCCGGCAGGAAGCCGAGCAAGTCAGGGACCGAGCCGACCAGTACGTCGCCAGCACGGTCGAGCAGGCCAACACGACGCTCAACGAGATGGCCTCCGAGGTCGTCGACCAGATCGAACGGCGGCTCAGCGAAGCCGCCGATGCCGAGCAGCGGGCGATCCGAGCGCTGAGCGATGCCGACGAGGCCGAGCGGCGCGAGGCGACGCTCGCCGCCGAGGCGGCCAAGGCCGAAGGCCGCATCGACGAGGTGGAACGGATCGTCGAGCAAGCCGAGGAAACACTGCGCGAGGCCTATGAGCAGGGTGAGCGGATGCGGTCCGAAGTGGCCGAGGAGTCACAGCGCATCACGGAGGAGGCGAGCTCGGAGGCGGAGGCCATGCGAGCTGCCGCAGCCGAGGCAGCTCGGCTCGCCGAACAGCAGCGGGCCGAGGCCGAGCAGACACGGCATGCCGCCGAACTCGAGGCTGCCGAACTCGAGGGTCGCCGAGCCGAGGTCGAGCGCGTCGCCGCCGACCACCAGGTCGTCTCTGAGAAGCTCGCCCAGCGCATTGCCGAGATGGAGGAGGCCGACCGCCTCGCCAACGAGGCCGCGCTCGAGGCCGCCGGGACGGATCGGCCACCCGTCGACGGGGTCGCCGCCG
>CAZCBO010000200.1:2868-5538 GCA_964496825.1 uncultured Acidimicrobiaceae bacterium
GACGAGGTCGTCGCGGAGGACGATGACGAGGACGATGGCACCGAGCTGTTCGTCGAGGATGACGACGACGACGCCGATGGCGGCCGCAGCCGGTACGAACGCAAATCGGCGAAGCTGCCGAGCATGGGGGACAATGCGTCGAAGGTGGTGGGGTCGCTCGAAGGCTTCCGCAAGAGCCTGCGCGGAAGCTGAGCCATGCGGATCGTCGTCACCCGCCGCCCACCCGGTAAGGCCCTCGAGATGCTCAACTCCGCCGGTCAGGTCTGGGTGTGGAACGAGGATCGCCCGATTCCCCGCGAGGTCCTCGAAGAGCAGGCACCAAGGGCGAACGCCCTCTACACGATGATCAACGATCGAGTCGACCGTGCCTTGCTCGATACCGCTCAGCGCCTGGTCGTGATCGCCAACATGGGCGTGGGTGTGGACAACATCGACCTCGAGGTCTGCGAGGAGCGCGGCATTCCGGTGGGGAACACGCCCGACGTCCTGACCGAGACCACCGCAGACACGGCCTTCGGGCTCCTCATCGCTGCGGCGCGCCGATTCCGCGGCGGTCTCGAGTACGTCCGCCGGGGCAAGTGGGTCGACTGGGAGCCGCGGCTGATGTGGGGGCAGGAAATCCACGGCTCCAAGCTCGGCCTGATCGGCTTCGGCCGGATCGGGAGGGCCTTGGCTCGCCGGGGAAGCGGATTCCGGATGAACGTCCTGTACACGGCCAGGCACCGGCAACCCCTCGCCGAGGCCGATCTCGGCACCCACTATGTGGCGCTTCCCGAGCTACTCGAGGAATCCGATCATGTCGTGGTCGCAGCCCCCCTCACCGAGGAGACCCGCGGCCTCATCGATGCAGCGGCCCTCCGACGGATGAAGCCGACGGCGACCCTGGTGAACATCGCCAGGGGCCCCGTCGTCGACAGCGATGCGCTGGTGCACGCCCTGCGTACGGGTGAGATCGCCGCCGCCGGGCTCGATGTGATCGATCCCGAGCCGCCGCCCGCCGATCACACGCTGCTGCACCTCGAGAACTGCTTCGTGCTGCCACACATGGGGTCGTCGACGCAGCGGACCAGGGAAGCCATGGCCGAGCTGGCGGCACAGAACGTGATCGCCGGGCTGCGCGGCGAACCGCTGCCCGCAGAAGTGACGCCCCCGCCCTCAGGCCCCGTCGGGTACCGCAGGCCGCTCGCCGGCTAAGGCCTCGACCTCTTCAGGATCGACCGGGACGTCCCGCGTCAGATTCTCGATGCCGTCCTCGACGACGAGCACGTCGTCTTCGATGCGAACCCCGATGCCCAGGAACTCGTAGGGCACGGTGTGGGTGAGGGACTCGGCCGCCTCCTTGCGCTCGTCGGCGATTCGCCTCGCTTCGGCCTCGCCCTCCAGGTAGAGGAGTGTCAGGTGGGCCTGGAGGTCGAAGGGCTCCCGGTGGAGCTCGATCGTTCCCTTGTCCCTGGCGATATAGAGCCCAGGCTCCACCGTGAACGCCATGCCGGGTTCGAGGGGGCGCCCCCTGCCATCGATCCGGTAGGCGCCGGCGTCGTGGACGTCGATGCCCAGCCAGTGCCCGGTGCCGTGGAAGTAGAACTCGCGATACCAGCCGTAGGTGATTGCGTCGTCCACGGGACCGGGGATGAGGCCGAGGCCGACCATCCCCTCGGTGAGCGTGCGCACGGCGATGTCGTTCATCTCCGAGTAGGGGAGACCCGGTCGGCACGCAGCGAGCACATCCTCCTGCGCGGCGAGCACGACGTCGTAGACGGCTCGTTGCGCGGCCGTGAAGGTCCCGTTGACGGGGAAGGTGCGGGTGATGTCGGCGGACATGTGCCCGATCTCGCAGGCGGCGTCGATGAGGAGCAGATCACCGTCCTCCATCGTGCGGTCGTTCTCGGTGTAGTGGAGGATGCAGGCGTTGTCCCCCGAAGCCACGATCGACGGGTATCCCTCGTGCACGGCACCCTGGGACCGCCAGCTGTACTCGAGCACGGTCTGGACTGCGTGCTCGGTGCGGCCGGGTGCAGCGAAGCGCATCGCGGCGCCGTGGCCGTCGGCCGACAGCCTGCACGCCTCGCGGAGGGCGGCGATCTCGTCTTCGCTCTTGATCAACCGCATCTCTCCGAGCAGCGTCGCCGCATCGCGAATCATCGTGAGGACCGATGCACCGGTGCGATCGCGGTGGGAGCGCGCCCGGTTGTAAGCACCCAGGACCGCACCGTCGACCGGACCCCCGAGCGTGTACCACAGCGCCTCACGGCCGCGGAAGCGGTCGCGCAGCACCTTGCCCAGCTCGTCGATCGGGTACGCGGCGTCTGCGCCGTAGCCACCCCTGGCACCGTCGACCCCGGCCCGCCTTCCGTCCCAGGCCTCCTTCTCGGGGTCGCGCGGCCGGACGAACAGCACATAGGGATCGTCGTGGGAGGGATCGAACAGGGCGACGGCATCCGGCTCGGGGAACCCCGTCAGGAAGTAGAAGTCGGAGGCTTGGTGGAAGAGGTGATTGACGTCGTTGTTCCGCACCGTCTCGGCGGCGGCCGGGATCACGGCGATGTCGCCGCCGATCTGCTTCATGAACTCGTCGCGACGCTGCTCGAATCGATCCATGGGCGAGAGTGTATGCGCGCGACTGCGAACCCAGGGCTCGGGACCGCGCCAGGCGCGGCTGCGAACCCAGGG
>CAZCBO010000201.1:0-5477 GCA_964496825.1 uncultured Acidimicrobiaceae bacterium
TGGTCGACCCGGACGGGTTCGACTCGATCACCGGCAAGGGCCTCCGTGCGACCGCCGAGCTCCTCGAGCTGGCTCTCGGCGGCACCGCCGTGGGCACCGGCATCAACGCTCCTGCGGGGTTCGCCGCCGGCACGATCGAGATCATGAACCGGCGCTCCGGCCTTGCGTTCCGCGAAGCGGAGAATCACTTCGAGGCCCAGGCCTCGAAGGACGCCTACGTGAACGCCTCGGGTGTGCTGAAGACCGTGGCGACTTCGCTGTTCAAGATCGCCAACGACCTGCGCTGGCTGTCGTCGGGCCCCCGCAACGCCATCGGCGAGATCACGCTGCCGTCGTTGCAACCGGGCTCCTCGATCATGCCAGGCAAGGTGAACCCGGTGATCCCCGAGGCGGTGATGATGATTGCCTCCCGCGTCTACGGGAACGACACGACGATCACCTGGGGTGGGGCCAACGGCAACTTCGAGCTCAACGTGATGATGCCGGTGATGGCCCACGCCATGCTCGAATCGATCGAGCTGCTTGCGGCCGGGTCGCGGGTGCTCGCGAGCAAGTGCGTCGACGGCATCGTCGCCAACACCGAGCGCGCCGCCTGGCTCCTCGACCAGAACGCCATCATCGGCACGGCCCTCGTTCCGCACATCGGTTACGACAAGGCGGCCGAGGTGATCAAGAAGGCGTTTGCGGAGAGCCGCGGCGTCCGCGAGGTCGCTCTCGAACTCGAGGTGCTCCCCGAGGACGAGCTCGACGCCGCCCTCGACGTTCGCTTCATGACCGAGGGGGGCGTGGCCGACTAGGTCGTCCCCGCCTCCGCGCCGAACCCGCGGTAGCTCACCAGCAGCCAGAACGCGGCATAGGCGAAGAACACGAAGCCCGAGACCAGGGGCGGCGGAATCTTCGCGCCGTCCGGTCGGTCCTGGAGCAGGAGGAAGATCGATACGCCGATCGCCCGCAGCTACCGGTTCACGCGGCGCGGCCCGGTATCGTTTCCCCAATGGCGTACGACCGGCGCGATCTGATCGAGGGCTTCTTGTTCACCGACCAGTACCAGCTGACCATGGCCCAGGTGTACTGGAAGCACGGCCTCCACGAGCGACCCGCGCTCTTCGACTACTTCTTCCGCAGCTATCCCGACTATGGGCGGCACCAGGCCGGCTATGCGGTGACCGCCGGCCTCGGCTGGCTCCTCGACTGGATCGAGGCAACGCGGGTGACCGACGAGGACCTCGATCTGCTCCGCAGCCAGCAGGATCGGGTCGGCAACCAACGCTTCGACGAGGGGTTCCTGGCCTGGCTCAAGGAGATGAGCGACTTCAGCGCGGTCTCGATTCGGGCCGTGCCGGAAGGCCGGGTCGTCCACAACCATGCCCCGGTGGCCATCGTCGAGGGTCCGCTCGCCGTGGCCCAGATCCTCGAGACGTCGCTGCTCAATCACCTCAACTACCAAACGCTGGTGGCCACCAAGGCCTCCAGGGTCACCGAGGCCGCCCGCGGTAGCCCCGTCCTCGAGTTCGGTCTGCGAAGGGGCCCGGACACCGGTGCCAACGCAGGGGGTCGCGCCGCGCTGATCGGCGGCGCCGACACGACCAGCAACGTGGGCGTCGCCCACTACCTCGACAACCAGCCGGTCGGCACCCACGCCCACTCGCTGGTCCAGCTGTTCATGGCCCTCGGCGAGGGCGAGCTCGGGGCGTTCCGCGCCTACGCGGAGGTGTATCCGGACGAGACCGTGCTGCTCGTCGACACCATCGACACGCTGGAGAGTGGCGTTCCCAACGCCATCACCGTGTTCGAGGAGCTGCGGGCGGCCGGCCACGAGCCGGTGGGCATCCGGCTCGACTCGGGCGACCTCGCCCACCTGGCGGTCCGATCTGCCGCCATGCTGGATGGGGCCGGGTTTCCCGAGGCCCGGATCGTGCTCTCCTCCGAACTCGACGAGCTCGCCATGTGGCAGATCCGCGCCCAGATCGGGGAGGAGGCCGCCCGTTACGGCGTCGATGCCGAGGCCGTGCTTGCGCGCCTCATCTACGGGGTGGGGACTCGGCTGATCACGTCGCACGGCTACTCGGCGCTGGGCGGGGTGTTCAAGCTCGTGGCGATCAACCCGGACGGCGACTGGATCCCAGCGATCAAGCTCTCAGACACCCCGGAGAAGATGCCGATCCCCGGCGAGAAACGCGTCTGGCGGGCCTACGACTCTCGCGGCCTCGCATCCGCCGACGTGGTGTCCGCAGCCGACGAGGATCTGTCGAGGGTCGTCGACCTCGATCTGTTCCACCCGCACCGCGAGGGGGTGATGCGCCGCCTCGAGGATTGCGCCTCGGTCGAGGAGCTGCTCGTGCCCACCTACAACCGGGGGATGCGCCTCGACGGATCACCGGGGCTCGATGCGATGCGGGCCTGGCGGGAGGCGGACCTGTCGCGGCTCGACCCGGGCGTGCGCCGGCTCGTCAACCCGCACATCTACCACGTCTCGCTGACCCAGAAGGTCAAGGAGCTGCAACGCCGTCTTGCCGCGGAGGCGAGGCGCGCGTCACGCGAGTAACCGCTCCAGCTGGGTCAGCGACGTGATCTGAGCATCCGCCTGACCGGCGCGCCGCTCCTGCTCTTCCTCGCTGACGAGTCCGTCGTGTTCGTTGAACTGGTTCTGGTGGACGACGAGGCCGAACGCGGCCTCCCGCGCTCCGGCGAGCTCGTTGCTTCCGCCGTTGCCGACGAAGGCGCACGACGCAGCCTCGAGTCCGAGAAGGCGCGTCGCGGCGTCGTAGGCGGCGCGCTCCGGCTTGCGGGCGCCGATGGCATAGGAGAACGCCGCACCGGAGAAGTACGGCGCCAGCGGAGAGTCGGGCCACGCGCTGACTTCCTCCCGGTAGCAGTTGCTGAGCACGGCCAGTGCGTGGCTTTCGGCCAGCTCGGCGACTGCGGCGAGGACCTCGCTCCTGGGCCGTTCGAGGGCGATGTCCTGGTACTCGCCGAGGTGTGCCGTGATCTTGGCCTCCTGCTGGGCCGAGAGCTCGATCCCGTTGTCGGCGGCGTAGCGGAGAATGAGCTCGGTCCCCGAGACCTCGGTGGTGGTGCGCTCGTCGTAGGTGTCCTTCCAGAACATGATCAGCTCCCGGGGAGCGGGGTCGTCGAGCGCCTCGGCGATGTGGCGCAGCCGCCACCAGTCCCTGGGCCGGAAGTCCTCTGGGTCGACCAGGGTGTGGAAGAGATCGAAGACGATGCCCTGCATCCTGCGGATTCTCCCAGGTTCCGGCCGGGATACCCTGCGGTGAACAACCTCCGGGAGGATCAGATGGACCAGGAAACCTACGGGCTGACCGTGACCACGCCCATGACCGTCGAGGAAGCGGAGGCGGCCATCACCGCCGCGCTTGCCGAGGAAGGCTTTGGGATCCTCACCGAGATCGACGTGCAGGCCACGCTCGCCGAGAAGCTCGGCGTCGACCGCCCGCCGTACAAGATCCTCGGCGCATGCAACCCCGAGCTCGCCAATCGGGCGCTGAGCGCCGATGAGCGGATCGGACTGTTGTTGCCGTGCAACGTGATCGTCGCCGATTCCGACGAAGGCACCGTGATCTCTGCTCTCGACCCGGGGGTGATGACCAGGGTCGCCGACAACGAGGCGATCGGCGAGATCGCCGAGGAGGCCAGGGCCCGCCTCGAGCGCGTCCTCCAGTCGATCGACTGACGCGATCCCAGCGTCCTCGAGCCCGCCTCGTCCTCATGCAGCGGCCTTCCCCGGTTGCTACTGTGCGCGCAGACTACGGGCCCTGTGTGCCCGGCTGTGCGGAGAGATTGGCGATGGCCGACGATCAGGTGCCGCCGGTTCGAAGCTTCGTTCTCTTCTTCGTCGCCATGCTCGGTGCAATAGCGGTTGGGGCGGTGATCGGGGTCGCCATCTTCGGGGCCCCGGGCCTGCCAGGAGCAAGCGCGGAGCGGCGAATCCCGACCGAGGAGCCGGACGAGATCGTCGAGGTATCGCTCCGGGAGTTCTCGATCGGGGCGGTCCCGGTCAGCATCCCGAGAGGGGGGGTGGTCGAGTTCGTCGTCGTGAACAACGGATCGGTCCAGCACGACTTCAGGGTCAACGGCAACGAGGGCGTCTCCAGGCTCGATCCCGGCTCAGAGCGCGCCTTCCGGTTTGGCCCGGTTGAAGGCGACTCGCTGACGGCCTGGTGCACGATTCTCGGCCATCGGGAGGCAGGGATGGAAATCACGTTTCAGGTCACAGAGCAACCCACACCGGCTGGCGAGGCCGGCGGTTGACGCCGGAGTAAGGGAAGTCAAGGAAAGGAACGGCAATGAGAAGATCGTTCATGCTGGCGATGCTGATGGTGCTCCTGCTGATTGCGGCAGGATGTAGCTCCGGCGGGTCCAGTGTCGATGTTGCACTCAGCGAGTGGGTGGTGTCACCCGATCCAACATCGGTGTCCGCCGGTGAGATCACGTTCAAGGCCAGCAACGAGGGCGCAGAGGCACACGAGCTCGTGATCGTTCGTGCCGACAGCGCGGCGGGGCTTCCGACCGACGAGACAGGCAAGGTCGATGAAGCCGGTCTGCCGGCGGGTGCCTTCATCGGCGAGATCGAGGAGTTCGCAGCAGGCTCGTCCGAGGAAGGGACGTTCGACCTGTCCGCCGGAACGTACATCCTGTTCTGCAACATCGTCGAGGAGGAGGCCGACGGGTCCTTCGAGAGCCACTTCCAGGAGGGAATGCACACGGTCTTCACCGTCAACGAGTAAACATCTGCTCCGGCCCGGGCAACTCGCCCGGGCCGGGGCCTACTCGACCTTGACGCCGCAGGCGACCATCTCGGCGATCGCCCGCGCCGAATCGCCCGGGTCGAGGTTGACCCCGCGTACCCCGTCGGCGAGCAGTGTAGTGGCGAAGCCGAGCTTGGCGGCATCGATCGCGGTTTGGAGCACGCAGTAGTCGGTGGCCACGCCTACTACCGCTACGTCTGTGATGCCCTCGTCCCGCAGCAGTGGTCCGAGCTCGGTAGGTCTCTCCTCGCCGGTCACGAGATCGCGCCCGGTGAACGCGGAATAGCCGTCTTCGTTTCCGGTGCCCGACCGAATGACGGTGCCCTCGTCGAGTAGCCCGGGGTGGAACTCGGCGCCCCAGCTGCCGGCTACGCAGTGCACCGGCCAGATCCCGCCGTCCTTCTCGAAGTGGGGGGTGGACTCGGGGTGCCAGTCCATCGTGCGCACCACGGTGGCCCCGTCGGTGCGGGCGGCTTCGATCTGGGCGTTGATGAAGGGGACGGTGTCCTCGCCGCCCTGGACATAGAGCGATCCGTCGGGGTCGGCGAAGTCGTTCTGGACGTCGACGACGATCAGCGCCGTTTCTGGTGTGTACTCCACGAGGTTGAGGCTACTCCGCCTGGTCGAGGGCATCGGCGAGCGTGGTCCAGGGCAGGTCGGCGCACTTGATGCGCACCGGGAACTTGCGCACGCCCTGCAACGCCTCCAGGT
>CAZCBO010000202.1:0-5389 GCA_964496825.1 uncultured Acidimicrobiaceae bacterium
CCTCCAGGCTCCCTCGATCTCGATCGATTACGCCGTGATGGAACCCACCGACCGGGCGGCGGTCGTCCCGCTCGACGCAGGCTGGAGCGATGTCGGATCGTGGCAGGCACTGTGGGATCTCGGTGAACGCGACGAGCACGGCAATGTCATCGCAGCCGATGTCGAGGTGCTCGATGTGACCAACAGCTATATCAGGGGCGGCGAGCGGCTCATCGCAGCCATCGGTGTCCACGGTGTCGTCATCGTCGACAGCCCCGATGCGGTGCTGGTTGCCGATCGCGATCGGGTTCAGGATGTGAAGGCCATCGTCGATCGGCTCGGAGAGGCCGATCGGGGCGAGATCGAGACCAACGGGACCGAAGCGCGTCCGTGGGGTCGATTCTCCACCGTGGTGAGTGCCCCGGGGCTCCGCGTGGCGCGACTGTGGATGGAACCCGGTGGCGTGACCGCATCGCGGACCCACGACCGGCGGTCGGAGTACTGGATCGTCGTCGACGGCATTGCCAGAATCATCGTCGGGGACACCAGCCACACCGTTGCCGGTGGGGAGTCGGCCTTCGTGCCGGCTGGAAGCGCCCATCACCTGGAAAACGCATCGGATGACGAGGGGCTCGAGTTGATGCAGATCACCATCGAGGGGGGGCGTGAGACATGACGCTCGCCCTGGTTGCCATCGGATTCGCCTTCCTGGTCGTCATGGTGCTGCTCTCCCGCATGGGACGTGCGCGTAAGCGCCAGGCCGTCGAGGACTTCGAACGGGAGCGTGAGGCGTTCAAGACACCGGACATCCTCGAGCTCGTCCACGAGGAGGTCGTCGAGCTCGGAATCGACAGGATCGAGGGCAGCGAGGGTATCGATCCCTCGGTTCTGCTGCAGGTATACCGGCGGGACGAGGTGAACTGCGAGGACGGGGCCACCCTCCGCTTCGCGCTCGCCGAGGGTGTCGACCCCGGGGACGCCGACCCCGACACGCTGACGCTCTCCTGCGACGACTGATCGTCGAGCCCTGCGCCGGCGGTACGCTCCCGGCATGCAAGTCGTTGCCGTATTCGGGGCGTCGGACGTTGGCCCGGGCGATCCCACCTACGAGATCGGTCTCCGGTGCGGGAGGCTGCTCGCCGATTCGGGCTTCGCCGTGGCAACCGGAGGCTACGCAGGGCTGATGGAGGCCGTCTCCCGAGGGGCCCGGGAGGCGGACGGCCGTGTGATCGGGGTGACCGTCCCCTCCGTGTTCATCGACCGTGACGGCGGCAATCCGCACCTCACGGAGGAGACCAGGGCGGAGTCGTTGCTCGAGCGCATCCACGAACTCGCCGAGGGGTCGTCGGCATCGATCGCCCTCCCCGGTTCGCTGGGAACGGCGACCGAGCTGCTGGCCGCCTGGAATCTCGCCTACGTGACGCGGTACGGGAATTCGGAGCCCAAGCCCGTCGTTGCCGTGGGCGAACCCTGGGCGACCCTGGTTCCGCTGCTCGCCGGCACGCTGGGGACCGACGGCTCGCTGGTCACGCTGGTCTCCACGGTCGAGGAAGCGGTGGAAGCCGTGGCCGCCGGGCTCAGGCAAACGGCGTGATCGAGCTCATCAACCTCACCAAGATCTTTCCCGGTGCCGAGTCACCGGCGGTCGACAACCTCTCCCTCGAGATCAAGGAGGGTGAGGTCGTGGCGCTGGTCGGCCCATCGGGGTGCGGCAAGACCACCACCCTGAAGATGATCAACCGCCTCGTGGAGCCCACCTCCGGGACGGTCTCGATCTCCGGCGAGCCCGCGGACGGCGTCGAGCCCCACCAGCTGCGGCGTCGCATCGGCTACGTCATCCAACAGGTCGGGCTGTTCCCGCACAAGACCGTCGGGGAGAACATCGCGACGGTCCCTGAGCTCCTCGGCTGGCCGGAGGAGGACATCGAGGCCAGGCTCGACCAGCTGGCGCGGGCGGTGAAGCTCGATCCCGACTTCCTCGGCCGCTACCCATCCGAGCTCTCTGGTGGCCAGCAGCAGCGGGTCGGCGTCGCGAGGGCGCTGGCGGCCGATCCGCCGATCCTGCTCATGGACGAGCCCTTCGCCGCGGTCGACCCGATCGTCAGAGCGTACCTCCAGGACGAGCTCCTCGACCTGCAGGATCGGATGCACAAGACGATCGTGCTCGTGACGCACGATATCGACGAGGCGATCAAACTCGCCGACCGCATCGCGCTCCTGAGCGACGGTGGTCACCTCGAGCAGTACGCCCCGCCCAGGGAGATCCTCCGCGATCCCGCCAACCTCTTCGTCGCCGACTTCCTCGGCACCGATCGCGGGATCAAGCGCCTCTCGCTGATCCCGGTGTCGGCGGTCGACCTGGTGCGCGGGCCCGTGGTGGGGCGGACGGCCACGGCCGAGGAGGCGAGACAAGCGATGGACGAATACGGAACCGATTGGTTTGCGGTCGGCGAAGGGACCGAGCTCGACGGCTGGGCACCCGCAGCCGAGCTCGGCCCCGACGGCGTCGAAGGCTTGACGCTCGAGCCGTTCCGCACGCGCCTCTCCCCACGGAGCACCCTGAAGGACGCACTCGATGCCGTGGTCTCGTCGCACACCTCGGTAGCGGCGATCTTCGACGGAGCGGCGTTCCTCGGCATGGTGACTGCGGACGCCATCAAATCCGAGATCCTGCGTTGATCGCCGGGTTCTTCTCCTGGGAGTGGGTGTTCGACCACCTCGACGAGATCTGGGCGCGGACGGTGGAGCACATGGTGCTGACCGCGATCGCCGTCGTCTTCGGCCTCCTCATCTCACTCGGGCTGGCGGCGTATGTGATGCGCAACCGGAAGGCGTACCAACCCATCACGTTGGCCACCGGCGTGCTCTACACGATCCCGAGCCTGGCGCTGTTCGCCCTCCTGGTGCCGGTCACGGGGCTGTCGCTGCTCACCGCGGAGATCGGGTTGGTCTCCTACACGCTGCTCATCCTCGTCCGCAACACCGTCGCCGGCCTCGACGGGGTGCCGTTGCCGGTGCTCGAAGCGGCGGCCGGCATGGGTTACACCAGGCGGCAGTTGTTCTTCAGGGTTCAGCTGCCGCTGGCGCTCCCGGTCATCATCACCGGGGTACGCATCGCCGCGGTGACGGCGATCGGACTCGTCACCGTGACCGCGCTGATCGGTCAGGGTGGGCTCGGCTTCTTCATCCTCCGCGGCCTGAGCCTGTTCTTCTCGCCGGTGGGTACCACCCAGATCGTCGTCGGGACGGCGCTGTCACTGATCCTGGCACTGGTCGTCGACCTCGCCCTCGCCGGCGCGGGAAGAGCCCTCACCCCGTGGGCCCGGCGCAGGGAGGCGGTGTGATCGAGTTCCTCGGCGAGGTCGTCTCCTGGTTCACCGACCCGGCGCACTGGATCGGCGTCAACGGCATCCCGAACCGTCTGTGGGAGCACGTCCAGATCACGATCGGCGCGACCTCCCTGGCTGCGCTGCTCACCATCCCGCCGGCGGTGGTCCTCGGCCATCGGAAGCGCGGGGGCACGTTCGTCGTCGGTGCGGTCAACCTGTTCAGGGCCGTGCCGTCGTTCGGCATCGTCGTCCTGGCGCTGCCGATCACCGTCGCGCTCGGGCTCGGGTTCGGCTTCTGGCCCACCTTCCTTGCGCTGTTGTTCCTTGCGATCCCGCCGATGTTCGCCAACACCTATGCCGGCGTGGCCGGCGTCGATCCGGACCTCGTCGAGGCAGCACGAGGCATGGGGATGACCGAGCGGCAGATCATGGTCGATGTCGAAGTTCCCGCGGCGTCGCCGATCATCCTCGCCGCGGTCCGGGTCGCCGCGGTGCAGGTCGTCGCGACGGCGACCCTTGGCGCCCTCGTCGCCTGGGGCGGCCTCGGGCGGTACATCATCGACGGGTTCGCCACCCAGGACATCGTGACGGTGTTCGCCGGGGCGCTGCTGGTCGCGGGGCTGGCGATCATCACCGAGGTGGGCCTGGGCTATGTTGAGCGGGCGGTCGTGCCCGACGGGTTGCAGACAGCAGGGAATGACGTGGCGGGTATCGCCGTTTGACTGACCGTCCCGACGTTGGAGTGACGCACATGCGCAGCAAGACGCTCACCGCTCTCGTCCTCGCGATCGCGCTCGTTGCCGCAGCGTGTTCGAGCGACGACGGGACCATCGAGGGTCCAACGATCAAGGTCGGATCGGCGAACTTCAGCGAGAGCGCGCTCGTTGCGGAGATCTACGCCCAGGCCCTCGAGGCCGAGGGATACAGCATCGAGCGCAAGCTCAACACCGGGACGCGAGAGATCTACCGGCCGGCCTTGGAGAGCGGCGAGCTCGATCTCATTCCCGAGTACATCGGCACGATGCTGACCAACCTCGGCGGTTCGGCCAGCGCCGACTCGGCCGCCACCCATGCCGCGCTTCAGGCGGCGTGGGAGCCGATGGGTATCTCGGTACTCGACTACGCCTCCGCCCAGGACAAGAACGGGCTCGTGGTGACGAGGGCCACCGCCGACGAGTTCGGCTTCGCCACGACGTCCGACCTCACCGCCGTCAACGGCACGTTGGTCTTCGGCGGACCGCCGGAGTGCCCGAACCGCGAGTTCTGCCTGATCGGGCTCCAGGACGCGTACGGGCTCGACTTCGCCGAGTTCAAGCCGCTCGACGTCGGCGGGCCGATCACCGTCACCGCCCTGGAGAGCGGCGAGATCGACGTGGCGCTGCTGTTCACCTCGAGCGGCGTCATCCTCGCCAAGGACTTCGTCCTCCTCGAGGACGACCTCGGGCTCCAGCCGGCGGAGAATCTGGCCCCTGCGGTCCGTACCGAGATCGTCGACGCCTACGGGAGCCGCTTCACCGACATCCTCGACGCGGTCTCGGCCGCACTGACCACCGAGGAGCTCATCGCCCTCAACAAGGCCGTCGAGGTCGACGGAGAGGATCCCGACCGGGTCGCCGCCGACTGGCTGGCAGAGAAGGGACTGGGGTAGGGCTGTTCTTGCGTAACCAGGGCCCGTATACGGGCCCTGGTTACGCAAGAACGGTTAGACCAGGTCCTGTTCGCGGATGCCGAAGGACGGGTGGCGGAGCCGGCAGAGGGCCAGCTTCTCGAGCTGCCGGATCCGCTCCCTGGTCAGGTTGAACTCGTCGCCGATCTCCTCGAGGGTGCGCGGCACCCCGTCGTAGAACCCGTAGCGGAGGGCGAGGATGCGCCCCTCGCGCTGGGGCAGGCGGTCGATCGAGGTCCTGAGGCTGTTGGCGATGTCCAGCTCCTCGGTCACTCGCACCGGGTCGACCGCTTCCTCGTCCTCGATGAAGTCACCGAGCTGGGCGCCGTCCTCGCCGACCGGCTGCTCCAGCGAGACCGTGTCGGCGACGCTGAGGGCGAGCTCGACCTTGGTGACGTCGACCCCGGCCTCCTCG
>CAZCBO010000203.1:0-5345 GCA_964496825.1 uncultured Acidimicrobiaceae bacterium
AGACGCCGTTGAGCCACTCGAGCTTCTCGATGTCGAAGATCGCCGGGTTCTTCGAGACCGCGGCGAGGTCGAACCGCTTCACCATCTCCTCGAGCGAGATGGCGGTGTCGTCCTCACCCGGGTTCCAGCCCAGCAGCGCCAGGTAGTTGACCACCGCCGCAGGAACGTAGCCCTCCCTGCGGTAGGCGTTGACCGCAGTGTGGCCGTGCCGCTTCGACAGCTTCTTGCCGTCGGGCCCCATCAGCAGCGAGAGATGGACGTACTGGGGCGGCTCGCCGCCCATCGCCTCGGTGAGCAGGATGTGCTTCGGCGTCGAGGCGAGCAGATCCTCCCCCCGTACCACATGGGTGATGCCGTAATCGACATCGTCGACCGTCGACGCCAGGTGATAGGTGGGGGTGCGGTCGGACCTCAGGATGACGAAGTCGTCGACGTGATCGTGCTCGAAGGCCACCTTGCCCCGCACGATGTCGTCGAATTCGGTGATGCCCGGTCGCGGGACCCGGAAGCGGATCGTCGGCCGGGCCCCCGACGCCCGCCGCGCCGCAGCGCCGAAGTCGTCCGGTTCTGCCCCGCCGTCGTAGGCAGGAGAGATCCCCATGCCCCGCGCCTGGCCGTGGAACGTGTCGAGCTCCTCCTGGGTGACCCAGCTCTCGTAGGCCCTGCCCTCGGCGACGAGGCGGTCGGCGACCTCGCGATAACGCTCGAGCCGGTCCGACTGCCGATAGGTCCCGTGCGGACCGCCGACCTCGATGCCCTCGTCCCAGTCGAGCCCGAGCCAGCGGAGCGAATCGAGGATGTCCTCGGTGTACTCGGCACGGCTTCGGACCTCGTCGGTGTCGTCGGAGCGCAGGATCATCGTCCCCTCGTTGGCCCTGGCGAAGAGCCAGTTGAACAGGGCGGTGCGGGCGCCACCGACGTGGAGGAACCCGGTCGGAGATGGCGCAAAGCGCACGCGCGGGGTCATGCCTCCACCACCGGGTTGAGCAAGACCCCGACGCCCTCGATCTCGACCTCCACCCGATCCCCCGGCTTGATCGGTCCCACCCCTGAAGGAGTCCCGGTCAGGATGACGTCGCCGGGCAGCAGGGTCATGACCGCCGAGATGAACGAGACGAGCTCGCCGACCCCGAACACCAGCTCGGCCGTCGTCGCCGATTGCCGCGTCTCACCGTTGACCCGGGCGGTGATCGCCATCCCCTCCCGGGGATCGAGGTCCGTGTCGATGGCGGGACCCAACGGGCAGAACGTATCGAATCCCTTGGCACGAATCCACTGACCGTCCTTGCGCTGGAGGTCGCGTGCGGTGACGTCGTTGGCGGCGGTATAACCGAGGATCTTGGGCCCGACGTCCTCGATCGCCACGTCCTTGGCGACCTGCCCGATCACCACGGCGAGCTCCGCCTCGTGGTGTACCTCGTCGGTCTGGTCCGGGATGCGAATCGGTTGCAATGGCCCGATCACTGACGTGGGTGGCTTCATGAAGAGAACCGGCGAGTCGGGAACCGACCCACCCATCTCGGCAGCGTGGTCGGCGTAGTTCTTGCCGACGGCGATGATCTTGGTCGGAATGACCGGAGCCAGCAGCTTGGCATCCTCCCAGGCTACGACGGTCTCGGTCGGTTCCCATGCCACGAACGGCGACCCGCGGTAGAGGCGGATTCCCTCGGGCTCGACCGCCCCGTAAGTGATGTCGTCGACCGAGGTGTCGACCCTGACGATCTTCATTCAGACGTACTCGAGCCAGTCGTGGTGGCGATCGTCGCGCCCGGTCGCCGCCGCCATGAAGAGCTGCTGCGCCTGCCTGGTCACCGGCCCCGGCCTTCCATTGCCGACGGATTGGTCGTCGATCTCGCGCACCGGAGTGACCTCCGCCGCAGTGCCGGTGAGGAACATCTCGTCGGCGTAGTACAGGTCGGTCCGCGTCACCGTGGACTCGACGACGTCATGGCCCGCCTCGGCGAGCAGGGTCATCACCGTGTTGCGGGTCACGCCTTCGAGCACGCCCGCCGCCACCGGTGGGGTCACGACGAGACCGTTGCGTACCACGAAGAGGTTCTCCCCGCTCCCCTCGGCGACGAAACCGTCGGCGTTGAGCATCAGCGCCTCGTCGTAGCCGGCGCGCTTGGCCTCTTGTTTGGCCAGGATCGAGTTGACGTAGCCACCGGTGATCTTGGCGTTCGGCATCAGTGCTTCGTGGGTGATGCGTCGCCACGAGGAGACCTTCGCCGCGATGCCGTTCTCCAACCCGTCGTCGCCGAGATACGCCCCCCACTCCCAGGTCGCGATGAAGGTGTGAGCCGCCGCCCCGGCCGGATCGAGCCCGATCGACCCGAGACCGTAGAACACGATCGGACGGATGTAGCAGGCACGCAGCTCGTTGGCGGCGATCAGCTCCTTCGACGCCTTGGCGAGCTCGTCTGCGCTCCACGCCAGTGGGATGCCAAGCACCTTGCACGACCGGGTGAGCCGCTCCATGTGCTCGGTGAGGCGAAACACGGCGGGCCCGCGATCCGTCTCGTAGGCCCTGATGCCCTCGAAGGCGCCGGTGCCGTAGTGGAGGCCGTGGGAGAGGACGTGGACGGTCGCCTCTTCCCAGGCGATCAGCTCCCCGTCGCTCCAGATGTATCGGGTCGGCTCCATCGCTGCTGATTCTTGCATACTCGTCGCGCCAGCCCCTTCCGTGGGCTCACACCGCCAGACAGGCGGTCGCGAACCCTGGGTTGGCGACGACGGTCACTTCAGGTGGCGGTCGTGCCACTCCAGGACGATTCCGAACCGTTCCACCCGATGCTTCGGCTTCCCCGACCGGGACAGCTCGTGGCCCTCGGTGGCGGGAAAGCGGACCATCTCGGCCTCGACCCCGTTCTGCTTCAGCACCGCAAAGAGCTGCTCCCCCTGCTCGATCGGGCAGCGCCAGTCGTGCTCGGAATGGAGCACCAGGGTGGGCGTGGTGATCCGCTCGGCGTGGCGGAGCGGGCTGGCCGCCCACAGCGCCTCCATCCGGTCGGCTGGTTCCGCCTCGATGTAGAAGCCGTCGAAGGTCGTCCCGATGTCGGAGGTGCCGGCGAAGGAGAGCCAAGAGTAGAGGCCGCGCTCGGCGACCGACGACCGGTAGCGGTGATCCTCGGCCGTGACGCGTACCGTCGCAAACCCACCGTAGGAGCCGCCCATGACGCCCAGCCGCTCGAGGTCGAGCCGCGGAAACGCCGCGGCCGCCGCGTCGGGGGCGGCGAGCAGATCGACGAGGTCGGGCGGATCGTCGCGATGCCACTGGCCGACGACGGCGCGCACGTGGTCCTTCCCGTAACCGCTCGATCCCCTCGGGTTGGTGGCGACGACGCCGTAACCCGCCTCGGCGTACACCTGGAACTCATCGAAGAACCCGTAGCCGTATTGGGAGGCGGGGCCGCCGTGGATGTTGAGCAGCAGCGGGACCGAGCCCTCACCCGGGGGCAGATACACCCAGCCGGCGATCGAGACGCCGTCGTGGTCGATGGTGAACGGCTCGGGCTCGACGAGGAGGGTCGAAGCTCGGAACTCGGCGTTGAGGTCGGTGAGGCACCGCTCCTCGCCGTCCTCCCACCACCACACCTCACCGGGATCGGTCGGCGTCGAGGCGACGAACGCCGCCGCTGATCCGTCGGGGCGCGGGCTGACCCCGCTGATCACCCGGTTCCCCTGCAGCACCGGGGTCACGGTGCCATCGAGCTCGATGCGCACCACCGCGAAGGCGCCCGAGTCCTCGAGGGTGGAGAGCGCGGTCCCGTCGTCGAGCCACTGCGGACCGGCCGGTGCGATCGGTGGCGCAAAGGAGCTGAAGTTCCGGTCCACCTTCGTCACCTGTTCCCAGGCGCCGTTCGTCAACCGGTGCAGCGGCATCACTGTTGGATGGGCCCAGCGGTCGTCGAGTCCGATGACGTGGAGCGTTCCATGGCAGGAGAAGCTCGGTCGCGACCACTGACCGATCGACGTGCGTGCCGTCGGCTCCCCGCCGGAGGTTGGCACGGTCCAGAGCTGAGTCCCCGGGTCCATGCCCCGCTCCTCGTGACGTGCCGACACGAAGGCGATCTCCTCACCCCCGGGATGCCAGGCGATCTCGGCGTCGAAGCAGTCGCCGTCGGTCAGGCGGGTGGGGTCCTTCCCGCCCTCGGGGTCGATCAGCCAGACGTGGGTGCGGCGGTCATCGAGCCACCCCTTGTTGTCGTATCGGAACGGGAACCGGGTGATCCGGCGCGGGACGCGCCCGCGCTCTTCGGCGTCGACGTCCTTCCACTCCTCGGTCCATTCGGTGGCAACGATCGCCAGCGTCGAGCCGTCCGGCGCCCACTCCAGCTCGAGGACACCGAGCTCGAACTCGGTGATCACCTCCGCCTCCCCGCCGGTGGAGGCGATCACGGCGACCTGGGAACGATCGTCTTCTCCCGACCCCTTGCGGAGGAACGCCAGCGCCCTGCCGTCGGGCGACCAGCGTGGGCTCGAGTCTCCCGGTCCTGAGGTCAGCGGTCGCGCCTGCTCGCCGTCCCACCGCCAGATCCGCCGGTCGTAGCGATCGGCCTCGAGATCCATCCTGGTCACGACGAAGGCGACGGCCACTCCGTCCGGATGCATTCTCGGGTCGGAGGGAACGCGGTAGTCGCCGAGCTGATCTGATCGCATGGACGGGATTATGACAGGAGGCATCAGTACGCTCGCCCCGGTCGTGAGACGATTCATCGCCAGCGCGTTCGGGGCCGGGTTGATCCCCCGTCGCCTCTGGGACAGCGATACGGGGGCGGGTACGTTGGGCGCCGCCGTCGCCGCGGTCGTCTCGCTGCTGGTGTGGCGCCTCCCATGGTGGATCGGTGTCGTCGTCTTCGTCGTGGCGCTCGGGCTCGCCTTGTGGTCGGCGGCGCCGTTCGCCGCGAACCACGAGGACCCGGGGTGGATCGCGATCGACGAGGTCGCAGGCACGTCATTCGCCCTGATCGGGCTCACCGGCTGGCCCTGGCTCGTCGCGCTCGTGGTGTCGAGGGCGGCGGACATCTTCAAGGTGCTGCCCGGAGTACGCGAGGCCGAGTCGCTGCCCGGTGCGCTCGGGGTGACGATGGACGACGTCGTCGCCGGCGGCTATGGGCTGGCGGCAGGATGGCTCGTCGTCTGGCTCTTCCCCTAAGCCTTCTCGAACACGGCGAGCATCGCCTCGACGACGTCCGCACCGGCGCGGTCCTGCGCCTCATCCGTCGATGCGCCCAGGTGCGGCGTCACCACGACCTGCGGATGTTCGAAGAGCGGGCTCTCGGTCGTCGGCTCCACGGTGAACACGTCGATGGCGGCGCCTGCGATCGTCCCCGACGCGATCGCCT
>CAZCBO010000204.1:0-5317 GCA_964496825.1 uncultured Acidimicrobiaceae bacterium
CGTAGAGCTCGGCCTCGCTGAGACTCACCGAACGGCCGGGCTTTTTCATGAACGCCTGCACCCGGAACCCGCGCATCGGGATCGGGCGCATCAACTCGACGGTGACCCTCGTCAGCCGCTGATCCGGTACCGATGCCTCCATGGCCCTGGCAAGCAAAGCGGTCGGCGGACCGGCGTGGCAGGCGTCGGGAAGCCAGGGACCCCGCGCATAGTCGGTCGGGCGGAACCACGCACCGTCCTCGGTCTCCATGTAGGCCTCTGCCATCGCCGCAGGGTATCGAGCGGGAGCCTCCTGCGGAGCCGTCATTTCCCTGGATCCGGACCGGCTAGCGTTGGCGGGGAGGAAGGGAGGCAGCGCAGCATGGGAAACCCGGTGGTGCACTGGGAGATCATGGCGCCGGATGGTGACAAGCTCGGCGCCTTCTACAACGAGATCTTCGACTGGGAGGCGACCACGACGCCGGGGTTCGATGCCTACTACCTGGTCGATGCCGAGAAGACCGGAGTCGGCGGAGCCGTCGGCAAGGGACCGGAGGGCATGCCGAACTACGTGACGGTGTATGTCCAGGTCGACGACATCAACGACCACCTGGCCAAGATCGAGGGTGCGGGCGGATCGACCCTGATGCCCCGCACCGAGATCCCGGGAACGGTGGCCTTCGCCCTGTTCGCCGATCCCGCGGGCAACGCCGTCGGGCTCGTCGAACCGGAACCGCCACCGGCCGAGTAGTCGGCGCTACTCGAGCACCGCAGGCGGCACGACCTGCGGCTGGGGATCGGTCACCCACGTGCCGCGATCCTCGTTGACGGTAACGGTCGCGGACCGGACCGCCTCGTCGAGCCAAAGGCCGACGATATCGACGGCGGCCCGGTCTGCTTCGACCTGGCGCTCCTCGGAAAGGGCCTGCTGGACGAATTCGACCGTCGCCGGCGTCCTACTCTCCACCAGAATGAGATGCCAGCCGAACTCGGTCTGCACCGGGCCGGCCACTTCGCGGAGCGGGGCGACGGCGATGGCGTCGGCGAACTCCTCCACGTAATTGCGGGGGTCTTCGCACCCGAGCGAGCCGGCGGTCAGCGAGTTGCCCGTGTCGAGGGACAGCTCGGCGGCCAGGTCCCCGAAGGACTCACCGCCCTGGAAGCGGGCCATGGCCGCGGCCGCCTCGTCGACCGTCCCCACGAGGATGTGTGAGGCACAGATCTCGGAGTACCACGGAGTCTCATCCATCGCGGCCTGGGCCTCGTCGGCGGTCGCTTCCTCGATGGGCTCGACGAACAGGTCGTGGAGGTGTTGCTCGACCAGCACCTGGGCGGCGATGCGTCGCAGCGCCGACTCGGAGATGTTCTGCTGCAGTAGGAATGTAGGGAGATCGCCGAACCCTGCATTGAGGACGATGCGACGCACCTCGGCGTCGACGTCCTCCTCGGCCGGCACGAAGCCCAGCTCGGCTTCGACCCGGTCGTCGATGGCGGCCCACTGAATGAGCAGCCCGAGGTACACGGCGAACTGGTCGGGGGCGCGATCGGCATCCGTGGGCTCGTACAGGAGGCCTTCGACGTCCCGGGTCGTGATCTCCTCGCCGTTGACGGTGGCCTCGACGGCGTTGCCCTCGCCGCATGCTGCGGCCAGCACCGCCACCGTCAGCGCCAGCACCACGAGCCGTTTCATGCCGGGGAGCATATGTCGGCCACGGCGGAAGCGGCCACGGCGCCGGCTGAGAATCCCCTGAGAGCTACTCGGCGGGGGCTCTCTGGAGGGAAGCGGAGCCCAACGCGTCGCGCAGCACGCCCACCCGCTCCGGATCGACGCTGAAGTAGGCCCAGCGCCCGCGCTGCTCGCGCTCGAGCAGGCCGGCACCGGCCAGAATCGAGAGATGATGGCTCACCGTCGGCTGGCTCCGACCGAGGATGTCGACCACGTCGCAGGCGCAGAGCTCTCCGCCGGGCGCGTTGGCGACCAGGCTCAGCAACCGAAGCCTGATCGGGTCCGCCAGCACCTTGAACGCCGACGCGAGCTCATCCGCCTCCTCGGCGGCGAGGGGCTCGGTGAGCACCGGTTCACAGCACGCTTCGATGACCTTGACGTCCACGGGATCAGTGTACCAATACATTGACAGATGTCGATACGTGGGGTATTGTGATATCGACGGACATCGATATGAGAGGAGGAGGCGATGGACCTGCGAGAAGCCGTGCGGGAACGCTACGCCGCCGCCGCCAATGAGGCCTCGTGTTGCGGACCGGAGTGCGGCAGCGATTTCGGCTCCGCTCTGTACGGGACAGAGGACCTGACGGCCATCCCCGACGGCGCCGCCCTCGCCAGCCTGGGGTGCGGCAACCCAACGGCGGTCGCCGAGCTCGCTCCAGGCGAGACCGTCCTCGACCTCGGCTCGGGTGGCGGAATCGACGTGCTGCTGTCGGCACGGCGGGTTGGGCCGGAGGGATTCGCCTACGGCCTCGACATGACCACCGAGATGCTCGAGCTGGCCAGGAAGCACGCCGCAGAGGCGGGGATCGACAACGTCGAGTTCCTCCAGGGCTACATCGAGGACATCCCCCTGGACCGAAGCACGGTCGATGTGGTGATCAGCAATTGCGTGATCAACCTGTCGCCGGACAAGCAGGCCGTGTTCACCGAGATGTTCCGCGTCCTCCGCCCCGGCGGCCGCATCGGCATCACCGACGTCGTCGCCGAGGACCACCTCAGCGCGGAGGAGCGCCGGGAGCGGGGAAGCTGGGTGGGATGCATCGCCGGCGCGCTGTCGTTCACCGAGTACCGCGAAGGGCTCGAGGCGGCCGGATTCACCGCGGTGAGCGTCGACCCAACCCACGAAGTCGCCGAAGGGATGCACTCGGCGATCATCAACGCCACCAAGCCCGCGGCGAGCTGCGTCGACTGCGAGCTCGACCACGACCACGTGGCCTAGCGCTTCAGCCGACCACCGTCAGGTGCGGCTCGTCGACCGGGTACTGAACCGGCGTGTCGACGGGGTCGGGCACCGGGACCTCCGGACCGCCGGGGACGTGATTGGCCACCTTGCCGACCTGCGGCGTCAGCCGACGCTCCCAGGAGCCGACCGCGCTGTTGTACCCCTTGACCGCGGTGTTGAGCTTCTTGCCGACATCACCGAGATGCTTGGCGAAGGTCGCCAGGCGAGTTTGCAACTCCCTCGCATCGGCGACGATGAGCCGAGCCTGCTCCACAGCACGGTGCTCGCTGATCACCTGGGCCGTCACGCCGAGCAGCGCCAGGAGCGTCACCGGGCCGGCGAGCAACACCCGGGCCGCGAGGACGTCGTCGAAGAGCGTCGGCCTGGCCCGCATCGCCTCCACATACAGACCCTCGTCGGGCAGGTACATCACCACGTAGCCACCGGCGGCCGCGGCGTGGTAGCCACGGCTCTCGAGGTCCCTGGCCATCCTCAACAGCGCCTGGGCGTGCTCGGCCATCAGACGCTCCCGCTCGCCGGCATCTTCGACTGCGCACGCCTCCTCGAAGCGGGACAGGGGAAACTTGGCGTCGATGACCACGAATCGTCCGTCGGGCAGCTTCACGACGGCGTCCGGCCGGCCGGCGTCGCGGCCCGTCGACTTGTTGAGGGCGAAGTCCCGGTCCTCGACGAGCCCGGCGTGTTCCAGCGCCTGGCGGAGCGACAGCTCCCCCCAGCCGCCGCGTCCCCGGGCGCTGGCGAACAACGAGGTCACGCCGTCGACCCTCCCGTCCAGCGAGCGCAGGCGTCCGTCGAGGTCGCCCTCCATCCGCGCCAACCGTTCCAGCACGTCGGCGTTCACACCGTCCGGCCACTCGACCTCGAAACGGGCCTGGCGGACGAGCACGATGCCGAGCGCCACCACCGCAGCCGCCAACAGCACCACCACCGCTGTGAGCAACACCACCGTCATCGCACGACTCCTTTCTTCACACAGTCATCCTGCCGGTTGGGTGTGACAGATTCGGTCGTTGGTCACCAAGACCCTTACACAGCAAGGGTTCTGGACGCCGTCGCCGTCGAAGATCCGAACGTCGCGGAATGCGATATATCGCCCTACTGTTCAGAGCTCAGCGAAAGGAACCCATGGCGGACCTCACCACAACCAACCTGCCGGTCCTGCCCCTGCGCAGCGGCGTCGTGTTTCCGCACATGGTCGTCACGGTCACCATCGAGTCCGATGAGGCCAAGGAGGCCATCGCCGCCGCTGAGAGCACGGGCGGACGCTTGCTGCTGATCCCACAGGTCGACGGCGAATACGCCCGCGTTGGCACGATCGCGGAGATCCAGGAGGTCTCGACGGGCCTGGGCACGACCGCGCTGATCTCCGGAGTCGCCCGGGCTCGCGTCGGCGCCGGCCGGCCCAGCACCAACACCGTGCTCTGGGTGGAGGCCGACCCGGTCGAGGAGCCGACCGAGCACTCCGCCGAGACGCTCGCGCTCGCCAACGAGTTTCGATCGGTCGTCAGGGAGATCCTCGACCATCGCGGTATCGCCGGTGTGGCCGATCGGATTCTGGCCTCGGACGACCCCGGCCAACTCGCCGATCTGGCGCTGCACTCCCCCGACCTGAGCTCGGCACAGAAAGTCGAGCTCCTGGAGACGATCGACGTCCAGCAGCGGATCGAACGCGCCCTGGAGATGATGAACGCCGTCCTCGCCGACATCGAGCTCCGCCGTCGCGTCCGTGAGGATGCCACGGAGCGGATCGACAAGAGCCAGCGCGAGTTCCTGATCCGCCAGCAGATGGAATCGCTGCGCAAGGAGCTCGGCGACGAGTCGGGCTCGGTCGTCGACGAGTACCGCAAGCAGCTCGCCGACACGGACATGCCGCAAGCCGTCGCAGAGGCCGTCGGGCGCGAGATCGACCGCCTCGAGCGGATGAACGACCAGAGCCCGGAGGTCGGCTGGGTTCGCACCTGGCTCGACACCGTGTTCGAGCTGCCGTGGGGCGTGCACACCACGGACAATCTCGATCTCGTCGGCGCCAGGGACGTTCTCGACGCGGACCACACCGGCCTCGACGACGTCAAGGAGCGCATCGTCGAGCACCTGGCGGTGCGCAAGCTCCGTAACGAGCGCGGTGTCGAAGACTCGGCCGATGACCGCAGGGGCGGCGGCGCCATCCTCCTGCTGGTCGGACCACCCGGTGTCGGCAAGACGTCGCTCGGCGAGTCCGTGGCCCGCGCCCTGGGACGCGAGTTCGTCCGGGTGAGCCTCGGCGGTATCCGCGATGAGGCCGAGGTCCGTGGACATCGCCGCACCTACGTCGGTGCCCGCCCCGGGCGCATCGCCCGCGCCCTCGCCGATGCCGGGTCGATGAACCC
>CAZCBO010000205.1:0-5272 GCA_964496825.1 uncultured Acidimicrobiaceae bacterium
CGGAATGGCGACCCTGACGAAGAGACGGCTACCCACCCAGCGGGCCAGGTCCTCCCGCACCAGGACACCGAGGGACTCCGGGCGAAGGAGGGAGCGGCCGCGTTGTGCGGCAACGGCGAGTCGCATGAGGTCCGCGACCGCTCCCGGACCGATGGCCGCCGTCCAGTAGCGGCGGACGTACGGATCGCTGGTGGCAAAGCCCCGGTCGGCGGATCCAGGCCAGACGAGCGGTTCGAGTTCCGGCCGGGATCGCGCCGTGGGGCGCTCAGGGTGATGGCCGGCGACGTCCGAAGGTGGCGCGATTGCCCCGGTGACTGCGGTGGGAGGACGGACACCGCGGTGGGGTGCTTCGGACGCCGCCGAGGTCTTCATGCCCCGTATACCTACAGATACCATCAAGTGAGATCAAGAGCGTTGGGCGGAGAACGCGAAAGGCCGCGTTACGCACCCTCGATGGCCACGCCGGTCTGGACCTCCCAGAGCGAGCGGTAGATGCCGGGGCGCTCGATGAGCTCGTCGTGGGTTCCCGATTGCACGACGCGTCCGTCGTCCAGCACGTGGATCCGGTCGGCGTGGCGGATCGTGGAGAGGCGGTGGGCGATGACGACCAGGGTGTGGTCCCGGGCGGCACTGGCGAGCGAGCGCTGGATGGCGGCCTCGGTCTCGTTGTCGACCGCCGAGGTCGCCTCGTCGAGAACGAGGATCGGGGCGTCGGTGAGCAGCGCCCTGGCGATCGACAGGCGCTGGCGCTGTCCGCCCGACAGCTTCTGGCCGCGTTCGCCGACGATGGTGTCGTACCCGTCGGGCAGCCCGACGACGAACTCGTGCGCCTCTGCGATGCGAGCCGCCGCCTCCACTTCCTCGTCGCCGGCCTCGGGTCGCCCGTAGGCGACGTTCTCGCGCACCGAGCCGTGGAAGAGGAAGACGTCCTGGGAGACGAGGGCGATGCCGCGACGCAGCGGTGCGCGGTCCAGCTCGCGAAGATCGACCCCGTCGAGGGTCACCCGGCCCCTGTCCGGGTCGTAGAAGCGGAGCAGCAGCTTGGCCAGCGTGGTCTTGCCCGATCCCGTGGCGCCGACGAGCGCCGTGGTCTGCCCTGCCGGGAACTCGATGCTGACTCCGTCCAGGACCGGGTGGCCGTCACCGTACGAGAACCGCACGTCGTGGAACGCCAGGTCTCCCTTGATCGGCAAAGGGGAGCGATCTCCGTTCTCCATGGTGGGCTCGGCGTCGAGCACGAGGAAGACCCGCCGCGCCGAGGCCATCGCCCGCTGGTACAGGTCGAAGGTCTGGCCCAGGGTGGTGAGGGGCCACAGGAGCCGCTGGGTGAGAAACACCATCACCGAGTACAGGCCTACCTCGAGCTCGCCGTCGAGGACGAGGAACCCGCCCCACACCAACGTGCCCGTGAAGCCGATGAGAATCGCCACCCGGATCAGCGGCCCGAAGGCCGAGGACAGCCGGATCGCGTCGCGGTTTGCCTCGCGGTAGGCCTCGCTCTCGGCGGCGATCCTGGCGACCTCGCGGTCCTCGGCGGTGAACGACTTGATGGTGGCGATGCCGCCCAGGCTGTTGGAGAGCTGCGAGCTGATCGAGCCGGCGCGGTCCCTCACCGCCGCATAGCGGGGCTCGATCCTCCGCTGGAAGCGGAAGGAGCCCCACAGGATCACCGGTATCGGCAGGAAGGCGAAGAACGCCACCGACGGTGCGATCAGGAAGAAGGCTCCGCCGATCAAGACGACCGTGGTGAGGACCCGGATGATCTCGTTGGCGCCGACGTCGAGGAATCGCTCCAGCTGGTTGATGTCGTCGTTGAGGATGGCAATGAGGTCCCCGGTGCGGCGCTCCTCGAAGTAATCCAGCTCGAGATCCTGGAGGTGGGAATAGGTGTCGAGACGCAGGTCGTGCTGGATGTTCTGGGCCAGGTTGCGCCACGAAACGGCGTACAGGTACTCGGTCAGCGACTCGAGCAACCAGATGACGAAGCTGAGTGCGGCGAGAAGGACCAGCTGGGCCTTGGGGTCCTCGATGCCGAGATCGGCGAGAAACGAGCCCTCCTGCCGCACCACCACGTCGATCGCCAGGCCGATGAGGAACGGAGGAGCGAGATCCAGCGCCTTGTTGACCACCGACCAGGTGACGGCGAGGACGATATCGGTCCGATAGTCGGCGGCGTAGCGCCAGAGGCGGCGCAGCGGTGCTTCCGTCATTGAGTCAGCGAGCGTAGCGAGGGCTACGACTCGGGTGGCGGTGGCGGCGGCTGGACGCCGACCGAGACCGTGATCGTGTCACCCGGGCTGACCAGCGCCAGGGGCGGCGGGTTGGTTGCGACGACCTTCCCCCACCTGGCGGGGTCGGTCGTGGGGACGTCGACGCGCACCCAGTCGAGCTCGACGGCGTTCTCTTCGAGGAAGAGTTCGAGCGCGGCGTCGACCTCGGTGACCGGGAGCCCGATCAGGTCCGGGCCCTCGATCTCGACGGGGATCCCGATCGAGATCTCGACGGTCACGACTCCGCCGTGGCCGAGACCGGTCCCGGGCTCCGGGGAGATGGACAGGATCGTGCCCGGCTCCTCGAAGGAGCCCCGCTCGACGACCTCGACCCTCAGGTGGGCGTTGTAGACGAGATTCTCGATCGTGCTCAACGGCATGTCGACGTTGATGTTGGGCACCCGCGTGCGGGGCACGGCGTAGTACGCGCTGGTTCCTTCCGGCGGCTCGGGGAAGTCGAGGACCTCGAGACCCTCGGTGATGTACAGCATGAACTGCTTCCAGGCCGGTGCCGCCACCGTGCCGCCGAAGGCCTGGCGGATCGACTGCTCCCGCCCCTCGAGATCGTTGTAGATGGTGAAGTCCTGCATCGATACGGCGGCGTCGGGGTACCCGACCCACACCGCCGTGGTGAACTGCGGGATGAACCCGACGAACCAGACGTCGGTGTTGTCGGTGGCGGTGCCGGTCTTGCCCGCCTGCGGCCGGCCGATCTTCGCTCTGGTGCCGGTCCCGCCGGCGACGACCTTCTCCAGCGTCGTCGTCACCGCCGCGGCGATCTGGGGCGAGAGCACCCGTTCCGGACTGGGCTCGTGCTCGTAGATCACGTTGCCTTCCGAGTCGGTGATCCGCTGGATGAGGTAGGGCTCGATGTAGCTGCCCTGGTTGGCGAAGGTCGAGTAGGCCGTCGCCATCTCCAAGGGGCTGACCGACGCCGCCCCGAGCGTCACCGAGTAGACCGGCTTCATGTCGGACTGGCGGATACCGAGGCGTCGCGCCATCTCGACGACCGGCTCGGGACCCACGGCGGCGATGACCCTGGCGAACACGGAGTTGGTCGACGAGACCGTCGCCGATTCCAGGCTGCGCAGATCGTGTGGCCGGTTGATGCCGCTGTCGACGATCCAGGTGTTGCCGGCGGGTGAGCAGGGGAAGCCGCAATCGATGTGCGCAGGGCTCTGCCGGTCCCAGTACGAGTTGAGCGTGACCGGGAGCCCGTCGGACTGGCCGTTCTCGAGGGCTGCGGCCAGGGTGTAGGGCTTGAAGGCGGAGCCGGCATGCCGCCGGCCCTCGATGGCGAGGTCGTAGGGTCGCTCGCCTGCGGCGAGGTCCGTGCCGTACTCGACACCGGAGGCGACCACCCTGATGGCCCCGGTTCCGTTCTCCACCATGGCGATCGCCCCGGTGGGGCCGCCCTCGCCGTAGCGGTACCAGGTGCGGAGGATGCGGTTGGCCTCACTCTGCCAGTCGTAGTTGACGGTGACATCGATCTCGAGGCCGCCGCCGCCGCTGCATGTGGTGTCGGCGGCCGGGCAGCCGAACACCGCCTGCTTGCGCTCGGTGTAGGTGGTGCCGAGGCCAAACCGGTTCTTGGCGTCGTCGAGAAGCGCCCGCCTGACGGCGATCATCACCTGTGGGGCCAGCTCCTCGCGTTCGGAGTGGGGCACGACACCGAGGGTTTGTGATTTGGCCTCCCCGCCCTCCGCGGCGGTGATGAATCCGTTCTCCACCATCTCGTCGATGGTGCGGTTGCGGGCGTCGAGGGCGTTCTGCGGATTCACCCGCGGGTGGTAGAAGGTCGGGTTCCGGATCGGGGTCATCAGGGTCGCCGCCTCGGCGACCGTCAACTCGTCGAGCGGCTTCTTGAAGTACTCCTGGGCCGCCGCGGTGACGCCGTAGGCATTGGAGCCGAAGAAGACCGAGTTGGCGTAGAACTCCAGGATCTGGTCCTTGGTGAACCGGCGCTCCAGCTCGGTGGCCACCTGGATCTCGCAGATCTTGCGCTCGATGGTGCGGTCGGAGCTGAGGAAGTTCTGCTTGACCACCTGCTGGGTGATGGTCGAGGCGCCGCTCTCGCCGCCGCCGATGATCCCCCGGACGATAGCCATCGGGTCGAAGCCGTCGTGCTCGTAGAAGCTCTTGTCCTCCGAGGACAGGATGGCGGCGACGACGACGTCGGGGATGTCGTCGAGGGCGGTTGGCTGGCTGTTGCGTTCGGAGAGCTTCCCCAGCTCGACACCGTCGCTGGTGACGACCGACGACAGGCGCGACACGTCGGGGAAGGTGAGATCCATGCCGCTGATGTCACAGAGGAATCGGTCCTCGAGCTGCTCGGCGGTCCCCATGGCCGCCGTCGAGCCGAGGAAGCCGAAGAGGCCGATCCAGGTCGCCCCGACGATCACGAGGATCACGAGCAGCAGCAATGCGGGAAGGCGCCGGCGGCGGCGGTCCCTGCGGTGTGCTTCGTGGATGTTGCGATCCATGCTCACGTGGTGGGGCGGTCCCCCCTAGGTAGCATCCAAGCCGCTCGCGAGCTTAGGAAATCACCCCAAATACGAGAGGCATCGCGATGAGCGATTCGGAAGAACACCAGGTGGTGTACGGCCCAGGGGACCTGGAAGGGTGGGACGCAGCGGCGGCGCTCGGCGAGCCCGGCTCGTATCCGTACACCCGGGGACCCTACGCCTCGATGTACACCGAACGTCCGTGGACGATCCGCCAGTACGCCGGATTCGGCGATGCCGACGACACCAACCGTCGCTTTCACGCGCTGCTCGACGCCGGCCAGACCGGCCTCTCGGTCGCCTTCGACCTCCCCACCCAGATGGGGTACGACTCGGATCACGCCATGGCCTCCGGCGAGGTCGGCAAGGTCGGCGTGGCCATCGACTCGATCGCCGACATGCGCCGGCTCTTCGATGGGATACCGCTCGGTGCGGTCACGACCTCGATGACGATCAACGCCACCGCGGCGATCCTGCTGCTGCTCTACCAGCTGGTGG
>CAZCBO010000206.1:0-5259 GCA_964496825.1 uncultured Acidimicrobiaceae bacterium
CATGATGTCGCGGCCATCGACGCCGGCCCACTCGGCAACCGCCCGGACTCCAAAGATGCCTTTCACGTCGCCTCCGACAGCCCAGCCACGTCGAGCAGGTAGGCCAGGACCGCCACCGACCGGGCCGGGTCGTCGGGACCGAGCACCGCCACCGACCGGGCACGGTCACAGAGCCGGACCCGCAGCGCCGTCTGTACCCCGCAAGCTGCCAGGTCGGTATCGAAGGCGGCCAGCTCGGCCTCGAGCTCGTCGAGGGTCATTCGTCGGCCTCTGTGGAGAGGTCCCGGTCCAGGGTCAGGGTGTAGACCACTTCGCCGGCGACCTCCACCTCGGTGCGGGCGACGTGGAGGCCGGTGATCTTCGACAGCTGCGCCAGCGCCCGATTGGCGTTGGTCAGGTCCCGGGGGTCGGTCATCGGCTCCCCGGTCTCCGGGTCCCGCACCGGCTCGCCGAGGGCGTTCAGTCGCGGTGTGTCCTCCAACGCCGAGCCGACGATCCGCACCAAGCGGTCAACGATCCACGGCTCATCGACCCCGGACCGCTCCCGCTTCTCGGCATCGAGCCGGCGCACCAGCTCGAAATCGAGGATCTCGCCGAGTTCGCGTCGAATCTGAGCGTCGTCGAGCTCGTCGGGCATGCCTCACCTCCCGTCGCTCGACTTCGGGCCCCCTCCGCGGGGCGACCGGCAACCACATCTCACCCTTGGACCCAAGCCAACCCGATGCCAGAGGCCAACGTCACACCCTGCCAACTCGGCACATATGGGCGGGCCTCGGCAGCCGCAAGTCTCGACCTGCATCCACTCCCTCCACATCTCCGGCCTGGACTTTCCTACTGCGCTTCGGGGACCGGAGCCCCCGGGTGGGCGGAGGTCGACACTCATCGCGACCGGCTCGTCAACCTCCTCGGGAGTGAGCAACACGACGATTCTGATGCTGAACGTCCGCTGATGATTCGATCAGGTTCAGCTGACGAGGCGTAGCGTGAATGGATACCGGTACTGCTCTCCCGCCGCAGCCCTCACGGCGGCGATGATCACCAACGCGAACCAGGTCACGAAGACGATCGGGAGGAGCAGGAGTCCGATCAGGAAGAGGATCAGGAACCCGGCGACGATGCCGTAGATCAGAAACGAGATGTTGAAGTTCAGCGCCTCCTTGGCTTGGTCATCGACATACGGGAGATCCCGCTTCAACAGCCAGATCAGGAGCGGGCCGACGAGTGCGGGAACTCCAAAGAACATCACGAACGCCGAGAGGTGGCTCAGCACCGCCCAGTTCTTCGCCTCATCGGTGAGGGTCGGGGTTGGGGCCCCGGTTGCAGGTTGAATGGTTGTCATCGACTTTGCCTCCGTCGTTTCTCATGCTCTTATCGTGGTTCCGAGCAGCGATGAGCGGTATCGGGTATCCCCCTATTTCAACCCCGAGGCATCCCTGAGCGGTCATCGCCAACGAGTGACACCCGCCAGGCAATCCAAGTCTGATACGGGTGGCCGTACCGGCTGGGATTGCTGCGAGACACGCTCCCCCAAGCGAGCACCGGCCGCACCGCAGCCTCGGCCGAGCTCACCCCTCGTGGGGCGAAGCAAGCTGATCGTCGCCCAGGTAGCTTTCGATGGCGTCATCGAGCGACATGGACGCTCCCTCTGCCCACAGCCTGTCGAAGGTCTCGTCGTCCAGTTGGTCGCGAGTCAGCGCAATGAGCTTGTCGAGCTCGAACTGGTCGGCCGGCTGTGTGCGCGAACCGATTGCAGACTGCTGTGCGGCACCCGCCGCCAGTAGACGGACCCCGCGCTCGGGCTGTCCTGCAGCCCCCACGATGCCGCCACCGAACAACAACCCCTCTGCAATGATGAAGTCGTTACCCGTTTCGAGTCCGAGTTGGTAGGACTCGCGGAATCGTGCCCTCGCCTGCTCGTGGTCGCCCAGGTTGAAGGCCACGATGCCGAGGTTGGCGATGAGCATCGCTTCCCGGAGGCTGTGGCCGATCTCACGTGTGATCGGAAGGGCCTCCTCGTACACGCGCTTCGCCGCGACATAGTCGCCGAGGATCCGATGGATCTCCCCCAGGACGTTGAGGCCGTGGGCTATTTCGCTCTTATCGCCGATCTGGCGCGCGAGCGCCAGGCCCTCCTCGGTCGTCTCGAGGCTGACGTCGGACGAGTCGCTCGAGGTCAGGCCGAGGCTGATGAGGATGCTGGCCTCTTCGGATTGGTTGCCCAGTCTGCGCTCGATCCGGAGTGCCGCTTCGTAGAGGCGCCTGGACTCGGCCGGGTCGTGTAGTGAAAACGCGATGAACCCTCCCGACATCAGCAACTGCCCATGGACCGAGTCGGGTGCCTGGTCGGCAAGGTCGAGGGCACGTCGAAGCCAGAGTTGACCTTCGTGCAACCGGGATCGGTATCGCCAGTAGCCACCCAATGCTCCCACCAGCCGCAGGCCCATCTGGACGTCACCCCCGCTCAGAGTCCAGTCCATCGCCTTGCGCAGGTTCTCGTAGTCTTCGGTGAGTCGGTCGAGCCACATGCCCTGCTCGTGCCCGGTCAGCCGACCACTGGCCCGTTCTGCCATTTCCGTGAAGTACTCGGCATGAAGTCGACGCAGCAGTTCTGCTTCATCGGTCTCGGCGAGCCGTTCGTCGGCGAAGGCGTGGATCGTCTCGAGCATCACGAAACGTGGTTGGTCCTCGGAGCTCCTCTCACGACGGAGGAGACTCTTGTTCAGCAGCGATTCCAAGCCATCCAGCACATCGATGACCAAACCCGGGCCGCACAAGGCTTCTATGGCTTCGATGCTTCGTCCGCCTCGGAAGACGGCGAGCCGAGCGAACAGCGCCTGTTCGTCGTCATCGAGCAGGTCATAGCTCCATGCAATGGTGTTGCGTATGGTCTGCTGCCGGCCGGGCCGGTCGCGTGCCCCTCCGGTGAGGGTTCTGAGGCTGTCCGACAGCCGTGCCAGCAGCATCTCCGGTTCGAACAGACGCACCCGAGCAGCCGCGAGTTCTATCGCCAGCGGCAGCCCGTCCAAACGGGTGCAGATCTCAGCAACTGCCGGGGCGTTCTCGTCGTCGACCTCGAAGTCGGGTTGTGTCGCCTTGGCGCGCTGGATGAACAGCGCAACCGCCTCGTACTGTGAGATCACTGCAACCGACCGGCGCCCGGAATCCGTTGGCAGACTCAGAGGCGGCACCGGGTATTCATTCTCGCCGTAGACGCGAAGTGACTCGCGCGAACTGGTCATGATCTTCAAGTCGGGGACGCTGCCGATCAGGGTGCCGACAACGGGAGCGGCCTCGATCACGTGCTCGAAGTTGTCGAGGACCAACAGGATCTGCTTCTCGTGTAGGAAGCGAGTCAGGGTGTCGAGCAAGCTTTCGTCGCCCACTTCGGTCACTCGCAGGGTGCCGGCAATCGCATTCGTGACCTGGTCGCTGTCCGCTATCCGTGCCAAGTCCACGAAGAACACGCCGTCCTCGAAATCACCCAACAGGTCCGCCGCCACCTGTAGAGACAGGCGTGTCTTGCCGATGCCACCCGGCCCCGTGAGTGTCGCCAGCCGCACCTCGTCACGCCTGAGGAGCTCGGTCAATTCGGCCAGTTCTCGTTGTCGGCCGATGAACGGCGTCGCCTGTGGGGGCAGATTGGTGATCAATGAGTCGAGTGTCACCAGGGGTGGGAACTCGTTCGGGAGATCAGGTCGGATTACCTGGAAGATCGTCTCCGAGCGAAACAGATCCTTCAGGCGGTGTTGGCCGAGCCCAACAAGGCCCGTCCCATCCGGCAAGGCGTCGCGCACGAGCTCTTCGGTTGCCAGCGACAACAGGATCTGTCCCCCGTGTCCCGCCGACAGCAACCGAGCGACGCGGTTGACCGGCGGACCCAGATAGTCGCCATCACGAGACTCTGGCTCACCCGTGTGGAGTGCCATCCGCACCCGCAGGGGGCCGGTCTCGTCCGGCCAGTCCGCGGCCTGCAAGCGTTGCTGGCTTTCGATCGCTGCTGCCAACGCGTCCGAGGGCGCGGAGAACGCAGACCCGAAGGCGTCGCCTCCGGTGTAGAACACATAGCCACCGTGGTCTGCAATGGCGGCGAGCAGGAGCTGGTTGTGCCGCTCGAGCGCGGCACGCATGGCCACCGGCTGACCCTCCCAGAGGCGAGTGCTGCCTTCGATGTCCGTGAAGAACAGGGTGACCGTTCCTGCGGGAGGGATGGCCGTTGTCATGTCGGAACGTAGCGTACGAGAACTCGGACCCGACCGGCCCGGCTGCTCGAATCCGCGACCGTCGGCACGGTGTTCGGGACTCCATCGACGCAGCATGAGTGCGAGACTGATCGCGACCATGGACATCCCTGATGAACTGGCGACGGCCCTCGATGCCAGCCCGGAAGCCCGGGCTGTCTTCGACGCGCTGTCACCCTCACACCAACGCGAGTACGCGAGCCATGTTGCCGACGCCGTGAACTCCGAGACCCGGGTGCGGCGGGCCGAGCGGATGGTGGAGCTGTTGCTGACCGATCGGCCTACATGGTGAGGACGGCGGCTCCGGCAACCTTGCCCGCCTCGAGGTCGGCCAGCGCTTCGTTCGCCCGCGCCAGGTCGTAGACGGTCGTCACCGTCCGGATCGGGATCTCGTCGGCCAGAGCCAGGAACTCCACCGCATCGGCCCGCGTGAAGTTGGCAACGCTGCGGACCCGGCGTTCCCACCAGAGGTCTCGATACGGGAACTCGGGGACACGGTCGAGATGGATGGCGTTGATGGCCACGGTACCGCCACGATCGAGGGCTCGCAGGGCCCTCAATACGACCTCGCCGACCGGGGCGAAGGTGACCACCGCGTCGAGTCGCTCCGGGATGGGCTCGTCATAGCCGCCGGCCCAGACGGCGCCGAGGTCTCGGGCTCGGTCTTGCTCCGTCGACGAACGCGTTGCCACGAACACCTCACAACCCCAGTGCACCGCAACTTGGATGGCGAGGAGCGCCGACGCCCCGAAACCGAACAGGCCGAGGCGTCCGCCCGGCGTCACCTCGGACAACTTCAGTGACCGGTACCCGATGACCCCACCGCACAACAGCGGGGCCAGGGCAGCGGCATCGGGTCCGTCGGGTAGGGGATAGGTGAAGTCGGCGCGGGCCGTCATCGTGCCGGCGAACCCCCCGTCGCGATCCCAACCGGTGAACGTCGCTCGCTCACAGAGATTCTCCCGACCCGAGGTGCAGAACCGGCACGTTCCGTCGGTGCCGGCGAGCCATGCCACACCGA
>CAZCBO010000207.1:0-5243 GCA_964496825.1 uncultured Acidimicrobiaceae bacterium
ATGGACCAGATCCGCAACCAGCTGGAGGATCTGCAGAAAGCCAGCGCCGCCATCGACCGCGTGGGCGAGCTGCTGACCACGACCACTCAGCTCAAGCCGGAGGGCGACATCCCGGTGCCGGTCGGACCACTCGGGGTGACGTTCGATCAGGTGGAGTTCGCCTATCGAGACGACAACGGGGAGAGCGACGAGATGGTGCTTCACGATGTCAGCTTCGATATCGCCCCGGGCAGGATCGTCGGCCTGCTCGGCAGGACCGGCAGCGGCAAGTCGACCATCGCGCGGCTCATCACCCGGCTGTACGAGCCGCAGACCGGTGTGGTGCGCCTCGGCGGCGTGTCCACCTGGGATGCCCACGTCGACGACTTCCGCAGCCGGGTCGGGATGGTGACCCAGGACGTTCAGCTCTTCCGGGCCTCGGTCCGCGACAACCTCACGTTCTTCGATCGCTCGATCCCGGACGACAAGATCCTGGAGGCGATCCGTCGGCTGGAGCTCGAGGAATGGCTGGAGACGCTCCCCGACGGCCTCGACACCGTCCTCGAGTCGGGAAGCGGTGGCCTGTCCGCCGGGCAGGCGCAGCTGCTCGCCTTCACGCGAATCTTCCTCAAGGACCCTGGGATCGTCGTGCTCGACGAGGCGTCGTCGCGCCTCGACCCCGCCACCGAGGCCCTCATCGAGCGCGCCGTCGACCACCTGCTCGAAGACCGGACCGGCATCATCATCGCCCACCGGCTGGGCACCGTGATCCGTGCCGACGACATCCTCATCCTCGACCACGGGCGCGTCGTCGAGCACGGACAACGGGCGGCGCTGGCCGCGGACCCCGACTCACGGCTCTCGCAACTGCTCGCCACCGGGATGGAGGAGGTGCTCGCATGACGACCCCCCGCGACATCCCGATCGGTCGCATCGTCTGGTCGCTCATCCGCAACCAGCCCGTCCGTTACGGCTTCAGCCTGATCGTGTGGGTGACGCTGTGGACGATGCCGATCATCGCCGGCTTGATCGGGATGGCCTTCTTCGACTCGCTGACCGACGAGACCGCGGGGTGGAACGTGTGGACGCTGGTCGCCGCCATGTGGGGATACGTCGCAGCGCGGATCGCGCTCGTGTTCACCGGCATGCGCCTCCACTCGGAGTTCCTGTTCCGGATGGGCGCCGGGTTGCGCAGCGTGATGCTGGCCTGGATCTTCTCGCTACCGGGCGCCCAGTCGATCGAAGAGACGCCCGGCGAGGTCGTGTCGCGCTTCAGAGACGACGTCGAGCACACCCTCGAAGCCGCCGATTTCACCGTCGACCTGGTGGGTTCGCTGGTCTCTGCGGCGGTGTCGATCGTCGTGTTGTTCTTCATCGATCCCCTGATCACGCTCGTCGTCTTCGCCCCACTCGTGGTCGTCATCCTGATCGTCAGCAGGACCGGGTCCACCGTGCGGCGCTACCGGCGGGCGGCGCGGGACTCGACGGAGGCGATCACCGGGTTCCTCGGTGAGGCGTTCGGCTCGGTGCAGTCGGTCAAGGTTGCCGGCGCCGAAACGCACATGGTCGAGCATTTCAACGAGCTCAACGACGTGCGCCGCACGATGATGGTGCGCGACCGCACCTTCACCGCCGCGCTCGAGGCGGTCTTCCGCAACACGGTGAGCATCGGAACCGGGCTCATCCTCGTGCTGGCGGCAGGCTCCCTTGCCCAGGGTGGGAGCGCAGGGCTCACCGTCGGCGAGTTCAGCCTGTTCGTATTCCTGCTCGGCGGTGTCACCGAGTCGACCTACTTCCTGGGCATGTACATCGCCAGGCTCAAGCAGGCCTCGGTGTCCTCTGAGCGAATGCTCGGCCTGATGCGCGGCGCCGGCTGGGAGGACCTCGTGGAGCCGTACGATCTCGACGCCGAGGCCCCGGTGCCGGCGACCGCCGCCGATATCTCGGTGGTGTCTCCCAACGGAGCGCCCCTGCTGTCCACCCGCAACTTGACGTACCGGTACCCGACATCCGGTGCCGGAATCGACCGCGTCGACCTCGATGTACACGAGGGCGACTTCGTCGTCGTCACCGGACGCATCGGTTCGGGCAAGACGACGCTGCTCCGTGCGATCCTCGGCCTCCTGCCGGCGGATTCGGGTTCGGTCTGGTGGAACGGCGCCGTCGTAGACGATCCGGCGCACTTCATGATCCCGCCCCGCACCGCCTACACGCCGCAGGTGCCGCGGCTGTTCTCCCTCACGCTCAGGGAGAACTTGCTCCTCGGGCATCCGGTGGGCGACGAGGAGCTCCAGCAGGCGATCTACACCGCCACCATGGAGGACGACCTGGCCGACATGCCGGAAGGCCTCGAGACGATGGTCGGACCGCGAGGGGTCAGGCTCTCCGGAGGCCAGGTACAACGGTCGGCGGCGGCCAGGATGCTGGCGCGCCAGCCGGAGCTGTTTGTGTTCGACGACCTGTCGAGTGCCCTCGACGTCGAGACCGAGCAGGCACTGTGGGATCGCCTCTTCACCGATACCGGAGGAGCAACTGCCCTGGTGGTCTCACACCGCAGGCCGGCGCTCCAGCGCGCCGACAAGGTGATTGTCATGCGCGACGGCCGCATCGAGGCCGTTGGTACCGCCGACGAGCTCCTCGAGAGGAGCCGGGAGTTCCGTCGCCTGTGGTTGGGGGACTTCGACTCGGAGTAGCGGCAGCGGTCTTGCGCCGCCTTCGGCGATAACGTTCCGAACCGGAGACCGATGAAGGCCTACGACGAATACGGCTCGGACCCAGCACCCGAAGGCGGCGTCATCGGGAAGCTCGTCATGGCGGTGGGCCGATGAGCCGGACCTTTGCGATCGTCGACGTGTTCGGATCCGGAGCGTTCTCCGGCAATCCGCTCGCCGTCGTCCACGATGCCGAAGGGCTCACCTCCGAGGAGATGCACGCGATCACGCGGTGGCTCAACCTCTCCGAGACCGCTTTCCTGCTCCCTCCGCGCGACGAACGAGCCGACTATCGGGTCCGAATCTTCACCCTGCGGGGAGAGCTCCCGTTTGCCGGGCACCCGACCCTCGGGAGCTGCGACGCATGGCTCGACGCGGGCGGCATTCCGAAGAACGATTTGATCGTCCAGGAGTGCGGCATCGGCCTCGTCGAGTTGCGGCGCGACCGCGACCGGTTGTCGTTCGCCGCGCCGCCGCTGCTGCGGAGCGGACCCATCGATGACGTCTACCTGCGTGGGATCCTCGACATCCTCGGGATCGGCCGCGACGACGTGGTCGCTGCGGAGTGGGTCGACAACGGTCCCGGATGGGCGGGTGTCCTGCTGCAGAGCCATCTGGCCGTGTTGGCGCTGAAGCCCGCCACCGGGCCCTTCCCCGGAGAGGACGGCATCGACATCGGCGTCATCGGCCCCCACCCCGGCGGTGAGATCGACTTCGAAGTCCGCGCCTTCTTCTCGGATGACCGAGGCCGACTGGTCGAGGATCCCGTGACGGGAAGCCTCAACGCCTCCCTTGCCCAATGGCTGATCGGAAACGGCCGCGCCTCCGGCTCGTACGTTGCCGCTCAGGGGACGATCCTCGGCAGAGCGGGGCGCATCTTCATCACCAGCGATGAATCACAAATCTGGGTGGGAGGGTCGACCGTGTCACACGTCACCGGCGAGATCGCCTGGTAGTCCTACTCGCTTTCCTCGGGCCTGGTGATCGAGATGATCTCGACCTCGAAGGTGAGACTCTCACCGGCAAGCTCGTGGTTGGCATCGAGTATGACCGTCTCTTCCTTCACCTCGAGGACGATCGCGGCATCCCCGGTGTTGAGGAAGACCCGATCGCCGACCTGGACGTCGCTCTGCGAGGGCCCGTAGGGAACCTCGACGATGTTGTCCTCCGACCGAAGGCCATAGGCGTCCTCCGGCGGCATCGTGTAGATCCTCGTCTCACCCACCTTCAGCCCGCGCACGGCATCATCGAAGCCGGGAATCACCTGCCCCGAGGCCACGGTGAACACCAACGGCTCCCTGCCAGCCTGACGCGACGAGTCGAACTCAGATCCATCATCGAGCGTCCCTACGTAGTGCACCTCGACCAGGTCACCGTCCTGCACCACGAGCCCACCCGCCTCTGCATCGGGCTCGGCGCCGGCTTCTCCCTCGGAGCCACACGCGGCAACTACGACCGCCAGGACGACGGCGAGGATCAGCAGCAGACGCTTAGGCATGGTCATCTCCGGGTCGATAACTAGGAGTAGAGCAGCCTACGCCGTACCCTTCGGTAGCGATGACGACCACCACAGACACCGAAGTCCAAGACCGGAGCATCGAAGCCGTGGCGCTCATCGACGCTTGGTTGAGCGAGCATTCCTGGTGGGCCGATGCCCGGTCGATCGACTTCGCCCTGGACGTCAGAAGGGTGCTGTCCGATCCGCAGGATGAAGTGGCCGAGACCGACGACGAGGCTTCCTGACCCAAGCATCGGATCCTCCGGCACCGCCTATCCTCGCCCCATGGCCGAGTACGCCCCGCCGCTGCGTGACATCAAGCTCGTCCTGGACCACATCGTGGGGATCGACGAGATCATCGCCTATCCGGGGTACGAGCACGTCGACCGCGACACGATCGACGGAGCCCTCGATGAGGCCGGACGGTTCATGTCCGAGGTCGTGGCTCCCACCAACCGCGCCGGTGACACGATCGGCGCCCAGTTCGCCGACGGATCGGTGACGACGCCGGACGAGTTCAAGAAAGCGTGGGGCCAGTACGTCGATGCAGGATGGAGCGCGGTCACCGGACCCGTCGAGTTCGGCGGTCACGGGTTCCCCGAGACGGTGGGATTCGCCATCGCCGAGATGTTCGTCACCGCCAACCTGGCCTTCTCTCTGAACCCGATGCTCACCGGATCGGCGATCACCCTGCTGCGGGATTTCGGCAGCGACGACCTCCGCCACACCTTCCTCGAGAAGCTGATTACCGCTGAGTGGACCGGGACGATGGTGCTCACCGAGCCCGAGGCGGGATCGGACCTCGGCGCCATCCGCACCGGTGCCACACCGAGCGACGACGGGACGTACCGGCTCAACGGGTCGAAGATCTTCATCACCTGGGGCGAGCACGACCTCGCCGACAACATCGTCCACCTCGTGCTGGCCCGGGTGCCCGACGCGCCTCCGGGCACCAAGGGCATCTCGTGCTTCATCGTGCCCAAGTTCCTCCCCGACGCAGAGGGCGCCCCTGGCGAGCGCAACGAGGTCGAG
Source organism: uncultured Acidimicrobiaceae bacterium (assembly GCA_964496825.1). GTDB lineage: Bacteria > Actinomycetota > Acidimicrobiia > Spongiisociales > UBA5794 > JACZST01. Next base: position 5,221 of record CAZCBO010000207.1, read on the forward strand.
TGCGTGTCCATCGAGGAGAAGCT
>CAZCBO010000208.1:0-5236 GCA_964496825.1 uncultured Acidimicrobiaceae bacterium
TCGCCGAAGTCTGCGTCGCGTCGATCTTCGGTCGCGGCGTCGAGGGATACCGCGATGCGATCTGGCACGCCTTCTGGCGACGAGAGTGGCCGACTCAGACCATTGCCTACGGCTCCCATCCCGACCAGGTTGCCGATCTCCGGCTGCCCGAGGGCAGGGGGCCGCATCGGGTGGCGGTGCTGCTCCACGGCGGATTCTGGAGCGCCACCGGAGGTCGGGACGTTCTCGACGGCGCCGCGGTCGAGCTGAGCCGCGACGGGTGGGCGACCTGGAACGCCGGGTACCGGGTCGGACCCGAGGTCGAGTGGTCGGCGGCAACCGAAGATGCCATCGCCGCCATCGACGCCCTGGAGCAGCTCGAGCTGCGTGAAGCGGTCGACCTCGACCAGATCGTCGCCGTCGGCCTCGAGGCGGGAGGCCAGCTGGCGATGGTCGCGGCATCGGCCGCCCGACCCGTCCGCCCGGCAGCCGTCGCCGCCCTCGCCGCGATCTCCGACCTCGAGACGGCGCAGGCAGAAGACCTCGGCGGCGGCGCCGTGACGGCATATCTCGGCGGATCGCCCGAGGAGGTTCGCGACCGATATGCGGCGGCCTCTCCGCATGCCCTGGTTCCGATCGGAGTCCCGCTCCTGATCATGCACGGCGACGCCGACGCCGTCGTCCCTGTGGCCATGAGCAGGGAATTCGCCGGCCACGCCGCCGATAGCGGCGACGAGGTCATCTACCACGAGCTCGAGGACGTCGATCACGACGACATCGTGCGGCCCGGATCCCTGGGGTTCGAGCGTGTCGTCAGCGAGCTCGACTTGCTCAGCCGGCGAGTTCGCGAAGGCGGGTGAGCCCCTCCTCGAGGTCCTCATCGGCGAGGGCAAACGACATTCGAAGGTAACCCGGCGCGCCAAATGCCTCTCCGGGCACCACCGCGATCTTGATCTCGGAAAGGAGCAGGGAGGCGAGCTCCAGTGACGACGCCGCCGACCGTCCCGAGAGGTCGACGCCCAGCATCCCGGTCACGTTGGGGAACGTGTAGAAGGCTCCGCCCGGGTTGGGACACACGATGCCGGGAACGCCGTTGAGCATCTCGACCATCGTTGCGCGTCGCCGGTCGAACACTCTTCGCATCGCTTCGACCGGCTCGTCGGGCCCGGTGAGGGCGGCGAGGGCCGCTGCCTGCGAGACGTTGGAGACATTCGACGAGACGTGACTCTGCAGACGGATCGCTGCCTCGGCTACCGGAGCGGGCCCGGCCAGCCATCCCACCCGCCAGCCGGTCATGGCGTAGGTCTTGGACACACCGTTGATGACGACGGTCCGCTCCGCGTGGTCCGGCACGACCGCGGGCAGCGAGAAGAACGGGGTATCGCCGTAGATGAGCCGGTGATAGATCTCGTCGGTGACGGCCCAGAGCCCGTGGTCCGCTGCCCATTGCCCGATTGCCTCCATCCGATCCCTTGCGTAGACGGCGCCGGTGGGATTCGACGGTGACACGAACAGGATCGCCTTCGTGCGGGCGGTGCGTGCCTGTTCGAGCTGTTCGACCGTAACGGCAAAGCCCGAGGCGTCGTCGGTCGGCACGTACACGGGAACGCCACCGGCGAGCGCCACAGCCACCGGGTACGTCACCCAGTACGGAGCCGGGATCAGCACCTCGTCCCCGGGGTCGAGCAGCACCTGGAAGGCGGTGAACACCGCCTGCTTGGCCCCGTTGGTGACCACGATCTGGCCCGGGTCCAGCTCCAGGCCGTCCCGGCGGTGGGCGGCTGCCGCTGCCGCCCTGAGATCGGGAAGCCCGGCCGAGGCCGTGTAGTGATGCATCGCCGGATCCTTCATCGCCAGCATCGCGGCATCGACGATGTGGTCGGGGGTCGGGAAGTCCGGCTCACCGGCACCGAAGGAGATGACCGCCTCGCCGGCGGCGCGCAGCCGCAGCGCCTCGGTGTTGATCGCAAGCGTCGCCGAGGGCTCCAAACGGTTCGCACGCTGCGAGAGCCCCGCCGCGATCTCTCCGGCAGACCCGCTCATACTTCCACCCTTCGCGGGGTCATTACCCTCTTGACCGCACGATAGGCACATGACCGATTCGATCGTCCTCCCCGAGCACCTCGTACCCGCCGACGGCCGCTTCGGCTCCGGGCCCGGTCTGGTGCGCGACGATGCCGTGGACCGCTTGGCCGCCGTCGCCCATCGCTACCTGGGCACCAGCCACCGCCGCCAGGGGGTGCGAAGCGTCGTCGCCGACGTCCAGTCCGGGCTCGCCGGGCTTTTCGAGTTGCCGGACGGATACGAAGTGGTCCTCGGTGTCGGCGGCGCCACCCTGTTCTGGGAGGTGGCCGCGCACTCGCTGATCGAACGACGCAGCCAGCACATCAGCATCGGCGAGTTCTCGTCGAAGTTCGCCGCGGTGGTCGCCGGCATGAGCCATCTGGAGGCCCCGGTCATCATCAGTGCCCCGCCGGGCTCCGCAGCCGCACCGATTCCCGACGAGGGCATCGACAGCTACGGCTTGATCCACAACGAGACCTCGACGGGGGTGATGGCTCCCCTGATGCGACCGGAGGGATCCGAGGCGCTCGTGCTCGTCGACGCCACGTCGGCCGCCGGCGCGGTCACCGTGGATCCGCTCACCTTCGACGCGTACTACTTCTCGCCACAGAAGGCCTTCGGGTCGGAGGGAGGCCTGTGGGTCGCCCTCACCTCGCCGGCGGCGCTCCGACGCGCCGAGCGGCTCGCCGCCGAACGGACGATTTCGCCGATGACGTCGTTCCAGCTCGCCGTCGAGAACTCTCGCAAGAACCAGACCTACAACACACCGGCCCTGGCGACGCTGTTTCTCCTCGCCGACCAGATCGCCTGGCTCGACGCCCAGGGGGGTCTCGCCTGGGCTCAGAAGCGGGTCGAGACGTCCTCTTCGCTGATCTACGACTGGGCAGAAGCCTCGAGCTACGCCGCCCCGTTCGTGGTCGAGGAGAGCTTCCGCAGCCCGACCGTGGTGACGATCGACGTCGATGAGGCCGTGTCGGCTGCAGATGTCGCCGCGCACCTCGCTGCGAACGGCATCGTCGACGTGCTCGGCTACCGCAAGATCGCCCAGAATCAGCTGCGCATCGCCACCTTCCCCAACATCGATCCCGATGACGTCGAGCGGTTGCTCGGGGCCATCGACTACATCGTCGGGCGCTCCTAGGGGGCAGGCGTGGATCCCTTTCCGAAGTACGACCACTACGACGCCGTCGGACTGGCGGAGCTCGTCGCCGCCGGCGAGGTCCACCCCGCAGAGCTGGTCGAGGCGGCGGCCGAGCGGATCGAGGCGCTCAACCCCGCCCTCAACGCGATCGTCCACGATCGCCTCGAAGCGGCTCGCAAGGAGGCATTCGAGGAGACGAAGACCGGGCCGTTCGCCGGTGTCCCCATCCTCATCAAGGACCTCGTCACCGAGGAGGAGAGCCCGGTCACCTTTGGCTCGGTGTTCTTCAGGGACTTCGTCGCCGACGTCACCAGCGAGCTCCGCCACCGTATCCACGCGGCTGGGTTCATCGACCTCGGTCGGACCAACACCCCGGAACTCGGACTGCTCCCCACGACCGAGCCCGCGCTCCACGGGCCGACCCGGAATCCGTGGGATCTCGAGCGATCCTCCGGAGGCTCGAGCGGCGGTGCGGCCGCCGCCGTCGCCGCCGGAATCCTGCCCCTCGCCCAGGGCAGCGACGGGGGTGGGTCGATCCGAATCCCCGCCTCGGCATGCGGTGTGTTCGGCTTGAAGCCTTCGCGGGGCCGGACTCCCCGGCATCCTGCCATCTCCAGCGATCTGCTCTCGGTCGACGGGGCGCTGACGAGGACCGTTCGTGACTCGGCTGCGTTCCTCGACGCGATCCAGGGGCCGGTTCCCGGCGAGGAGTACTGGGCGCCGAAACCCGGCCGAAGCTTCCTGGAGGCGGCCGGCTCCGATCCCGGCCGGCTGCGCGTCGCCTATTCGGTCCGCGACTTCAGGGGCATCAGGGTCCACCCCGACTGCGCGGCCGCGGTCGGCGAGACCGCCGAGTTGCTCGCCGGTCTGGGACACGACGTGACCGAGGCGGCTCCCGAGCTCGACGGGTCGATCATGGCCGAGGCATTCCTCGCCGAGTGGGCCGCCCTCGCAGAGCATGCCTTCAAGCTCGTCCTCGATGGAGCCGAGCGTCTCGATTCTCGCGTTGCAGCGTTGCGTCGATACGCAGGCGATCTGCGCACGATCCGGCTCATCGGCCGCATCGTCACCCGCGACGCCGAGGGTGCGGCCTTCGAGCCCTTCACCCACGCCCTCGCCAAACGATCATCGCAACGGACACCCGCCGACCTTCTCGACGCTCAGGTCGCGCTGCAGGAGATCGCTCACGCCGCGGGGCGGTTCCTCGAGACCTATGACGTGCTGCTCACTCCCGTCCTCGGGTCGCCGCCGGTCCGGCTCGGGACGATCGATCAGACGCTCCCCTGGCCCGAGCTGGTCGAGCTGCTCACCCGCTACGTGGCGTTCACCCCGCTGGCGAACTTCTCCGGGCTGCCGGCGATGTCGGTTCCGTTGTACTGGACCGAAGGGGGTCTCCCGGTGGGCTCACACTTCCTGGGACGGTTCGGCGATGAGGCCACGCTGTTCGCCCTCGCCGGACAGCTCGAGTCGGCGCGGCCCTGGGCCGATCGACGGCCACCGATCCACGCCTGAATGACCCCGCTGCTCGTCGTCGTGACGGCGATCCTCGTCGCCGCGCTGGTGTGGAGCGTGTATGGGGGAACGCCGGCCGCCGGCAGGACCATCAAGATGGCCGCCTCGACGGGGTTCATCCTCGTGGCGCTGAGCGCGGGAGCTGCGAGCACCCGCTACGGACGGTTCGTGCTCGCCGCGCTGATCCTGTCCTGGGTAGGGGATCTCTTGTTGACCTTCGGGCCCGGAGCCCCGTTCCTCGCCGGAATCGCCTCCTTCCTGGGCGCCCACCTGGCATACGGGGCCGGCTTCGCGGTCCGCGGCATCGACGCCGCCTGGCTGGTGGGCGCCGGTATTGCAGTGCTCGTCGTCGCGATCTTCCTCTGGCGCTGGCTGGGGCCCCACGTCACCGGGCGGCTGCGGGCACCCGTGCTGGCGTACGTCGTGGTGATCAGCTCGGTGGTAGCCGCCGCGTTCGGAACGACCGGTGCGGTCCCGGATGTGCGGATCCCCGTCGGGGTCGTGGCGTTCTACTGCTCCGACGTCGCCGTCGCCAGGAAC